>CAIVPW010000081.1 GCA_903907895.1 uncultured Alphaproteobacteria bacterium
CAGCCGATCGGCTCGTTCAAGATTCGCGGCGCCTGGAATGCCGTCCGCAAGCTCTCCGGCGATCAGCTGCGCGACGGCGTGTGGACGGTGAGCGCCGGGAACGCCGCGCAGGGGGTGGCCTTTGCCGCCCGGCGAGCCGGCGTGCCCTGCTCGGTGATGGTGATGGACACGGCACCCGAGACCAAGCTGCGCTCCATCGAACGCATGGGCGCCACCATCGTCAAGGCCAGCTACGACGAATGCTGGCAAACCGTCGTCGCGCACGCGTCACCGCGCATGCGTGGACACTTCGTCCACCCGTTCGATGACGATGACTTCATTGCGGGCAACGCCACGGCGGGCCTCGAGATTCTCGAAGACCTGCCGGAGGTGGATGCCGTGGTCGCCTCGCTCGGTGGCGGCGGCTTGCTGTCCGGTATTGGCTCGGTGATGCGCGCGCGCAAGCCCTCGGTCAAGATCTATGCGGCCGAGCCGTCGACCGCCTCACCGCTCGCGACCTCCCTCGAGAGAGGCGAACCCAGTTACTTCGACGCGTGGACCGCGTCGTTTGTCGACGGCGCCGGCGGCAAGTCGGTGCTGACGACAATGTGGCCGCTGCTCAAGGACCTGGTTGACGCCTCGATCGTGATGGAGCTCGCCGAGATTGCGGCGGCCATGCGCTACGCCGCCGACCGCGTGCACGTCGTGGCCGAGGGCGCCGGCGGGTGCGCCATTGCCGCGGCGATGAGCGGCCGCGCCGGCACCGGCAAGGTCGTCGCGGTGGTGTCGGGCGGCAACATCGACCTCGCCAGGTTTGCCCAGCTGGTGGGCGCCGTCTGATATCGCCAAGTCTCCCGATCACCAGACCACGAGACCATCAATGTCTGAAGAACGTTTTTCGTCGGCGGCGCCGTTACCGGACCGCATCCATCGCCTGCACGAACTCGCCCTCGACCTGTGGTGGAGTTGGGACAAGCGGGCCCGCGAGGTGTTCCGCCGCCTCGACTACGAGCTGTGGCGCTCGACCGCGCACAACCCGGTTCGCATGCTCCAGAGCATCACCGGCGTTCAGTTGGCGGCTGCCGCCGCCGATCCGGCGTTCCTGAGCGCCTACGATCAGGCCCTGTTCGGCCTCGACCAATCGCGCGCGCAGGCGCACCCGTGGTGGAAGGAACGCGAGGCGATGCTCGACGGCGGCAGCATCGCGTATTTCTCCGCGGAATTCGCGCTGCACCAGTCGCTGCCGATCTACGCCGGCGGCCTCGGCGTGCTGGCGGGCGATCACTGCAAGGAAGCCGCGGACCTCGGCGTGCCGCTGGTCGGCGTCGGCTTCATGTATCCACAGGGTTACTTCCTGCAGCGCATGAGCAACGAGGGCTGGCAGGAAGAGCGCTACCAGCGAATCAGCTGGACCGAGGCGCCGATCGAGGCGGCGCTCACCCCGGACGGGAAGCCGTGCCTCACGGCAATACCGCTCGGCGATCGCACCGTGCTGGCCGCGGTCTGGCGCGTCAGGCTTGGCAAGGTGCGGCTGTTCCTGCTCGACACCGACCTCCCCGAAAACGCGCCGTGGGACCGCGAGCTGTCCGCGCGTCTCTATGGTGGCGATCGTGAAACCCGCATCCAGCAAGAGATCATTCTCGGGATTGGCGGTGTCCGGGCGCTGCGCGCCCTTGGCGTCACTCCGACCGTCTGGCACCTGAACGAAGGCCACGCGGCCTTCGTGGCCCTGCAGCGCATTCGCGAGGGCATCGAACAAGGCCACTCGTTCGACGAGGCACTCGCGACCGTCAAGGCGTCGACGGTGTTCACGACGCACACGCCGGTACCGGCCGGGCACGACGCGTTTCCTTTTCACCTGGTCGAGAAGCACCTCGCCGGTTCCTGGGGCGAGATCGGCGAGCACCGCCAGCGCTTCCTGGCACTCGGCGAGTACGACAACGGCAGCGGATCGCAGTTCAACATGACGGCGCTGGCACTGCGGACCGCCGCCCACGTCAACGGCGTCAGCGCCCTGCACGGCGAGGTGACACGCACCATGTGGCGGCCGATGTGGCCCGAGCTGCCCGCCGATCAGATTCCCGTCCGCAGCATCACTAACGGCGTGCACGTGCCGACCTGGATGGCGGGCTCGGTGTTCCAGCTGCTGAACCAGCACTTGGGGCCGGGCTGGCTGGATCACGTCGACGAGCCGGAACTCTGGGACCGCCTGCTCGACATCCCCGATGCCGACATCTGGGTGATGCGACAGGAGATGCGGACGGACCTGTTCTCGTTCATCCGCGAGCGCATGCGCTCGCGCTGGAGCGGCGAGCAGGTCTCCCCCTCGCGTATTGTCGCCGCCGGCAGCATGCTCGATCCCAACGCGCTGACCATTGGCTACGCGCGCCGCTTCACGGCCTACAAGAGACCCGAGCTGATCTTCCACGACGTCGACCGCCTGGCGCGGATTGTCAACGCCGTCAACGGCCCGGTGCAGATCGTCTTTGCCGGCAAGGCCCACCCGGCGGATGAGCCGGCCAAGCATCATCTGCAGCACGTCTTCCGCCACACGCTGGACCCGAAGTTTGGCGGCCGGCTGGCCTTCATCGACGACTACGACATGCACCTCGCCCACTACCTGGTGCACGGCTGCGACGTGTGGCTGAACAACCCGCGCAAGCCGCTCGAGGCCAGCGGCACCAGCGGCATGAAGGCGGCGCTCAACGGCGTGCCGCACCTCAGCATCGGCGATGGTTGGTGGGCGGAAGGCTTCAACGGCAAGAATGGCTGGCTGATCGAGAGCCACACCAATCCCGACGACCAGGCGGCAACCGATGCGGCCGACGCCGAGTCGCTGTACTCACTGCTCGAGAACGTGATCGTCCCGGCGTTCTACGACCGCGATGCGCGCGGGCTGCCGCGCCGCTGGATCCAGGTGGTTCGCGAGTCGATGCGCTCGAACATGCCGCGCTTCTCGACCCGCCGCATGGTCAAGCAGTACATCACCGAGATGTATGCGCCCGCAGCGGCCGCGAGCCACAAAGGCTAGCGCAGGCGTCCGACACTGTCGATCGCTTCGCCGTACCACTTGCGCCACGCCTCGAGAATCTCGGGCGTGGCGTGGTTCGCTATCTCCGTCGCCAGCCGCGCATCACGCGCGGCGGCCATTAACCTCGTCATTGGCTGAACCTCGCCGGCGCCGGCCGACGAGAGATACAGCGCCGTCGTCGCCACCACGATGGCCACGTGCTGCATCTCGGCCGGACTGGTCTTCTCCAGCGTGTCCAGGTTGGTGTGGTAGTAGCGATCGGTGAAGTGCCAGTTGAGCAGGGCCGGCACACCCGCGTTGGTGAACACGGTGTGGTCGCTGCCGCCTTCATAGGGATTCGTGCGCACCACCCATCCCGTGTCGCGCGCGCGGCGCAGCGCCACGGCCAGATGCAGGTCGTTCAGGAAGCTGCCCCGCACCGACGCCGGGTCGACCGTGCCGGCGCCCCATTCCGAATGCGGGTCTGACGGACGTTCCCAGATGGCCGACGGGTCCGGCCCCTTCTCGATCAGGAACGTGCCGCCGGTCTTGGCGGTGTCTTCGCCGGTCATGTCGAGCGACAGCATCGCCAGCACCTGCCTGGCTTCGTCCGGATGGTCATTGATCCATTGCTGGCTGCCGCGAATCTCGTCCACCCACAAGAAGGTGATGGTCCGCTCGGGAGCCGGCACGGCGCCGCGCCGCACGGCGTCGTGCATGGCCAGCGCCGCCGCGAGCAGCGTGCCGCAGCCGCTGGCGTTGTCGTTGGCGCCAGGCTCCTGCACGTGGGCGACGAGCATCACCCGTTCGCCGGCTTTCGAACGGCCCGGGATCTCGACAGCGAGAGTGCGATTCCGGCCGCGGTGAAACACGGTGTCGGCTTCGACATGCACCGTCACCGGCCCCTTGGCTAACTCGTCGCGCAACCGGCGGCCCGCGCCCGGTGTCGCCTTGAAGCCAAACGACTTCAACGATTCGTCCATTGGGATATTGCCCCACTGCAGCACGTCAGGGGTCTCGCCGGGGCGGGTGTAATCCGCCACCTCAGTGGAGATCACACCGGCCGCGCCGCGGGTGCGAACCGCCTGCTGCCACGCGCCGCCAATCGGACCGCTGGCGAGGACGACCGCGCCCTTCACGTCCTTCCCTTCATACGCGGCGGCGTTGGTACCCGCGCCGGCATCCACGAGCCTGAACGAGGCACCACCGGCGGGCGTGCTGAACGAGTTGATGGCCAGCGCCACGCGATGCGTTTCGCGCGACAGCAGCACCTCACCGGTCGGACCGCCCAGCCGCAAGGTGCCCACGCGCTGTTCCCACCCGGCACCTGAATTGGCAAACGTCTCGAACCGCGGCGTCATGCCGGCTCCGGCGAGACGGTCGAACATGAACTGCTGCGACTGCTCGAATGCCGGGTTGCCGGCCAGGCGCCACAAAGGCGCCATCATGCGAACCGTCGCCATGGCCACCTCGGCATCGACCCGGGTGGCCATGGCCTGGTAATGCCCTTCCGCCGCTGGCGGCAGCGCCCGATCGAGAGGCGGCAGGTGAGGCGGCGCCTGCGCCACGAGCGCAGCCGAACACAGCAAGATGAATACGGACTGTTGCATCATGTGAACCTGCACCCCGGCACTCTGGCACCATGGCACCCGGTCGGTGAAGTACAATTTGTGGGATATGTCGCGTAAGTCAATCGGGAACAAAAAAGGCTGCGCGCTGTGCGGGGCCAAGGAAGTGTCGGAGCCGCGCGGCGAAGAACGCTACTGCCGCGACTGCTGGGACAAGAAGATCGCCGTCGAAGAAATCGTCGCGCGTGAATTTGCCCTCAAGCGTTACATCCGGGCG
>CAIVPW010000082.1 GCA_903907895.1 uncultured Alphaproteobacteria bacterium
CTCGCCAAGAACGGCGTGATCAAGTGGGAATTCCGTCCGACGATGGACGTGGCTCTCGCCACCGCGCAGACCTGCTGCGGCGCGCAGACGCGTGGTCTGTACTACGCCGAAGGCAAGATCTTCTATTCGACCCTGGATGGCCAGAACATCGCCCTCGACGCCAAGTCGGGCGAGCAGCTGTGGCGCACGGTTGGCACCGACATCACCCGCTATGAGGGCATGGCCGGCAACAACATCGTCATCGGCAAGCTGTTCATCGGCGGCAACGAAGGTGGTGAAGGCGGCGCCCGCGGCAAGGTGCAGGCGTACGACATCAACACCGGCCGCAACATGTGGACCATGTACAACATGGGCCCGAGCAACGAGGTCGGCATCGGCCCGCGCTTCAAGCCGTTCTACGCGGACGACAAGAAGCCGAACCCCGCGCTCGACAGCTGGTGGGGCGACTCGTGGAAGCGTGGCGGCGGCACGACGTGGGGCTACTTCACGTACGATCCGGAGACCAACCTGTTTAACTACGGCACCGGCAACTGCGGCCCGTGGAACCCGGACTATCGCCGCGAGTGGGGCAAGTTCGACCTCGACGCCAACGGCGGTCTCGAGCTGTGGAGGAGCAACTACTGCGCTTCCCGCATGACGCGCGATGCAACGACCGGCGAACTGGTGTGGGCCTACAACATCTCGCCGCAGGACCATTGGGACCTCGACGAGCCGATCATGAACCCGCTGATCACGCTGAACGGCAAGAAGGTGCAGATCAACGCTGCCCGCAACGGCCTGTTCTACGTGTGGGACAACACGACGGGCGAAATCCTGAACACCCCGTTCATGCACACGTTCCAGGACTTCATCAAGAAGGACGCCCAGGGCAACTACGTCAACAAGACGACGGGCCGCCCGAACTACGTCATCGAGAAGGCGTTCTGGACCAATGCGGCCGACCGCTCGAAGTACATCAGCACCCCAGCGATGCAGGGTGTCGCCAACAAGCCGGCGGATTGGGTGGGCACCGAAGAGTGCTACTACCCGGGCACCAACGCCCGTAACTGGGACAACGACGCTTACTCGCCGAAGACCGGCATGCTGTACTTCTCGAACAGCCTGAACGGTGGCTGCCAGCGCGTGATTGCCGGCGAGTACAAGCCGGGCCAGAACTACACGCTGCGCGTTGCAGTGACCATGCCCGGCGGATTGCCGAACAAGCTGGTCGATGGGACCAACACGCCAAACGAGAGCCAGTTCGTCGCCATCGACGTCGCCGGCAACAAGACGGCGTGGACGCGCAACTTCCGCTACTCGAACCAGGTTCCCGTCAGCGCTACGGCCGGTGACCTCCTGCTGTCGTGCGGCAACGACAACGGTACGTTCCGCGCCATGGATCCGCGGACCGGCAACGACCTCTGGTCGTTCAAGTGGGGCGCTCGTTGCCGTCAGTCGCCGATCACGTACACGTTCAACGGCAAGCAGTACATCGCCGTGATCGCGTCCTCCGCCGCTGCCAACACGGCAGTTGCGGCGAACGCGGCGCCCGACGCAGCGGATCGTTACCGCCGTTCGGGTTCGACCCTGTTCGTGTTCGCACTGCCCGGCTAATCCCCTTAGTCGAGCGGGCTACTGCGGGAAGGGGGAGGACGAAAGTCCTCCCCCTTCTTCTTTGGGCCGGGCCCCAAGCCCGGTCGTGAATGGGAGGGGCTTGGCGACTCGCGCGGTTTAAGGATAGGGAAGGGTATGGGAACTCCGTTCCGACGTACATTTGCCGCCTTTCCGGCCGCGCTGCTGCTGGCCGCTGCACTGGGCTTCAGCCTTCCCGCCGGGGCGCAGGAGCCCGACCCGTTCACCGGCGAAATCCGCGGCCTCAAGCTGGGCCTGAAAGCCGACGCCATGCCCGCGGGCTTGGCGCGCTTCGCCTGCGGCAAGGACGGCGGCCCGCCGACCAAGCCCTTGAAGGCGTGGACCGACTTCAAGGAGTGCGGCAAGGACGCGATGGGGTTCTTTGAGGTCGCGTTCGAATACGACAACGTCGGCAACCACCTTGCCGACCTGTTCTTCGAGGAAGTCGGCGAGCAACTTTGGCTCGACAAGTACACCGGCACAAAACTCGCCGGGCATCCGGTGGTCATGTCGGTGCTGTTCGACGACGCCGGCGTAGTGCAGGGCTTTCGGTCCGTTACCGACTCGCGCGCGCGCCTGGAGCAGCGACGCATCAGCAACATGCTGGCCGTCGTCGTGCGCAACCATTACGACCCGCTGAACTGGGTGTGCGAAACGCTCCCGCTGGAGCGCGGTCAGCAGCCCATCGGAAATTCGTACATCAAGCAGCGCTGCGAAACCGTATACCGCAACGACCGCCGTATGGTTGTGTGGCGCAATTTCTATCGTAAGCCGGGGCAGACCGGCGTCACGATGCTTGGCGACTTTGCCGACGGCGAGTGGGAAAGCTCGACACGCTGGGAAGTGTGGGCGCTGTCTGTCCCGCTGCCCACACCCGCCGCGCCCGTCGTCCCCACCACGCGCCCCACTACTCCGTAGGAGACGATGATGTTCGCGCGTGCCCTTGGTTTGGCCGCCTTGTTGGCCGCCAGCGTGCTGACGACCCCGGTCCTCGCACAGGCCCCCGCCACGCCGGCGCCGCCGCAGCGTTCTCCCGCCGAGGAAGCGTTCCTAGGCGGCCAGTCGAAAGACTGCCCAAAGTGCGACCTGCGCGATGCGAACCTCGCGCGTCGCGACCTCTCCGGCGCCAACTTGGCCGGCGCCAACCTGCGCGGAGCGCAGATGGCAGAGGCAAACCTAGCCGGTGCCAACCTCGAGGAGGCAACGCTGATCGAGGCCGACATGAGCGCAGCCAGCATGCGCCAGGCAAAGCTTCGGGGTGCGCAACTGCATCTCGCCACGCTTTATCTGACCGACCTCACGTTGGCCGACATGACCGAAGTTTATATGGAAAACGGCATGATGCGCCGTGCACGCATGCAGCGCGTAAATCTGACCGGCGCCTTCCTGATCGACTCGGACCTGCAGGAAATTCGCCTCGGCGGCGCCATCCTGACGGGCGCCAACCTCGGTGGTTCGAAGCTCAACAACGCCAACCTGGTCGACCAGGACCTGCGCGGCGTGAATCTCGAAGTGACGGATCTGATCAACGCCGATCTAACCGGCGCCAACCTCGAAGGTGCCAATCTGCGCCAGGCGGATCTCTACGGCGCCAACCTTTCCGAAGCGAAGCTGAAGGGTGCCGACTTCACCGAGGCGCGCCTGCAAGCGGCCAACGTTCTGGGCGCCAACCTGCACGATGCAATCTTCAAGGACACCATGATGCCCGACGGCGAGACCTTCACGGGCAAGCTCGCGCCGATGCAGCAGACGCTGCCGCGCTAGCGCGTCGACTCTCGGCGCGCACGTCTTTCGAATTCCGTGCGCTCTCGCATGTTGCGAGAATGCACCATCGCCGCGAAATCAACCCCACTACTGCTTTC
>CAIVPW010000083.1 GCA_903907895.1 uncultured Alphaproteobacteria bacterium
GCTCGGTTCGCTCGGCATCGCGTGGGAAAAAGTGCTGGCGCATGTGAGCCCGGACCGCATCAGCGTCTACGCCGGCAGCGGCATGAGCCAGCTCGACGCCAACGGCAACGGTGGCATGGTGGCCTCGCGTTTCATGGGCCGTCGCGTGAGCTCCAAGCAGTGTCCCTTCGGTTTCGCCGAGATGCCTGCCGACTTCATCAACGCCTACGTGCTGGGCAGCGTGGGCAACACCGGCACCAGCATGGGTGCCTGCGCCTCTTTCCTGTACAACCTGCGCCTTGCCTGCGCCGACATACAGTCCGGCCGTGCACGTGTTGCCGTGGTCGGCAACGCCGAGGCGCCAATCACGCCGGAAGTGATCGAGGGCTATGCCGCCATGGGCGCGCTCGCCACCGATGACGGCCTACGCGCGCTGGACGGCTTGCCCGCGGGCGCTACACCCGATCACACGCGGGCCTGCCGTCCCTTCGCGGAGAACTGCGGCTTCACCATCGCCGAATCGGCGCAATTCGTGGTGCTGATGGACGCCGAGCTCGCGCTCGAACTGGGCGCGAGCATCCACGCCGCGGTGGCCGATGTCTTCGTGAACGCCGACGGCTTCAAGAAATCCATTTCCGCGCCGGGCGTGGGGAACTACCTCACAGTCGCACGCGCGGCAGCATTGGCGCGCGCCATCGTGGGAGAGGAAGGTCTGCGCCACCGCTCCTTCGTGCACGCACACGGCACCGGCACGCCGCAGAATCGCGTGACCGAATCCCACATCCTCGACGAGACCGCTCGCCTCTTCGGTATCCGTGACTGGCCGGTGTGCGCGATCAAGAGCTTCCTGGGCCACTCGATCGGCGCTGCGGCCGGCGACCAGGTCGTGATGAGTCTGGGCACCTGGGCGCACGGCTGGTTGCCGGGCATTCTCACCGCGCCGGCAAATGCCGCGGACGTACACGCGACGCACCTCGACATCCTGCGCCAGCACCGCGACTGCGACCCCACCGAACTCGATGTGGCGCTGGTGAATGCCAAAGGCTTCGGCGGCAACAACGCCACCGCCACCTTGCTGGCGCCGCACGTCGCCAGGCACATGATGGAGAAGCGATTCGGCACCGCGGCGATGGACGCCTGGCGTGCCCGCAACGAAGCGGTGCGCACGGCCTCTGCCGACCACGATGCGCGCGCCACGGCGGGCGAGGCACCGCCCATCTACCGTTTTGACCAGGGCGTTCTGCGTGGCGAGGATCTCGGCTGGCAGGGAACGGAACTCCGCGTGCCGGGTTATGCCCATGGCATCGATCTGGCGCCGACGTCCCCCTACGAAGACTGGCAGTAAGCCGCGCCATCATCCATTTCCGCCGAACACGAGGAAGCCCCCATGGAGTATTCGCACAGTCATTCACTGGAGATGGCGCTGCCGCGCGAAGCCGCGTGGCAGAAACTGCGCGATCTGTCGGTGGCGCACCACTACGTGCCCGGGCTTACCGGCACCGAGATCAGAACGGCACTGAAGGAAGGCGTGGGTGCGAGTCGCCGTGTGTTCCAGGGCGGCGGTCGCTGGCTGGATGAAACGGTCACGGAGTGGGCGGAGGGGCAGGGTTTCGCGATCCGTCTGCACCGCGCGGAGCAGGGCATGGTGGCGCCGTTTCGCGAGGCCAGCTTCCGCTACTGGCTGGAGGATGCGGGCCCCTCAACCACGCGTCTGGTGCTGACGCTCTCTTACAGCCTGCGCTGGGGCGTGTTCGGGGCCCTGTTGGAGCGGCTCGCGATGGGCCGCGGCGTGAGCGCCAACCTGCGGGATGTGGCGCTTGGCCTGCGCGAGTATTACCTGAGCGGCGCGCCCGTCACGGACGCGCGCCGTGCCGAGTTGCGGCGCACTCAGTAGGGGTTGCCCGAGAGCACGCCGTTGCTGACGGATATCGTGTAAGCGCCTGCGGAAGAAGGGCGATTCGCCAGATCGAAGGTGCCGCCCGGCGGCACTTTCCAGATCCGGAAATTGAAGTAGCTGAGCGCCTGCTTTGCCGCGACCCGTTCGGTGCTGCTCACCGGGTGGTCGGCAAGCACGAAGTAAGCGGCAGAGGGCGCACCCGGATTGCCGTACACCCGCGCCAGCCCGTTGGCATCCACCACGATCGAGGTCTGCTCGTCCGCGGCGATGCCGAGTTGCGGGCTGCCGTAGCCGTCCTTGACCTGCCGTGCGAGAAAACCCATCAGACGCCCCATGCGGTCCCGTGCCACGAGGTGCTGGTCGGTGATGCTGGTGCTGAGGAAAGGCCAGCTGAAAAAGCCGCGGGTGAAGGTGGCGCCGCGGTGGTAGGGGTTGGCGAGGATGTCTGCCGAGGTCACGCTGGCCACGCAGGCGTCGTAGACCGTGGGGCTCTGGATCGCCATCCCGGCGCTCGTGCCGCCGACCGCGCCGTGCTTCTGCTCGACCACGTACTCCACGGCGGTTTCCACCGGCGTGCCCTTGAAGAGCGTCACGTAATCGCATTGATCGCCGCCGGCAAAGAACACCACTTCAGCCGCGCGGATCGTGGCGGCCAGTGCGGGGGAGGCGGTGTCGGTGCGACGCGTGATGACCAGGCTTTCCACCGAATCCACACCGTTCATGGCGTAGATGTAGTCGTTGTAACCGTTCGAGCCGGTGGCGCGCAGGATCACGACATCGACCTTGGTGCCGCAGGTGGTGCAGCCCCGCGTGAGGTCGATCATGGCCTGCAGTGCGGCATCGACGTCCGTTCCGCCGCCGCCAAAGTTGTAGACCGGCCCGAACAGCGCGGCGGGCGCCGCGTCTGCCGCGGAGCCTGTGAGGTAGCGGCTGACCTTGGCGCTGGCGGCAGCGGGAAGGAGTGCAAGGGCGAGCGTCGCGACAAGAAGTCTGCGCATATCGGTATATCCCTGTACCTGGTGTGTGGATTCATTCTAGGCAGCTCCGGAGGACGCTGTCGCTGCATATCTCGCAAGGCCCGGA
>CAIVPW010000084.1 GCA_903907895.1 uncultured Alphaproteobacteria bacterium
TCCTGCGCCGCAACGCTGTTACGGCCGGCTTGGCTGACGCGGTCATCGTCAATACCTGCGCCGTCACCGGCGAGGCAGAGCGTCAGGCGCGCCAGGCCATCCGCCGCCTGCGCCGCGAACGGCCCACCACCAAGATCATCGTCACCGGCTGCGCCGCCCAGATCCATCCGGATCAGTTTGCGGGCATGGCGGAAGTCGATCTCATTCTCGGCAATACCGAGAAGATGGATGCCGCGCGCCTCCTGCCCGACGGCGAGCGTGTCCGCGTTGCCGGCATCATGGACGTGCGCGAAACCGCGGCCCACCTGATCGACGGTATCGAAGGCCGCGCCCGCGCGTTCGTGCAGGTGCAGAACGGCTGCGATCACCGCTGCACCTTCTGCATCATCCCCTACGGTCGCGGCAACTCGCGCAGTGTGCCGATGGGTGCAGTCGTGGACCAGGTGCGCACGCTGGTCGCCAGCGGCTATGCCGAAGTCGTCCTCACCGGCGTCGACGTCACCTCCTACGGCGCCGATCTGCCCGGCCAGCCCAAGCTCGGCGCACTCGCGCGTCGCCTGCTCGCGGCCGTGCCCGAGCTTAAGCGCCTGCGCCTCACGTCCCTCGACGTCGCCGAGATGGACGACGATCTGTGGACGCTGATCGCCGGCGAGCCGCGCCTCATGCCGCACCTGCACCTCTCGCTGCAGGCCGGCGACGATCTGATTTTGAAGCGCATGAAGCGCCGCCACTCGCGTGCGGACGCCATCGCGGCATGCGAGCGCGCCCGCGCGATGCGCCCGAACATCGCGCTGGGCGCCGACTTCATCGCCGGCTTTCCGACCGAAGACGATGCGGCTTTCGAGAACACGCTGGCCCTCGTCGAGGAATGCGGCCTCGCGTTCCTGCACGTCTTCCCATACTCCGCGCGCCACGGCACGCCCGCTGCACGCATGCCGCAGGTGCCGTCCGCCCTGCGCAAGGAGCGCGCCGAACGCCTGCGCCGCGCCGGCGCCGTCATGCTGGATGCGCACCTGCAGAACCGCATCGGCGGTGAGGCGCACGTGCTGGCCGAGCGCAGCGACGCGGGCGTCACGCGCGGCCATGCCGAAGACTACGCCAGCGTCGAACTCAGCGGCACGTTCGCACCCGGCACCATCGTGCCCGCCCACGTGCTTGCCGCCACCGGGGGAAAGCTGACGGCACGTCCGCTCGCATGACGGACGCCAATCCTCCGAACGGTGGCGGCTGGCTCGGCCGTCTCAAGGCCGGCCTCAGCCGCACCAGCAATGCGCTGGGGCAGGGCCTCGCCGATGTGTTCGGCGGCGCCAAGGTCGACGCCACCACGCTCGACGAGTTGGAAGAACGCCTGCTCGCCGCCGATCTCGGCGTCACCGTCTCCGCCCGCGTGGCAACCCGTCTCGCCAACCAGCGCACCTTTGCCGCGGCCCTGCAGGGCACGGAAGCGCGTGCGGCCATGGCGGACGAGATCGCCAAGGTGCTGCAGCCGGTCGAGAAGCCGCTGTCCACGTCCGGTCACAAGCCCTTCGTCGTGCTGATGGTCGGCGTCAACGGCACGGGCAAGACCACCA
>CAIVPW010000085.1 GCA_903907895.1 uncultured Alphaproteobacteria bacterium
GCAGGTCCTTCTTCTTCTCGCCGTAGGCAGAGCGCAGGTCGTCGGCGACGATCGTGCGGATGCGCGCGGCCAGCGCGTCGTCGTTCTTCTTCTCGAGCGGCCAGGGTTCCTTGGCCGCGGCTTCGGCGAGCGAGATGATCGCGTCGATCACCGGCTTGAAGCCGCGTTGGCCGAACAGCACCGCCTCGAGCATCTTCTGCTCGGTCAGTTCCTTCGCCTCGGATTCGACCATCAGCACGTGCTCGGCGGTGCCGGCGACGACGAGGTCGAGATCGGAGGTTTCCATCTGCTCGCGTGTGGGGTTCAGCACGAACTCGCCGTTGATGACGCCGACACGGCTGGCGGCGATCGGCCCCATGAACGGAATGCCCGACAGCGTCAGCGCGGCCGAAGTGCCGACCAGCGCCAGGACGTCGGGATCATTCTGCAGATCGTGGCTCAGCACGGTGCAGATGACCTGCGTGTCATTGCGGAAGCCCTTGGCGAACAGCGGGCGGATCGGACGGTCGATGAGGCGCGAAGTCAGCGTCTCTTTTTCGGCCGGACGACCTTCGCGCTTGAAGAAGCCGCCGGGGATCTTGCCGGCAGCGTAGGTGCGCTCCTGGTAGTTGACCGTGAGCGGAAAGAAATCGATGCCGGGGCGAACCGTCTTCGCCGCAACGACGGTGCACAGCACCGACGTCTCGCCATAGGTCGCCAGCACCGCTGCGTCCGCCTGACGTGCCATGCGGCCCGTCTCCAGCGTGAGCTTGCGCCCCGCCCACATCAGTTCCTTCTTGTGCACCTGAAACATTGCGCCGTTCCCTTCCCTGGCCCGCGCGCCCTATGCGCGCGTCCGTCTTGCTTTCGGGACGCCACCGATTGGGCGCCCAGTGGCTCGCGCTGCCGTTGCAGCGCGGTCGTGCGACGCCTCAGCGCCGTGCAAAAGCACCGGCTGCTGAAACGCGTTTAGCCGGGCCAAAAGGCCCGGCCGGATGTGCGCCCGCGCGCGGGCGCTGCAACCGTGATCAGTACGTGCAACCGGACGAGCCCCGAAATCCCTGGGGCAACGCCTTACTTCCGGATTCCGAGCGACTTGATGATCTGCTCGTAACGGCCGCTGTCGCGACGGCGCATGTAGTCGAGGAGACTGCGGCGCGTGTTGATCAGCTTGATCAGTCCACGGCGCGAGTGCGTGTCCTTCGCGTGAGTCTTGAAATGCTCGGTCAGGTTGTTGATGCGCTCGCTCAGAATAGCGACCTGCACCTCGGGCGAACCCGTGTCGCCCTTGTTGCGGGCGTACTCTTCCATCAATGCGGCTTTGCGCTCGGTAGTGATCGACATCGGCTCCTCAATCCAAAAGAGTTCGTTCCGCGCGGGGCGCTACAAGTTGAACACCCGCACCGGCCGGACTTCCCCGTCCAAAACCCGTGCGACCGCGATCGGAAGGCCATTGGCCATTGCACAGACCTCGCCGGGTGGCCCATCGAACGTGGCAACCCGAATGGCCTGGCCAGCCTTCAAGCGTTGAGCCTCCGCGTCAGTCAGCGCCAGTGCCGGGATGTCGGCCAGCGCGGCTGCGACCGGGTGGAGGTACGCTTCCGGCGCGGCTGATAGCACGAGTTCGCCGAGCCTATCCAGGGAAATTGCTTGGGCGGCCGTCCACGGACCGACCCGGGTGCGGCGCAGGGCCGAGACGTAGCCAACCGTTCCGAGCTTCGCGGCAAGGTCGGTGGCGAGGACTCGAACGTACGTTCCCTTCCCGCATTCAACCGTGAAACTGGCTCTATCCGGCCCCGTTTCGACCAAATCGAGCCGGTCTATGACGATGGTACGGGCAGCCAGCTCGAACTCCTGGCCCTGGCGGGCGAGGTCGTAGGCGCGCTGGCCATCCACCTTGATGGCCGAGTAGGCCGGCGGAACCTGGCTGATCTGCCCAACGAAGCCGGGCAGGACCGCCTCGATGGCGGCGCGGGCCGGGCGCACGGCCGAGGTCGCGGTGACCGTGCCGGCGGCGTCACCGGTGTCGCGTGCCTCGCCCCAGGCGACGGTGAAGGCGTAGGTCTTGCGGCCATCCTGCACGAAGGGGACGGTCTTGGTCGCCTCGCCGAAGGCCAGAGGCAGAACGCCCGTGGCAAGCGGATCGAGGGTGCCGGCGTGGCCGGCCTTGTCGGCATTGAGGAGGCGCCGCACGGCGCCGAGTGCCTGGGTCGAGGTCTTACCGGCCGGTTTGTCGAGCACGACCCAGCCGTGGACGGGATTCCCCTTACGCCGGCGCGTCATCGTCCTCGCCGGGGTCTGGCCGAGACTCTGGCGAAGACTGCAAATCGCGCGCGACTTCGGGCGCGCGCAGCACCTTTTCGATGCGCTGCGCCGCTTCGAACGAGCGATCGACGGCGAAGAACAGCTTGGGGCTGAAGCGCAGATTGACCATCTCGGCGAGGCGCGAGCGCAGGAACGGCGCCGAGCGCGCCAGCGCACGCAGCAGCTGCTCGTCGGCCTCTGCGCCCAGCGGCACGATGTAGGCCGTGGCGTTGCGCAGGTCGGGCGAGGCGCGCACTTCCGTCACGGTAAGCGTACGGCCTTGTAGTTCCGGATCGCGCAATTCGCCGCGCGCAAACACGTCCGAGAGCGCGTGCCGCAACTCTTCGCCAACGCGCAACTGGCGTTGGCTCGGACCGCTTCGGCCCATCTTGGGCGAAGCGGTGTCCGCAGTTCCTGGGGGTGCGCGACGGACCATGATGGCCTCCGCGAGAGAACTGCCGCCGCCCAATGGCGGCGGCAGATTCGATTAGAGGGTGCGGGCGATTTCCTGGACTTCGAACGCCTCGATGACGTCGTTGACCTGCATGTCCTGGTAGCGATCGAGCGACATGCCGCACTCCATGCCGGCCTTCACCTCGGACACGTCGTCCTTGAAGCGCTTGAGCTGCGACAGCTTGCCTTCGTGAATGACGACGTTGTCGCGCAGCAAGCGGACCTTTGCACCCGAACGGATGACACCGTCCAGCACGCGGCAGCCCGCCACCTTGCCGACCTTGGAGACGTTGAAGACTTCCAAGATCTGCGCGTTGCCGAGCAGCGTCTGCTTGATGGTCGGCGACAGCTTGCCGGTGAGCCACGAGCGCAAGTCCTCGAGCACCTCGTAGATGATCGAGTAGTAGCGGATGTCGACGCCGTCGCGTGCGGCGAGCTCGCGTGCCTGCGAATTCGCGCGCACGTTGAAGCCGAGGATCACGGCGCCGGACGCTTTGGCAAACGTCACGTCGGACTCGTTGATCGCGCCGACCGCACCGTGGATGACGCGCACCGCCACCTCGGAGGTGGATAGCTTGCGGGCGGAGGCGACGAGGGCCTCGAGCGAGCCTTGCACGTCGGTCTTGACGACGACCGGCACCTCGGCGACGTCGCCGTCCTTGATCTTGGTGAACATCTGCTCGAGCGTCGTGCGCTCGCCGCCGATGCGGATGCTGCGGCCGCGGCGCTGACGATAGGCAGCGACTTCGCGGGCGCGGGCTTCGTTCTCCACGACCAGGAACGTGTCGCCGGCTTCGGGCGCGCTGGTGAGGCCGAGCACTTCGACCGGCACCGACGGGCCCGCCTCTTCGACCTTCTGGCCGCGATCGTTGATGAGGGCGCGGACGCGGCCGACGGCACCGCCGGCGACAAAGTTGTCGCCGACCTTGAGCGTGCCGCGCTGCACCAGAACGGTGGCGACGGGACCGCGGCCCACATCGACCTTCGCCTCGACCACGGCACCTTCCGCCATGCGGTCGGGGTTGGCCTTGAGCTCGAGCAGTTCGGCCTGCAACAGGATCGCTTCTTCGAGCTTGTCGAGGCCCTGGCGCGTCTTGGCCGAGACTTCGACGGCGATGGTGTCGCCGCCCAGTTCTTCGACGACCACTTCGTGCTGCAGCAGCGCCTCGCGGACCTTGCGCGGATTGGCGCCCGGCAGGTCGACCTTGTTGATGGCGACGATCATCGGCGCCTTGGCCGCCTGCGCATGGCGGATGGCTTCGACCGTTTGCGGCATGATGCCGTCATCGGCCGCCACCACCAGCACGACGATGTCGGTGACGTTGGCGCCGCGGGCCCGCATGGCGGTGAACGCCTCGTGGCCCGGCGTGTCGAGGAAGGTGATCTTGTTGCCCGAGCTCATCGACACCTGATAGGCGCCGATGTGCTGGGTGATGCCGCCCGCTTCGCCGGCCGCGACATCCGTCTTGCGGATGGAGTCGAGCAGCGAGGTCTTGCCGTGGTCGACGTGGCCCATGACTGTGACGACTGGCGCGCGCGCAATCTGCGCCTCCGGTACATCGGCTTCGCCGGAGAGACCGACTTCGACGTCGGAGTCGGACACGCGCTTCAGGCGGTGGCCGAATTCGGCGACGAGCAGTTCGGCCGTGTCGGCGTCGATGGAGTTGGTGACGGTCACCATCATGCCCATGCGCATGAGCGCCTTCACCACGTCTACGGAACGCTCGGCCATGCGGTTGGCGAGCTCTTGCACCGTGATGGTCTCGGGTACGACGACGTCACGCACGACCTTCTTTTGCTCCACTGATTCGTGCTGACGCTTCTCGCGCTCGCGTGCGCGGCGCACCGAGGCGAGCGAACGCGTGCGCTCGTTCTCTTCCAGCTCGTTGAGCGACAGGCGGCCGGTGCGGACGCGCGGCTCGGTCTTGGCGCGGCCGGGCATGCGGCGCGGCGCGATCTCGGGACGGCGCGGGCGCGCGACGGCAGCGCGGCGCGCCTCTTCGGTGGCGGCCTGGGTCGCCGCCTCGGGTTCCGTCAGCTTGCGCGCGGCAGTCGCTTCGCCCTTGCGGCGTGCTTCATCTTCCTCGCGCTTGCGCGTTTCTTCTTCGGTCTTGCGCTTCTCGGCCTCGTCGCGTTCGCGTGCCA
>CAIVPW010000086.1 GCA_903907895.1 uncultured Alphaproteobacteria bacterium
ACCGGCGCGAAGGCTAGGTTGCGGGCCATGTCCTCCATCCTGATCACCGGCTCCAACCGCGGCATCGGCCTGGCGCTCGCCGAGAACTATGCCGCCGACGGCTGGCGCGTCTTCGCCACCGCCCGCGACCCCGCGCAGGCGCGCGCACTGCAGGCACTGGCCAAGAAGCAGCCGTCGGTGTCGCTGCACGCGCTCGATGTTGGCGATGGCGACGCCATCAAAGCGCTCGCGCGCGAGCTGAAGGGCGAGCCGATCGACGTGCTCATGAACAACGCCGGCATGTACGACCCATCCCCGCGTTTCGGCCACACCGACTACGACGCGTGGATGGAGGTGTTCCAGGTGAACACCATGGCGGCGCTGCGCATGGCCGAGGCGTTCGTGGACAACGTCGGCCGCAGCCAGCGCAGGATCATGGCCGGCATCTCGAGCGGCATGGGCAGCATCGCCGACAACGGCTCGGGCGGGTATTACGCGTACCGCACGTCGAAGTCGGCGTTGCAGATGGTCATGCGCTCGCTGGCGCTCGACCTCGCACCGCGCGGCATCCTCGCCGTCGCACTCAATCCAGGCTGGGTGAAGACCGACATGGGCGGACCAGGCGGATCGCTGACGCCCGAGGAATGCGCGCGCCGCCTGCGCGCCATCCTGGACGGACTGAAGCCCGCGGACTCCGGCAAGTTCTGGCACCATTCGGGCAAGGAATTTCCGTGGTGAACGCCGCGCTACTGGGGGAATCCAAATTATGTGATGGACTTCACAAGTCTGGATTCAACTCGGGCTGCGTGAGTCACACTGAAAAGTACTTCGCCTGCGGATGCAGGATCACGATCGCCGACGTGCTCTGCTCGGGGTGCAGCTGGTCGCCCTCGCCCAACGACACGCCGATGCGTTCGGCGCCCAGCAGTTCCAGGAGCTTCTTCTGGTCCGATAGGTTCGGGCACGCGGGGTAGCCGAAGGAGTAGCGGCTGCCGCGGTAGCCCTGCTTCAGCAGGTTGGACATCTCGGGCGCGTCTTCGGCGCCGAAGCCCAAGTCGGTGCGGATGCGCTTGTGAACGTATTCCGCCAGCGCCTCGGTGATCTCGACACCGAAGCCGTGCAGGTAGAGGTAGTCCTGGTAGCGGTCGTTGGCGAACCACTCGCGCGCCACTTCGGACGCGTGTTGGCCCACCGTCACCAGCTGCAGGCCGATGACGTCGCGTTCCTTGGCGGTCACGTCGCGGACGAAGTCGGCGATGCACAGGCCGCCTTCCGCGCGCTGGCGCGGCAGCGTGAAGCGCGCGACTTCGGCCTTGTTCTCGCCGAACAGGATGAGGTCGTTGCCCTCGGCCGCAGCGTGCCAGTAGCCGTACACCGCCTGCGGCTTCAGGATCTCCTCGCGGATGCACTGCTCGGCGATGCGCGCGATGATGGGGCGCAATTCCTTTTGCGCCCACGCGTCGAACTCGTCCTTCTTCTTGCCCTGCTTCCGGTACCCCCAGTGGAACTGGAACAGCATCGTCTCGTTCAGGTAGGGCATCAGCGCCTTGACGTTGACCTTCTCGATCAGGCGCGGGCCGAAGAACGGCGGCACCGGCACCGGAAGGTCGCGGCTCAGCTCCTCGCGGCGCAGACGCGTCTCGGCGAAGTCGACCGGGCGCGTATCGACCTGCGTCGCCTGGCCGAGCTTCTTCGTGCTCTTGGCGCCGCGCGCGGCGCGCTTGGCGCGCTGCTCGGCCAGCGCCTCGTCGAACTTGCCTTCGACGACGGTGCTC
>CAIVPW010000087.1 GCA_903907895.1 uncultured Alphaproteobacteria bacterium
ACGCGGTGCAGTGGGTCAACATTGCGATGCTGCTCGGCGCGGCGATGGTCGTGGTGTGGACCGGAACCGTGCTGTGGGGTGCGCGCCGTCGCCCGAGGGGCTAGGGGCGCGCTTTCTTGGCAGCCTCGACGCAGGCGGCCGGACTGAAATCGAGCGTACCGTTGCGCCACGCGGCGACCGGATCTTCGTGCTCCAGCGCGATCTTCAGCGCGCTCACCAGTTCCAGCAGATGAGGGCGGATGCCAGCGTCGCGCAGGCCATCGGCCGCACCCTGGCCCACCGCGCCGTACACCTGGCGCTGGTGCACGTACATCGGAACCGGCACGCTTTCCGGATTGCCGAGACCGCTGCGGCAAGCGCTTGCGTCGGCGGAGTTGGCGCCGCGGCACACGAACGGCCGATCGGCGTAGATCGAGCACCGGCCGCCTTCCAGCAGCGGGCAAGGCTCCGCCAGGACCATGCGCCCGGCGGCATCCTTGCCACGAACCCGCGCGTACGACTGGGCAAGCCGCTGGCGCAATCCTGCCAGCGCATCGGGCGGCAGGTTCTTGCGCAGCGCGCGGGCAATGCCCACCGCCTCGAGGGGCGTTACCTGAACGTAGAAGTGGCAGCAATGCGCGCAGCCTTCGCCGCAGGCGATGGTGCGACGGGGCGGATCCTTGGCGGCCAGCGCCGCGAACGTCTGTTCGGCGAACTGGAACAGTTCGGCCATCAGGCGGTCGAGCTTGGGACCGTCGAGCCCAACGGTTGCCTTGGCCACGAGCCGGCGCACCCCCTTGGAAATGGCGGGGCGGTAGTCTGCGTCTTGGGCTTGGCGAGCCGACTGCGACATGCGGGCGGACCCTAGCACGCCCAGCCCGGACGGGAGGGGGACGGCGCATGAGCGTCGCAACGCCGGCGGGCGTCGCCACGCCCGTTTGCAATCCCCCGGCCCATCCGCTAACCGTTGCGCCCCAAGCACGAACGAGAGCCGAGGAGCCGCCGTGGCCGCCTACCAATACGTCTACGTCATGAAGGGTCTGCAGAAGACCTATCCGGGCGGCCGCCAGGTCCTGAAGGACATTTGGCTGAGCTTCCTGCCGGGCGCCAAGATCGGCGTGCTGGGCGGCAACGGCGCCGGTAAGTCGACGCTGCTCAAGATTATGGCCGGGGTGGACAAGGAGTTCACGGGCGAGGCTTGGGCCGCCCAGGGCGCGCGCGTCGGCTACCTTGCCCAGGAGCCGGAGCTCGATCCCAACGAGACCGTCCTCGGCAACGTCATGCACGGCATGGCCGAGGTGAAGGCGCTGCGCGATCGCTTCGAAGAGGTCAGCGCCAAGTTCGCCGAGGAGATGACCGACGACGAGATGAATGCGCTCATCGCCGAGCAGGCCGAGCTGCAGGAAAAGATCGACGCCGTGAACGGCTGGGAACTCGAGCGCACGCTCGAGATTGCCATGGACGCGCTGCGCTGCCCGCCGGGCGATGCCGACGTCACCAAGCTGTCGGGCGGCGAGCGCCGCCGCGTCGCACTGTGCCGCCTGCTGCTGCAGAAGCCGGACTTGCTGCTGCTCGACGAACCGACCAACCATTTGGATGCGGAATCCGTCGCGTGGCTCGAGCGCTTCCTGCACGAGTACACGGGCACGGTGGTGGCCGTGACCCATGACCGCTACTTCCTCGACAACGTCGCCGGCTGGATCCTGGAGCTCGATCGTGGCCAGGGAATCCCGTTCGAGGGCAATTACTCCGGTTGGCTGCGGCAGAAGCAGAAGCGCCTGGAGCAGGAGGCGAGCAAGGAAGAAGCGCGCCAGCGCACCCTCGCGCGCGAGCTCGACTGGATCAGCGCATCGCCGAGAGCCCGCCAGGCCAAGAGCAAGGCGCGCGTCACCGCCTACGAATCGTTGCTGGCGGACGAGAACGAAAAGCAGATGGACAAGGCGCAGATCGTCATCCCCGCCGGTCCGCGCCTCGGCGAGAATGTTGTCGACTTCAGCCACCTGAGCAAAGGCTTCAAGGACCGCCTGCTGATCGACGACCTGTCGTTCCGCGTGCCGCGCGGCGCCATCATCGGCGTCATCGGGCCGAATGGCGCCGGCAAGACCACGTTGTTCCGCATGATCGTCGGCCAGGACAAGCCGGATAGCGGCTCGGTTAAAGTGGGCGAGAGTGTAGTGCTGGGCTACGTCGACCAGTCGCGCGATTCGCTCGAGCCCAACAACACGGTCTGGCAGGAGATTTCCGGCGGCAAGGACGAGATCGAACTTGGCAAGACCAAGATGCCGAGCCGTGCCTTCGTCGGCCAGTTCGCCTTCAAAGGCGGCGATCAGCAGAAGAAGGTCGGCCAGCTATCGGGCGGCGAGCGCAACCGCGTGCACCTCGCCAAAATGCTGAAGTCCGGCGCCAACTTCCTGCTGCTCGACGAGCCGTCGAACGACCTCGACGTCGATACGCTGCGCGCGTTGGAGGACTCGCTGTCCAGTTTCGCGGGCTGCGTCATGGTCATCAGCCACGACCGCTGGTTCCTCGACCGCATCGCGACGCACATCCTCGCCTTCGAGGGCGACAGTCACGTCGAATGGTTCGAAGGCAACTTCCAGGCGTACGAGGAAGATCGCAAGCGGCGCCTGGGCGTTGAAGCCGACCAGCCGCACCGCATCAAGTTCAAGCCGCTTACCAGGGCGTAACTGGCCAGGGCGTACTGGCCCGTGCGTAGATTGGCCCGGGCGTAATTGGCCCGTGCGTAATTGGCGCGGCCGGGCTGGCCGGCTGAGCCGGCCGCCCCGTTCGTCGCTAGGCGCCGAGCGCGAACTTGGCGTTGCGCTCGCGCAATGCCTTGAATAGCGCGTCGAGGCCGCCCGACTGGATGACGCCCGAGAATTCGTCGCGCAGGGTGACGCCAAGGCGCAGTCCTTCGATGATCATGTCGACCACCTTGGGCTGGCTGTTCTCGCGCACATGCCACTCGACGTTGATCGGCGCCTGGCCCGGCCGCACGATGCGGCTCTGCACGAGGCTCTCGGTCTCGTTGATGGCGCGGGCGCCAAGCACGTCGAAGTTCTCGCCAGAAAACGTGCGGAAGCGCGCGGCGTAGGTGCCGACGAAATAGTTCTTGTAGAGCTTCACGTACTCGGCGCGCTGCTGCTCGTTGGCCTGGCGCCAATAGATGCCGAGCGCGAACTGCGCCATCGCCGGTACGTCGAACGATTTGTCGACGAAATCGTTGAACTCGCGCAGGTACTGCTGGTCGTTGATGCCCGGCGTCGACAGCACCTTGATGGCGTCGGCGCCGCGTTGCCTAACGAACGCTTCGGCTTCGCGCGTGCCGGCCGCGGCCGGTGCAACGGACAGGAACAGGGCCGTTGCCATACCCGCGACCCCGGCAATCCAGCGGCTGCTGGGGCCGATCTTCACCAGGTTCTGCATCTGCCTACCGCCTAGTTGAAGGTGATTTCGTCAAACGGCGCCGGAGCGCCATTGCGAATCTGGTTGCGGCGTGCCTGCCGGAAAAGGCTTCGAGCGGTCACGTAGAAATCGAAGGAGGTACGCTTGATCTCGTTGAACTCCTCCAGCGTGCGGGCGCGGGTATCGACAGCGTCCGTGACAGCCCGGGTGGCAAAGAAGTTGGCGCCCTCGGTCGGGTCCAGCGCGTAGGTGGCCGGGTCGAAAACGCGATCGCCGAACAGGCCGGCCGCATCGCGCAGGGACGACGGGCCATAGAAGGGCAGCACCAGGTAGGCGCCGTCGCCCACACCCCAAACGGCCAAGGTCTGGCCGAGGTCTTCCTTGTGCGGCTCCCAGCCCTCGGTCACGTCCACAAAGCCGAGGAGGCCGACGGTGGTGTTCATCACGAAGTCCCACGACGTCTGCGCAGCGCGGTCGAATTCGCCCTGCAGGATGTCATTGGCGAAAGTGACCGGGGCGCTCAGGTTGTGCAGGAAGTTGCGCACGCCATCGCGCGCCGTTTCGTTCAGTGCCTTGCGATAGGCCCGCGCCATCGGCTCCAGGGCGTATTCATCGACCTTCACGTTGAACGCGAAGATGGCCCGGTTCATGGGCTCGAGGGGGTCGTTTGCCTCCTCGTAGGCCGCACGAGCAATGGGATCGGCAGGTACAGAAGCACACGCCGCCAGGAACCCGGCGGCGGCCAGCGCGAGATACCGACTCATTAACATCGCCCAATGTTACGGGGCCGTTGCCCCTTTCGTGGATACCCTTGCCCAGCTTCGCACGATGAGTTGAGCCTCCAACTCGGCGCGGACACCGTCCCGTGGCAAGACAGTCGCACGGTCTTAATCGCGTGCGTAACACAGGGACCGCGGGTTTGCCATTAGCGCCCGTCACGGATTTGCGCGAAGGAAACACCCTAGTTGCTCGTGTGCAACACGCCTCCAGCCAAGGCGCAGCCATCGCAGGTAGCGAATCCTGCTCTCGACAAAACATAAAGATATCTTTATGTCTCTCGTCCATGAATGCACGGGTTGCAACCGAGACTTTGTTGGCCGGCCTGCGCGCCGCGGGCGAGCCGACCCGGCTGCGGTTGCTCGCCCTGTGCGCGCAGAACGAGCTCACCGTGACCGAGCTGACCCAGATCCTGGGGCAAAGCCAGCCGCGCATCTCGCGCCACCTGAAGCTGTTGTGCGATGCCGGCCTGCTCGAGCGCTTTCCGGAAGGCACCTGGGCGTTTTACCGCCTCGCCGAGCGCGGCGATGCGCCGGAGCTTTCGCGCACCCTGGCCGGCCTCCTGGCGCAGGACGACCCGATCCTGGTGCGTGACCTCGACGGCCTTGCCGAGGTGAAGCGGGCGCGTGCCCAGCGGGCGGAAGAATACTTCCGCGCCAACGCCGCGCACTGGAACCGCATCCGCTCGCTGCACGTGCCCGAGACGGAAGTCGAGCGTGCGCTGGTGGCGACCTTTGCCGGCCGCACCATTCACCAGTTCCTCGATGTCGGCACCGGCACCGGCCGCGTGCTCGAGCTGTTCAAGGGCCACGCGGAGCGGGGCATCGGCATCGACCAGTCGCGCGAGATGCTGGCGCTGGCGCGCGCCCGCCTGGAAGAAGCCGGCTGCAACCAGTTTCAGGTGCGTCACGGCGACATGTACCATTTGGCGCTGCCGCCGAAGTCGGTAGACGCCATCAGCTTTCACCAGGTGCTGCACTACGCCGACGAGCCCGCCGCCGCCATCCGCGAGGCGGCGCGCGTGCTGGCGCCCGGCGGACGCATCGCGGTGGTCGATTTCGCGCCGCACCAGCTGGAGTCGTTGCGCGAGGAGCACGCGCATCGGCGCCTCGGCTTCGCGCACGACGAGGTGGTCGGCTGGTTCAAGAATGCCGGGCTCAAGCCTGCCGAGCCCGTGGACCTGAAGGGCAATCCTTTGACCGTAACGATTTGGCCGGCGGACGCGCCGGAACGCCTATGACCGCACCCGCGCCCCAGCAATTGCCGCGCAACGACTCTAATCTCGAGGTCTCGTTCGAGTTCTTCCCGCCGAAGACCGACGCGATGATGGAGCAGCTCTGGCAGTGCGTGAAACGCCTGGAGCCGCTGCAGCCGAAGTTCGTTTCGGTGACCTACGGCGCCGGCGGCAGCACGCGCGAGCGTACCCACGCCATCGTGCGCCGCATCCAGGGCGAAACCGGCATCCGCAGCGCCGCGCACTTGACGTGCGTCGGTGCCACGCGCGAGCAGGTCGACGAGGTCGCGCGCGACTACTGGAATTCCGGCATCCGCCACATCGTGGCACTGCGCGGCGACCCGGCCGAGGGGCAGACGACGTACCAGCCGTATCCCGGCGGCTACGCTTTCGCGGCCGACCTTATCGGCGGCCTGAAGCGCGTCGCCGATTTCGAGATCAGCACGGCCGCGTACCCCGAGGTGCACCCCGAGGCGAAGAGCGCCCAGGCCGACCTCGACAACCTCAAGCGCAAGATTGACGCCGGCGCCACGCGCGCCATCACGCAGTTCTTCTTCGACAACGCGCGCTACTTCGACTTCGTCGAGCGCGCGCGGCGGGCCGGCATCAACGTGCCGATCGTGCCGGGCATCATGCCGGTGACGAACTTCGCCAAGATCGCGCAGTTCTCCAAGGCCTGCGGAGCCAGTATTCCGCCGTGGCTCGCCGATGCCTTCGACGGCCTCGACGACGACGCCGAGACGCGCAAGCAGGTCGCCGCCTCGATCGCCTTCGCCCAGTGCCAACACCTGCGCGATGCGGGTGTGCGCCACTTCCACTTCTACACGTTGAATCGGGCGGACTTGACCTTTGCCATCTGCCATATACTTGGCTTGCGACCGGCCCGCGCCGAAACGGCCGATGCCGCACCCAAGGCTGCCGTCGCGCAGTAGTCCAATCACCATCCTGGGCCGGGGAGCGTAATCGCTACGCCACAATGAGCAGTTTTCTCGATCATCGTTCGCAGCGGGTGCTGCTCTGCGACGGCGCATCGCGCCTTCGGCGCGCCCCCGAAACCCAGACTCATCGCTTCTTCGCGCGGTAGGCACACATGAGCAAATTTTTGGATCATCTCTCGCAGCGCGTTCTTCTTTGCGATGGAGCGATGGGTACCCAGGTGCAGGCGCGCAACCTCGACCTGCAGCGCGACTACCTTGGCCAAGAGAACTGCACCGAGATTCTGAACAAGAGTCGGCCCGACCTCGTGCGCGACATCCACGCCACGTACCTCGCCGCCGGCTCCGACATGGTGCAGACCAACTCGTTCGGCGGCTCGCCCATCACGCTCGCTGAATTCGGGCTCGAGAACGAAGCGCACGAGATCAACCGGCGCGCGGCCGAGCTTGCCTGGGAGGCGATCGACCAGTTCAAGGGCGACGGCCGCACGCGGTTCGTCATCGGCTCCGTCGGCCCCGGTACCCGCCTGCCGACACTTGGTCATGTGCAGTACCAGGACCTCGAGGACGCGCTCACCATCCAGTGCGCCGGGCTGATCGCCGGCGGTGCGTCGGCGATCCTGGTCGAGACATGCCAGGACCCGTTGCAGATCAAGGCCGCGATCAACGGCGCCAAGCGCGCGCGCGAGGCCGCCAAGCAGGACGTTCCGATTCTGGTGCAGGTGACGGTGGAAACCACCGGCACCCTGCTGGTCGGCGCCGACATCGCCGCGGCCGCCACGGTCGTCGATGCCATGGGCGCCGATTCGATGGGTCTCAACTGCGCCACCGGTCCGCAGGAGATGTCGGAGCACGTGCGCTACCTTTCGCGCAACTGGCGCCGCCACATCTCCGTGCAGCCGAACGCCGGCCTGCCCGAGTTGATCGAAGGCAAGACCCACTATCCGCTCGGCCCCGACGAGATCGCGCGCTGGCAGGAACGCTTCGTCGTCGAGGAAGGCGTGTCGATGGTCGGCGGCTGCTGCGGCACCGTCGGTCCGCACATCGCGGCGCTCGACAACATGCTGAAGAACGTCGGCGCCAGGCAGGGTGGCAACGGCGCCAAGTACCGGCCGACGCCGGTGAAGCGCACGGTTCACTACGTGCCCTCCATCGCCTCGCTGTACGGCCAGGTCGAACTGCGTCAGGAAAATTCCTACCTGTCGATCGGCGAGCGCTGCAACGCCAACGGCTCGAAAAAGTTCCGCGACCTGCAGGACGCCAAGGATTGGGACGGCTGCGTCGCCATGGGCAAGGAGCAGGAGAAAGAGGGCTCAAACGCCCTCGACGTCTGCTGCGCCTACGTCGGCCACGACGAAGTCAAGGAAATGGGCGAGGTCATCAGCCGCATGCGCGGCTCCGTGCGCGCACCGCTGGTGGTGGATTCCACCGAATTGCCGGTGCTGGAAGGCTCGCTCGCGCTCTACGGCGGCAAGGCCATCATCAACTCGATCAACTTCGAGGACGGCGAGGAGCCGGCGGCAAAGCGTCTGCGTCTCGCCAAGAAGTTCGGTTCGGCGGTGATCGCTCTGACCATCGACGAGCAGGGCATGGCAAAGACGGCGGACCACAAGCTCGCCATCGCCAAGCGGCTCTACGACTTCGCCGTGAACACCCACGGCCTGCCGCCGCACGACCTGATGTTCGATCCGCTGACGTTCACCATCTGCACGGGCAACACCGACGACCGCAAGCTCGGCCTCGATACGCTCAACGGCATTGAGATGATCGCCAAGGAGATGCCCGAGTGCCAGATCGTGCTCGGCCTATCGAACATCTCGTTCGGCCTGAACCCGGCCGCACGTCACGTCCTGAACTCCGTCTACCTGGACGAGGCTCTCAAGCGGGGCATGACCGGTGCCATCGTGCACGTCGCGCGCATCATGCCCCTGCACAAGATTCCTGAGGCGGAGAAGGACGCTGCGCTCAACCTCATCTACGACCGGTGGGCGGATGGCAAGGACCCGCTGCAGGCATTCATCGCGCTGTTCGGCGACCGCAAGGTCGAGAGCACCAAGAAGGCGCGCTCGGAGCATGTCGAGGAGCGCCTGAAGCAGCGCATCATCGACGGCGATCGCCAGGGCATGGACGTCGATCTCGCCGAGGCGATGACCAAGCACAAGCCGCTCGAGATCATCAACACGTTCCTGCTTGACGGCATGAAGGTCGTCGGCGAGCTGTTCGGCGCGGGCAAGATGCAGCTGCCATTCGTGCTGCAATCGGCCGAGACCATGAAGGCCGCGGTTGCCTACCTGCAGCCGCACATGGAGAAGGCTGAGGGCCCGGCGCGCGGCACCATCGTGCTCGCCACCGTGCGCGGCGACGTGCACGACATCGGCAAGAACCTGGTCGACATCATCCTCACCAACAACGGCTACAAGGTGGTGAACCTCGGCATCAAGCAGCCGATCCAGAACATCATGGACGCGGCGCGCGAAAACGCCGCCGACGCCATCGGCATGTCCGGCCTGTTGGTGAAATCCACCGTCATCATGCGCGAGAACCTCGAGGAAATGACGCGCGCCGGCTTTGACATGCCCGTGCTGCTCGGCGGCGCGGCGCTGACGCGCTCCTACGTGGAAGAAGACTGCACGGCGTCCTACGGCCCCGGCCGCGTCGCCTACGCCCAAGACGCGTTCGACGGCCTTGGCCTGATGAGCACCGTCGTCGAAGGCAAGTTCGACGAGGCGCTGGCCGAGCAGCGCGCCAAGCGCGCCGCGCGCGGCGCCAAGAGCACGAAGAAGCTCGGCCAGGCGACGCAGGTCGATACGCGCCCGGTCGACTTCGCCGAGACGCG
>CAIVPW010000088.1 GCA_903907895.1 uncultured Alphaproteobacteria bacterium
GCCGATCGAGCCCAAGTCGTCTTCCAGCGCCCCCATGCGCCGGCCGGACCCCTTCGCCGAAGCAGCCGTCGCCAACGGCCGCCGTCCGGAGGGCCGCTCGCTCCTGGAGCGCATGACGGGTCTTGCCCGCAAGAAGGAAGCGGGCCCGGTGGCCAAGGCCGACGAGCCGGCCAAGGCGCAGGCACCGCTTGCCCGCACCTTCCCGCCCGCCTCGCGCGCTCCGTTGCTCGAGAAGGCTGAGGTTGCGGCCCCAGTCGTTACGGCGCCGGCCCCAGCCAAGGCCGAGCCGGCAGCCCAGCTCAAGGTCGAATCACCGGCTCGGGCCGCGCAAGCCGCCCGCGAGGATGACCTGTTGGACATCCCGGCGTTCCTGCGCCGGCAGACCAACTAGAGCCAGATATTGCGAACGGGCCGGGTTCACCGGCCCGTTCGCACCCTTCGCCGCACAACGACGGCGTATATTTAAGACGAAGCGGCCCGCCTTCGGACCGTAACAATTCGTAGGAAACCGTGAATTGAGCGACTTGTGAGGTCCAGTTAAGACTTCACTTGAAGTGCCGCGTTTTGGCCTTAGTGTTCTCTTTCTCCAGGCCGATCCGAGCTTTGGTCGCGCGGAGTACAGTGCAGGGGATCATGGAATTGATGCTGCAACGGACGTTAAAGAACCGCATCAGCTGCACGGGCATCGCGCTCCACACGGGCGTGGCCGTCAGCATGACCTTGCATCCCGCTCCTGCCGATACGGGGATTTGGTTCCTGCGCTCCGATGTGGCTCCTGGTATCGCGCGCGTGCAAGCGCGCTGGGACCGGGTGAAGTCGAGCGCACTGTGCACGTTGATCGGCAACGAGTTCGGCACGACGGTGATGACCATCGAGCATTTGATGGCCGCCTTCGCCGGCTGCAGCATCGACAACGCCATCGTTGAGTTGAACGGCCCGGAAGTGCCCGCCATGGATGGCAGCGCGCACCCGTTCGTGCTGCTCATGGAATGCGCTGGCACTGTGCAGCAGGAATCGCCGCGCCGCGTATTGCGCGTACTGCACCCGGTCGAAGTGGCGGATGGGGATCGCCGCGCCGCGCTACGCCCAAGCCATGAATTCCGGATCGATTTCGAGATCGACTTCAACGGCCCGGGCGGCGTGCACCAGCGCCGCACCTTCCGCGGCGCCGAGCGCGCCTTCAAGGAAGAGATCGGCCGCGCGCGCACGTTCGGCTTCGCCCACGAAGTGGATGCCATGCGCGCCAAGGGCCTCGCCCGCGGCGGCTCGCTGGAAAACGCGGTGGTCGTGGACGGCAACACGGTGCTGAACCCGGGCGGCCTGCGCTACGACGACGAATTCGTCCGCCACAAGATCCTCGACCTCGTTGGCGACCTCTACCTCGCGGGCGCGCCCATGCTGGCGCACGTGGTCGGCCTGCGCTCGGGCCACGCGGTGACCAGCATGCTGCTGCGTGCCCTGTTCGCCGACAAGTCGGCCTGGCGGTACGAGTCGCAGGCGCCCGATGGCGTCCGTGAGTCCGCCCCCATCCTGGCGCCCGCCGCCGCCGCCAACGCCTGAGCCTCATCGGGCTGGCGGGCGGCCCGCGTCGCCGCCTGTCCGCGCCTGTGGTATGGTCCGGGCCTCGACCCCGACCATGAGCCTGCAGTGAACCGCCCCCTCCGCCTTGTCCTTGCGCTGGCATTTGCCGCGTCGATCGCCGCTTGCGCGAGCCGTGAGCCCGAATACGTCGAGCGTCCGGTCGAGGAGCTCTACAACGAGGCTATGGACCGGCTGGGCGACGGCGACTGGAAGGCCGCCGCCGAGGCGTTCGACGAGGTCGAGCGCCAGCACCCGTATTCGCAGTGGGCGACCCGCGCCGAGCTCATGGCCGCCTACTCGCACTTCCGCAACGCCGAGTACAGCCAGGCCATTCTAGCCGCGCAGCGCTACCTGCAGCTGCATCCCGGCAGCGAAGGCGCGCCGTACGCCAACTATCTGATCGCCGTCAGCTATTACGAGCAGATCGTGGACGTTGAGCGCGACCAGCAGGCGACGCAGGACGCGCTCACCGCGCTGCAACTGGTGGCGACCCGCTATCCCAACAGCGATTTTGCCCGTGACGCGCAGCTGAAGGTCGACCTCGTGCGCGAGCACCTGGCCGGCAAACAGATGGCAATCGGCCGCTTCTATCTGAAGCGCGGCGAGTATCTGGCCGGTATCAACCGCTTCCGCACTGTCATCGACCAGTATCAGACCACGTCGCATGTCGCCGAGGCTCTGCACCGTCTGACCGAGGCATACCTTGCGCTCGGCATCGTGCACGAGGCGCAGGCTGCGGCGTCGGTGCTCGGCTACAACTTCCCGGGCAGCGACTGGTACGTGGACTCCTACCGCCTGCTGGCCCGGGCCGGCGTAGCCGAGCCGCTCGAGCAGGTGGCGCCCGCGGCGCAGCCGTCGGTGTGGAGCCGCATGACGGGCGTGTTCCGTCGCGGCTAGCCGACCCGCGATGCTGGTTTCGCTCAGCGTCCGCGACCTTCTGCTCATCGACCGCCTCGACCTCGAGCTGCGCGCGGGCCTCTGTGCGCTCACGGGCGAAACCGGTGCGGGCAAATCCATTCTGTTGGACGCGCTCGGCCTTTGCCTGGGCGCCCGCGCCGAGGCCTCGCTGGTGCGCCCCGGCGCCGAGAAGGCACAGGCCACCGCGGAGTTCGACGTGGAGGCGGCGCACCCCGCACGCACGCTGCTGGCGGCACAGGGCATCGAAAGCGACGGCGCCATCATTCTCCGCCGCATCGTCGGCAAGGACGGTCGCAGCCGCGCGCTGGTGAACGAGCAGGCCGTAAGTGCGGGTTTCCTGCGCGAGCTCGGCGACGCGCTGGTCGAGATCCAGGGCCAAAGCGATCACCGCGGCCTGTTGGATCCCTCCACGCACCTCGAATTCCTCGACAGCTTCGCCGGCCTCGAGGCCGAGGTGGACGCGCTCGGGGCGCTTTGGCGTGCCATGCAGGGCGCGGTAGTGGCGCTCGCTGAAGCCGAGGCCGCGCTCGCCGCCGCCCGCAAGGACGAAGACCTCCTGCGCCACGCACTCGAGGAGCTTGACGCACTGGCGCCCGCGCCCGGCGAGGAAAGCACGCTGTCCGACGAGCGTACCGTGCTGCGCAGCGCCGAAAAGCTCGGCGACGCGCTGCAGTCGGCGCACGACGGCGTGACGGGCAGTGATTCGCCGGTGGCCCGGCTGGTGTCGGCCGAACGCTCCCTGCGCCGCGTTGCAGGCGACGCGGGTGGCCGTCTCGACGCGGCGCTCGCGGCACTCGAACGTGCGGCCACCGAAGCGTCGGAGGCGGAGTCTGCGGTCGCCGCCGCCCTGCGTGCGCTTGCGCCCGATCCCGCGCGCCTGGAGCGCGTCGAAGAACGCCTGTTCGCCCTCCGCGCCGCCGCGCGCAAGCATCGCGTCCAGCCCGACGAGCTGCCCGCGGTGCACAAGTCCCTGCAGCAAAAGCTCGCCGCCATCGACGGCACCGACGAGCACCTCGCCGGCCTGCGCCGCACCGCCGCGGACGCACAAACGGCCTACGCCGCCGCCGCCGACAAACTCTCGGCAGCGCGAACCAAGAAGGCCAAGCAGTTCGACAAGCAGGTGAACGCCGAATTGGCGCCGCTACGCCTCGGCAAGGCCGTCTTCCAAACGGCTTTCGAA
>CAIVPW010000089.1 GCA_903907895.1 uncultured Alphaproteobacteria bacterium
AGGGCGAGAAGGGCCTTACGAGGCATGCAGGGAGCTTAGCGCCGGCCCGCCGCCCGCGTCTCGAAACGGTAGATTCTCAGGCGGGGCATGGCTTTCGTTGACAGCGTGGGGGCCGCTCTCTATCTAGGCGGCTCTCCAACAGGCCGGACTTGGCCCGCGGTGGTCCTCACAGGCCCCGGAGGGATGGCCGAGTGGTCGAAGGCAACGGTTTGCTAAACCGTCATACGGTCAAAAGCTGTATCGAGGGTTCGAATCCCTCTCCCTCCGCCAAGTCCCTCGGGCCCGCCGCCTAATTGGCCCCTCAAGTCCCTATTGGTGACCGATGCCCCGGCCGTCCCGACCTCCCGCCGCCAGACCCCTTAAGAAGAAGTCAGGCGGACGTGCGCCGCGCGGTCCGCGTCGGCCGCCGCATCGCACCGACGAGCAGCGCGAACGCGACAACCTGCAGCGCATCGCCGGCGAGGCGGCGGTGGCAGCCGTGTTTGCCACCGCGCCGCAGCGCGTGCAGCGGCTGTTCTTCGAGGACCGGCTGAAGCAGGTGACGGGGCAGTGGTGCTTGAAGCTCGCCCAGGCGCGGCGGCCCTACCGGATGGTGCCGCCGGACGAACTCGCCCGCGTTGCCGGCACGGCAATGCACGGTGGCGTGGTGGCGCTGGTCGAGCCGCGGCCGGTGCAGCCGTTCGACGCGCGGCTGGCGGCCCAGTGGGCAGCCGAAGGGCAGCCGGTGCTGCTGCTCGACGGCGTCAGCAACCCGCACAACTTCGGCGCCATCGTGCGCACAGCCGTGTTCTTTGGCATCCGCCGTTTGATCGTGTCGGATCACCCGGGGCAGGCCCTGCCGTCGGATGCGAGCCATCGCGTGGCGGAGGGTGGGTTCGAGTATCTGGACGTCTACCGCGCACCGAACTTTGCGGCCGCGCTGCGCGACCTGAAGCGGTGGTTCCGCGTGCTGGGGGCATCGGCAGAAGGCGGCAAGCCGATGGCGGCATTGGCGCGCGACAAGCGCCCGGACGCACTCATTCTCGGCAACGAGGAGCAGGGATTGCCGAAGGCGACGATCGCAGCGTGCGATGCCCTGGTGACCATTCCCGGCAGCGGCAAGGTGCAGTCGCTGAATGTCGCTGCCAGCGCCGCGATCCTGTTGCACGCGCTGGCGACGACATCCAACAAGAAGGGGATCTAGTCGCGCTTCTCGCGATAGATGCCGTAGCCGCCACCGGCGGCGCCGCCGATGATCGCACCCGTGACCGGGTCGTTGCCCGTAGCGCCGCCGATGATGGCGCCGCCCAGGGCACCGATACCGGCATCGCGCGCCACACGCGCCTCGTTGACGCCGTCGCACGCGGTGAGGCCGAACAAAGCAACCGCGGCCGTTCCGATCAGAACCTTGCGCATGGCTTCATCTCCACTGAGTTGCACCGGCAAGATGTGGTGCGCCGGAGCGGACCCGGCCATGGGGCGGAGGGAATAGCCCGCCTCTTGCGTGGCACAGGCTTGGCCGCCATCATCGGCCGGTGCTGATACACCCCAAGGGCCGCACGGCGCTGCTCGGCGCCGGCATTGCGGTCGCGATGCTCGGCGGTGGCGCGTACCTGGCGTGGACCATGCGGGCGCCGCAATGGTACGCGGTGGTCTACGACAACGTCGCCAATCGCAGCGACTACGAGGTCATCGCCCGCACGCACACGCGCGAGCAGTGCGGAGACGCCCTGCGCAACGAGTTCGCCGAGCGCCGGGTGTGGGGTGCGGGCGGACCGCAGGTCGGGTGGGAGTGCCATACCGACTGCATCGTGCGCGCCGACCGCAGCCTCGAGTGCGCGCACCGGGAACGCGGCCTCGACACGCTCGACTGACCCCCTAGATTGGCACGCGATGTCGAAGGCATTCACCAAAGAGTCCGATTCCGACCGCGACGACGACGTCGATGCAGGGCCGGCACAGCCGGCCGGGGTGCGCAACCTCATCACGCCCCAGGGGGTGGAGCGCCTGCGGACGGAGCTGAAGACGTTGCAGCGCGACGAACGGCCAAAGGTCGTGGAGAAGGTCTCGTGGGCGGCGGGCAACGGCGACCGCTCGGAGAACGGCGACTACATCTACGGCAAGCGGCGCCTGCGCGAGATCGACGGCCGCATCCGATTCCTGCTGAAGCGCCTGGAGATCGCCGAACCGGTCGATCCGGCACAGCAGAAGAACCGCGGTCAGGTGTTCTTCGGCGCGACCGTCACGTACGCCGACGATTCGGACGTGGAACGCACGGTGCGCATCGTCGGCATCGACGAGGCATCGGACGATGGTGCCGACGTGAGTTGGATCTCTCCCATTGCCCGCGCGCTGTTGCGCGCGCGAGTGGGCGACACCGTGGAAGTGCGTACCCCGGCCGGGACGCGCTCGGTCGAGGTTCTGCGGATCGAGTATCCGGCGGGTTGACCCCCCGGCGCCCCACTAGCGCCGGGCGCGCGCTTGGAGGAGCCTTCCTTGTGGTCGCGCCGCGCCAATGCAACGGAGCGGGCACAAACGGAGCGCTTTCTACGTTGCACCGCGCCGGCCCAGCCGGCCGGGAAAGTGGGGTAGACCGTTAAGGTAGCGCTTGTGCCACGGGTCGATGCGCGGCCAAAGTTGGCCGATGCGCCTTGCCCACCTGCTGGCGCTGGCTGTCGTCTTCGCGCCGCAACTCGCGGTCGCCCAAGGGGACGAGGACCAGCGCATCCTGACTTTCCAATTCGAAAACGACTACTTCGGCAACGCGGACCGGCACTACACCCAGGGTATGCGCGCGGCCTATGTGCCGCGGCAGGCCGACGTGCCGCGCTGGGCAAACGCGATCGCCAATCGGATGGTGGACGTCGCCCAGCTGCTGCCGTCGCGCCCTGTGATCCCGCGCCGCTCGGAACCGGCGCTGAGGACCTTGGTCGGCTACGCCCTGGCCCAGGAGACGTTCACGCCGACCGACATCAGCGCCCGCGCGCCGGATGCCGAGGACCGTCCCTATGCGGGCTGGCTGTACGGCGCCCTTTCGGTGCATGCGCTCTACCCGGAGATCGGCCGCCTCGATTCGATCGAGCTGTCCGTGGGCGTGGTGGGCCCGGCCTCGTTCGCCCGCGAAACGCAGACCGAATGGCACCAAGCCTTCGGCTGGATCACCCCGGAGGGGTGGGACAGCCAGCTGCACCCGGAGCCGGCGTTGCTGCTGCAATTGGGCACGAAGCGGCGGGTCGGCACGCCGTTCCAGATCGCGGGCTTCGACTTCGATGCCCATAGTGAGGTCGAGATGGGCGTCGGCAACGTCTACGACTTCGTGGGTGCCGGGATGAACGTGCGGGTGGGACAGCGCGGCACGGACCCCTTCGGGCCACCGCGCATGCGGCCGAGCCTGTCCGGCTTCGACTTCTTCACGCCGGGCGAGCGCTGGGGTTGGTACCTGTTCGGCGGCGCCAGCGTGCGCGCCATCGCGCACAACATCTTCCTCGACGGCAACACCTTCCGCGACAGCCCCAAGGTGGACCGCGAACCGGTGGTGGCGGAGGGGCAAGTCGGCGGCGCGCTGTTCGTAAGCAACGTGCGCATCCCCTACACGCACATCGTCCGCACGCGCGAGTTCGCGGGGCAGGGCGATCCCGACAGCTTTGGCGGCCTCAGCGTATCGGTGCGGTTCTGAACCAAGAACGTCTTACTAGATATTGATTCAAGAACGTTATTGGTCCGCTTCGGCTTTGCCTCAGGTTGTTCACGGCCGCGCCTACGGTAGGGCCGGCAGCGGGGATACGGGGCGTTGATGCGTGCATCGCGGGCAAGCAGGTGCGCAGAACGGGCCGCAACCGGATTTCCGCGCTGACGC
>CAIVPW010000090.1 GCA_903907895.1 uncultured Alphaproteobacteria bacterium
GATGTGGGCCAGCACACTGTCGCGGCCGATGGCGGTGGCGGCGAACGTCAGTGTGCCGTCGGTGTTCAGCGTGCCGCCGACTACCGCGTCGCCGGCGCTTTTGCGGACCGGCATCGGCTCGCCCGTCACCATCGATTCATCGACGAACGATTCGCCGTCCGTCACGGTGCCATCGGCCGGAATGAGGGTGCCCGGCTTCACCACCACTAGGTCGCCGCGCACCACGGCTTCGACCGGAATCTCCATCTCGATGCCGCCGCGGGCGATCAGTGCCGTCTTGGCCTGCAGGCCCAACAGCTTCTCGATGGCATCGCCGGTGCGCACTTTCGCGCGGGCTTCCAGGTATTTGCCCAACGAAAGGAAGGCGATCACCACGATGGTGACGTCGTAGTAGGTGTGCGTCAGGCCGTGCTCGGCCAAAAAGGGCACGCTCGCCTCGAAGGCGGAGAGGAAGAAGCTGAAGACGAACGCCGCGGTCGCACCGATGCCGACCAGCGTGTCCATGCTCGCCGCGCCGTGGCGCGCGAAGCGCGCGACGGCGGCCAGGTACGGCCGGCCGATGATTACCAGCGTGTAGGTCGCCAAGATCGGCAGCAGGTGGTGGAAGAATTCCATCCACCCGTGCGGCATCGCCGCCACCGCCCCGTATTCGCCCAGGAGCTCCCAGCCCATGATGAACGCGCTCAGTGCAGCGAGCGGCAGCGCGCTCATCGTATTCGTGCGTAGGGCCGCGATCTCGGCGTGCTTGTCGTTCGCCACGGGCGCCGGCCCGGTGCCACGTTGTTCAGGGCGCGCAGGCTCCAGCACGAGCTGGTAGCCGTAACGCTCGATCGACTGCGACAGCGCTTCGGGTGTGGTCAGCGCAGCGTCGAAGGCAACCTTGGCGGTTTCGGTGCCGTAGTTCACCTCGACCGACGCAACGCCGGGCTGCTTCTTGAACGTCTTCTCAATCACCGCCGCGCACGATGCGCAGTGCATCCCCTTCACGGGGTACGTGTGCGCCACCGGCGGCTGCGACACGACGTTCATCGCGCTACTGTGTGACGAGGGTGTATCCCTCCGTCGCCAACGCCGTTGCCAAGCGGGCAGGCGTTGTCGCCGCGGGGTCGTACGAGATCGTGACGTGGTTGCCCTTGAGGTCCACGGCCGCCGCGGCGACCCCCGGCTGATCCTCGAGCGTCAGCGACACGCGCGCTGCGCAGCTCGAGCAGTGCAGGCCCTGGATCGGCAAGGTGATCGTCGTGGGCGTGGGTTGGGTCATGGACGTATACCTAGGGAGGGTATAGGGCAGCAGATGAATAGTGGTTCCGGCTGCCCGAAGGTCAACCGCTGCGTGCTCCCTACGTATCGTTACTGACCCGCCCCGGCCTACCCGGGCCACATGCAGCGCCGCGCGCGATCAGTGCATGCCGGCCTCACACCGCGGCGGAATTCCTTGACAAACACGAAATGTATGCATACTATACGTGTGACGCCGGCAGGGTCAACGAACCGGAGCCACTAGGGCTGGGGAACACCTCCGCAAACCGCATGTACTTACGGGCGCCGCCACAAACTCTAGAGCGAGCGGAATGACCTCCCTCTTCGAAGCTGCCTCCCTCGCCGATTTGGCACCGCGCCCGCTCGCGGAACGCCTGCGCCCGCAGAAGCTCGAAGAAGTCGTCGGACAGGAGCATCTGCTCAATCCCACCGGTCCCATCGGCCGCATGCTCGCCGGTGGGCGCATCGCGTCCATGATCCTGTGGGGACCGGCGGGCACCGGCAAGACCACGGTCGCGCGCCTGTTGGCACAGCACACCGGTCTGCACTTCGAGCAGTTGTCGGCGGTGTTCGCAGGCGTCGCTGAACTGCGCAAGGTGTTCGATACGGCGAAGATGCGCCGCACCGACGGGCAGGGCACCGTCTTGTTCGTCGACGAGATCCACCGCTTCAACCGCGCGCAGCAGGACGCATTCCTGCCCTACGTCGAGGACGGCACGGTGGTGCTGATCGGTGCCACCACCGAGAACCCCTCGTTCGAGCTCAATCCGCCGCTGCTGTCGCGCGCTCAGGTTCTCGTGTTCCGGCGCCTCGACGACGCGGCGCTCGACGTGCTGCTGCAACGGGCCGAGAGCCTGCTGCAGCGTCCGTTGCCGCTCGATGCCGACGCGCGCGCCGCCCTGCGCGCCATGGCCGACGGCGACGGCCGCTACCTGCTCAATCTTGCCGAAGAGCTATTCGCGCTGAAGGTGCCCAAGCCATTGGACACACGCGCGCTGTCCGAGGCGGTGCAGAAGCGCGCGCCGACTTACGACAAGGCGCGCGAAGGCCACTACAACCTCGTCAGCGCGCTGCACAAATCCGTGCGCGGCTCCGACGTGGACGCAGCGCTCTATTGGCTGGCGCGCATGTTGGCCGGTGGCGAGGACCCGCTGTTCATCGCCCGCCGCGTCGTGCGCATGGCCATCGAGGACATCGGCCTCGCCGATCCGCAAGCCGTGGTGCAGGCCGTTGCGGCCAAGGACGTCTTTGATTTCCTCGGTTCGCCCGAAGGCGAGCTCGCCATCGCCCAGGCGGTCGTGTATCTCGCCAGCGCACCCAAATCGAACGCGGTCTATCGCGCCTTCGGCACCGCGACCCAGCGCGCCTCCGAGACCGGCTCGCTGGCGCCGCCGCCCTACGCCATGAATGCGCCCACGCGCCTCATGAAGGAGCTTGGATACAGCCGCGGATACCAGTACGACCACGACGCGCCGGACGGATTCGCCGGGGCGAACTACTTCCCACCGGAGATGCCGCGTGAAACGTACTACGAGCCGACGTCCCGCGGGTTCGAGCAAGAGATCAGCGAACGCCTCCAACGCTGGGCCGCGATCCGCCGTACCCAAGGGTAAACGCGGTCAACCGAAGCCCCGTCCGCGCGCCGGGCGGGCAGGACGGGAGGACCGCAAGGGCATGGAGTTTCTGCCGCGCAAGCCGCGCGGCGGCACCGCGCCCTCCCGCCGGCCGTCCGGTTCGCGCCAGCGCACTCCCGGCGGCGGGCCCGGCTCTCCGCCACCGCACGACCGTGCCCCTGGCGGGAAACGTGACCGCGCCTCCGGCACGAAACACGACCGCGCCTCTGGCGCGAAACACGACCGCGCCTCTGGCGCAACGCGCCAGCGCCCCTCCGGCGTGACGCACGAGCGCGCCTCCAGCGCGACCCACGAGCGCGCCTTCGACGCGACACGGGAGGTTGCCGCCGAGGCGACAGTCGAGCGCCCCTCCAGTGCGACGAGCGAGGCCTACACCAAGGTCCGCACCGCCGAGGTGACGGACGGTGACGTCGGCATACGGCTGGATCGCTGGTTCTCCCGCGAAATCCCCGAACTCGGCCATGGCCGGCTGCAGAAGCTGTTGCGCACCGGGCAGGTGCGCGTGAACGGCGCGCGCGCGGCCGCGAACATGCGCCTCGAAGCGGGGCAGACGATCCGCATTCCGCCGCTGCCCGGTCTTGGCGACAAGCCCGCGCCGGGTCCGCGCGTGTCCAAGGTCAGCGACGCCGATACGCGCGACCTACAGGCGCGCGTGCTCTATCGGGACGACGATGTCATCGCCCTCAACAAGCCGGCCGGCCTCGCCGTGCAGGGCGGCACCGGCACGTCGCGTCACTTGGACGGCATGCTCGACGCGCTGCAGTTTGACGCCAAGGAGCGTCCCAAGCTTGTCCACCGCCTCGATCGCGACACGTCCGGCGTGCTGCTGCTGGCGCGCTCGTCGCGGGCTGCCGCCGCTCTTACGCGTGCGTTCCGCGGCCGTGGCGTCGAAAAGACCTACTGGGCGCTGGTGTTGGGCGTGCCGAAGCCGAAGCAGGGCACCATCGATCTGGCGCTCGCCAAGGCCACCGGTCCAACCGGACGCGAAAAATGGAGGAGTCGGAGGAGGGCGACGATGCCGTCACCGACTACCGCGTGCGCGAGAACATGAAGCGCGCTGCGTGGGTGGAGCTATGGCCCCATACCGGCCGCACGCACCAGCTGCGCGCGCACATGGCGGCCATCGGTACGCCGATCATCGGTGATCAGAAATACGGCGGGCCGGACTCGAAGTTGCCCGGCATCTCGCCCAAGCTGCACCTGCACGCGGCGCAGATCGCGTTGCGCTTGCCGTCTGGCAAGGCAGTCACGATCGCGGCACCGCTGCCGGAGCACATGGCGCAGACGTGGGCGCTGTTCGGCTTCGAAGTGCCGAAATCGATGCGCCAAGAATGACGCGCCGGGAATGGGGGAGGTTGGAGTGCCGGGCCTCGCCCGTCTGCTGGGGAGGACTGCAGGAGGGCAATGGCCTCGGCACTTCCGCAACAATATGTAGGACGTACCTTCGAGGCGTTCTAATTGCCAAATTGACGCATATCGTAACTCTTTGAGCGGCGAGTGATTTTCTACCAATGAGCCCGCCCGACAATTCAACCGACACCTCCGCCCGCTTCGATCCACAACTCGTCGAAGCCGACGGCGGATTCGAGGTGCGCACCGGCAGGCTCGCGCTCATGGTCGCGCCCGGCGTGCCGCTCTGCGTTCCGAACCGCGGCCTGGCGCAGGCGCTGGCCGACGAGTGGCGCGCCAGGGGTGTTCAGGCGAAGCGGGATGACCTTCCGCTCGCGCGCCTTGCCCTGGCTGCTGCGGAAGTCGCCCAGAACCGCGCGCCCGTCGAAAAGGCCGTGCTGGAGTACTCCTCCACGGATCTCGTCTGTTACTGGTCGAGTGAGACCGACCCAAAGCCGCTGCGCGACGCCCAGGCCGCAGCGTGGCAACCGCTCCTCGACTGGCTCGCCGAAACCCACGGCGCGCGCCTGCAGCCGGTATTCGGTGTTGCGCCGGTGCGGCAGGACGATGCTGCTCTCCAGCGCCTGCAGGAAGTCGTTGCCGTCTGTGCGCCGCACGAACTGATCGTGTTGCGCATCGGCACCGCCGCCAGCGGCTCGCTCGTCATCGGCCTCGCGTTGTGCGCGGGTGCCTTGTCGCCGGACAAGGCCTACGAAGCGGCAACAGTGGACGAGAAGTTCCAGATGGAACGCTGGGGGCGCGACGAGGAAGCGGAGCAGGCGCTGGCTGCCAAGCGCGCCGAGATCGCCAACGCCGTCCACTTCCTCAAGCTCTGGCGCGGCGAGTCGCCATGACGGACGCGCCCCGCACCGTGCGCGTCGTCATTCGCGGCCGCGTGCAGGGCGTCGGTTATCGGGACTGGACGCACGGCCGCGCTCGCCTGCTCGGCCTCGACGGCTGGGTGCGCAACCGCTCCGACGGCGCGGTCGAAGCACTGTTCTCCGGTCCGCCCGGTGCGGTGGCGGCAATGCTGCAGGACGCGCACCAAGGCCCGCCCTTGGCAAAAGTTTCCGCGGTGGAAGAGATCGACGTGAGCGGCGAGAGCGCGGTGCCCGGCGCCTTCCAGGTGCGCTACTCGGTCTGAGCGAGCGTCTCAAACACGCCGAAGTTCGCCTGCAGCGCCGCGTCGAGGTCCGCCATCGTCGCGCGCACGCCAAGGTCCGCAAGCGAGGTGACCCCGTGCTCGCGGATGCCGCACGGGACGATGCCGGCGAAATCGGAGAGGTTCGGGTTCACGTTGATGGCGATGCCATGGAACGTCACCCAGTGGCGCACGCGCACGCCCACCGCGGCAATCTTGTCTTCACGTCCACCGGGTCCTTTGGCAGGTCGGCTGACCCAGATGCCGATGCGATCGGCCCGCCGCTCGCCGCGCACCCCAAGATCGGCCAGGGCACGGATGATCCACTCCTCGAGGGTGTGGACGTAGGCGCGCAGGTCGCGGCGCCGGGTGCGCAGGTCGAGCATGGCGTAGGCAATGCGTTGGCCGGGCCCATGATACGTGTAGCGCCCGCCGCGCCCGGTCTCGAATACCGGCAGGCGCCCGGGCTCGACCAGTTCCAGGGGGTCGGCGCTGGTGCCCGCC
>CAIVPW010000091.1 GCA_903907895.1 uncultured Alphaproteobacteria bacterium
CCGCCCGCCTTCGTGGTGGCGCGCACCTCGAGGACGCCGGACAGCACCAGGTACATGTCGTTGCTCGGATCGCCCCGGCGCACGGCGACGCCGCCCGCCTGCACGCGGACGACGGTGCCTGCACTCACCACTGCCTTCACCTCGGCCTCGCTCAGGCCGCGTAAAAGGGGATGGTCATCGAGATGGATGCGCTGGGTGATGTAGCTCCAGAACTCGTCCACCCCCATGACGTGTGCGCAGCTCGGTTCGCTGTACTCGGCGAACCGGCCGGCAAACCACGCGCCGTGCTCCGGATCGTTGCTGAACTGCGCCGACAATCGCGCGAACGGCGAATGCACCTTGGTCAGGTACTCGACATCGTCCAGGACCAGCGCCATGGGGACGCGCAGGCCGAGTTCCGTGTCGAGCACGTCGCGCCCGAAGCGCCGATAGCCGATCACCTCATACAGGCCGACCAACGCCGGCCGGCAGTGGATGAAGTCGAGCCAAACGCCCTGCCGCCGCAGCCCCTCGTACGCGGCATCCAGCAGGCGGCCGAGCGCGGGTGTGCCGCGCCACTCGGGCACGATGCTCAGGTTGGAGGTGAACGAGACGTCATCAGGCCTTACCTCGGGCATGCCATCGAGCGCATAGAAGTGCGCGTACTTGGTCTTGGCGCCCACGTCGGCGCGGACGATGCGCACGGTGGCGACAACGTCGCTGCCGCTCGCGAGGTACAGGATCGTCGCCACGCGATCGATGTCGTCCGCCATCGTCTTGGTGGAATGATTCAACGCCGCGCTCTGGCGGTTGCCGGTCTCCTCCACCCACACGCGGTAGCGGAGCCGGGCGACGGCCTCGAGCTCCTCCGTTGTGCGCGCAATGCCGACGCGAAAGCGCGCAGGGTCTTGGACTGGAGCGTTCATGGCGGCGAGAGTATCGCGCGCGCCGCGCGCGAAATAGGTCGGATGCTACGGAAGCGGCACTCCGGCCTTGCCGAACATCGTCTTCTGCCGCTTGCGCATGGCGGCCTCGTCGAAGTCCTCGATGAGCTCGTGGAACATGCGGTGCCAGTTGAGGCGCGCGCGCAGGCGCAGGAACACGGCACCCAGGCCGACCGAGGCGCGGTTCATGAACACCCATTCACGCGGCGGCGTTACGCCACCCTCGTCCTGCAGGCGCTTGTGCACTTGCAGCGCGATGTCCTGGCCGAAGACGCCCTTGCCGGCGGCCTCCTGCAGGCGGCGCGGCCGGTCCTCCAGCAGCGGCGCGAACAGGAAGTTGGCCCATACCATCAGCACTTCGAGCACCGGCTGCGACAGGTTGACGAAGCCCCAGGTCTCGAAGGCGTGCGCGGCAAGGTCGCGGTCGTCGGTGTCGATCGCGCGGTACAAGTCGATGACGCCGCGAATGAACCTTGGCTGGAACGACCGGATGCAACCGAAGTCGAGCAGGTTCACCGTCAGGTCCTCCGTCACCGAATAGTTGCCAAGGTGCGGATCGCCGTGGATGACGCCCGCCTGGTAGAGCGGGATGTACCAGGCGTGGAACAGCGCCTCGGCGATGCGGTTACGGTCGGCCTCGGGCGCATCCTCGAACTCATTCAACGGTCGGCCATCAAGCCACGTCATGGTCAGCAGGCGCTTGGTCGATAGGTCGGGCAGGGCCTCGGGCACGTGCACACGCCGCTCGTCCTTCAGCAGGTCGGCATAGAGGCGCATGTGGCGTGCCTCGAGCTCGTAGTCGAGCTCCTCGCGCAGGCGCGCGCCCACTTCTTCCAGAATGTTGCGGGTGTCGATGCTGCGGTCGAAGCGGCGGTGGATGGCGAGGATCAGCGCGAGTTGCGCGAGGTCCGCCTCGACCGCCGCCGCCATGTCCGGATACTGCAGCTTCAAAGCGAGATGCCGGCCGTCGCGCGCGGTGGCGCGATGGACCTGGCCGAGCGAAGCCGCAGCGGCAGCCGTCTTGTCGAACTCCTGCAGGCGGTCGCGCCAATCGCGGCCAAGTTCAGCCGTCATGCGCCGCTGCACGAACGCGGCGCCCATTGGCGGCGCGTTCGATTGAAGTTCCGTCAGTTCGCGCGCGAAGTCGGCGGGCAGCGCATTCGGAATGGTGGCGAGCAGTTGCGCCACCTTCATCACCGGCCCCTTGAGGCCGCCCAGCGCGCGCCTCAGGTCGCCCGCCAGCGCGTTGTCCTCCTGCTTGCCGCGCAGGCGGTTGCCGGCGGCGCGGGCGGCCACTCCGCCGATGCTGGCCGAGACGCGCGCGTAGCGTGTCAGGCGGCCGGTCAGGGAGTCGCGCTCGCCCGCCATGGGTTCAGGCACTCACGCGTTATAGAACTCGCGGTACCAGGCGACGAACTTGGGCACGCCTTCGTCGATGTCCGTTCGGGGCTCGAAGCCGAACGCAGCGCGTGCCGGATCGATGTCGGCAAACGTGGCGCGCACGTCGCCCATCTGCATGGGCTCGTGGATCTGCTTGGCCGTCTTGCCGGTCGCTTGCTCGATCAGCTTGATCAGCTTCAGCAGCGGCTCGGAGTGGTTGTTGCCCAGGTTGAACACGCGGTGGGGCGGCTTCTCGGCCGTGGGCGGCGTGCGCAACACGCCCAGCACACCGGCGACGATGTCGTCGATGTAGGTGAAGTCGCGCTCCATTGCACCCGCGTTGAACACGCGGATCGGCTCACCGGCCAGGATCGCCTTGGTGAACAGGAACATCGCCATGTCGGGGCGGCCCCACGGTCCGTACACCGTGAAGAATCGCAGGCCGGTTTGCGGGACGCCGTAGAGGTGCGCGTACGAATGACTCATCAATTCGTCGGCGCGCTTCGTCGCGGCGTACAGCGAGACCGGCCGATCGACGCGATCCTCGACGGAAAAGGGGAGCTTCTCGTTGCCACCGTACACCGAGCTTGAACTCGCATAGACGAGGTGCTCGAAGCCAGGGATGCGGCGGCAGTACTCCAAAATGGCCAGATGCCCGACGATGTTCGCCTGGATGTAGGCGAACGGCTGCTGCAGCGAGTAGCGCACGCCGGCCTGTGCCGCGAGGTGCACGACGCGCTTGATCGGACCGAAGCGGTCCAGTGCCGCCCACAGCTGTTCAGGCTCGGCGATATCGGCGCGCACCAAGGTGAACTTCGCGTGCTTGGCCAAGCGCGCGAGGCGCGCTTCTTTCAGCGCAACGTCGTAGTAGGCGTTGACGATGTCGACGCCGACAACCGTCTCGCCGCGGGCGAGCAGGGCTTCGGATACGTGGTAGCCAATGAAGCCGGCAGCGCCGGTCACCAATACAGTCATCGCGAGCGTGCAACCGTTCCAGGAGACAAAGAGCGGGCGGCGCCGGAATTTCGCCAGCGCCACCCGCACCCGTTTCTAGCACAGGATCAGTGCGAGGCGCGCTTCGCGGAGCCGGCGTCGAACGTTGCCTTTTGCTCGGCCGAGGCTTCGTTCTGGAACTTCTCTTTCCATTCGGCGTACGGCATGCCGTAGACGATCTCGCGCGCGTCCTCGTAGCCGACGTCGAGGCCCTTGTCCTTGGCGGCGGCGCTGTACCACTTGGCCAGGCAGTTGCGGCAGAACCCGGCCATGTTCATGAGGTCGATGTTCTGCACGTCCTTGCGGCTGTCGAAGTGCTGGAGGAGACGGCGGAACGCGGCCGCCTCAAGCTCGGTGCGCGTCTCTTGGTCGAGGTCCTGCTGCTTCATGGGATGGTCTCCTGGTCGGCCATTTTAGGCCGCGCTGCCCGGCTCTGCCATCGCCGGTCCCTGACCGCCCTTGACCGCCGCAATGCCGGTGGCGAGCACGGCCTCCAACACGCCGCCCAGGCGTTCGACCCAGGCGCTGATGCCGATCTCGTCGAGCAAAAGGTCCTGGCGGATCTCGATTAGGACATTCAGGCGGCCCATGGCGTCCCCGTGGGTCTGGCACGAGAAGCCCTCCGGATGCCGGCCCGAGTAGGGCTCGTTGTCGCCCACCACGAGCCCCGATTCCGCGCGCAGAGCAGCCAGGAAGAAGTCGGCCAGCCGCCGGTCGGCATCCGACAGGACGCCGGCGTGCCAGGGCCGGGCCGTGTCGGCCAGTACCGGCGTGAAGCTGTGGATCGACACCAGCACGGCTTGGCCGCCCTGCCTCTGCTCCAGCAGGGCCAGTTCCGCCGCCACACGGGCGTGGTACGGGTGGAAGTAGGCCGCCTCGCGCGCCCGCCGCTGTTCGGGCGACAGGTCGCGATTGCCCGGCACGACGATGCCGTGGCTCACGGCCGGGATCGACCCGGCATGGCCGGGAGGCCGGTTGCAGTCGATGACCAGCCGGGAGACGGTGGTCAGCACCGCCTGCACCCCAAGCCGGGCCGCCAGCCCGCGCGTCACCCCGGCGGCGCCGATGTCCGACGCGATGTGCAGGCCCAGCACCTCCGCCTCGATGCCGAGCGAGCCGAGTTCGTTCGGAATGCGGTTGCTGGCGTGGTCGCAAATCAGCAGAATGCCCGCCTTCGCCGACCCGGCGATGAATTCGAACGGCTTCACGTCGCGCCCTTGAATCCTGGGATCGGGTGGAGGGGTTGTTCGATAGCCTGCCGCAGTTCGCACCCGCGCGGCTACATATACTACGAGGGAACCCGTTGACGGCCTCCCCATCCCCGCGAACCTGCGGGAACTGACCTTTCATGCGCCGCACACGCAACACCAAGATCATCGCGACCTTGGGGCCTTCGAGCTCCACGTTGCCGGTCATTCGCGCGCTGTTCGAAGCGGGGGCTGACGTCTTCCGCCTGAACTTCAGCCACGGCGACCATAAGACGCACCGCGACCTGTTCAACATCATCCGCACGCTGGAGGCCGAAGTCGGCCGCCCCATCGGTGTCATCGGTGACCTGCAGGGTCCGAAGCTGCGCATCGGTACGTTTGCGCAGGGACCGGTCATCCTGCGCCAGGACCAGGCCTTCCGCCTCGACCTCACGCCGACCCCCGGCGACGCCACGCGTGTCTACCTGCCGCACCCCGAGATCTTCGCGGCGGCCGGCCCGGACACGGAACTCCTCATCGATGACGGCCGCCTGCGACTGCGCGTGACGCGCGCCGGTGCCGACTTTGCGGAGACGGTGGTGCTCACCGGTGGCCGCATCTCCGACAACAAGGGCGTCAATGTCCCGAACGTCGCGCTGCCGGTGAAGGCGCTGACAGCGAAGGACAAGGCCGATCTCGATCTCGCGCTGTCGCTGGGCATCGACTGGATCGCGCTGTCGTTCGTGCAGCGCGCCCAGGATGTCGCCGAGGTGCGCCAGCTCATCAACGGCCGCGCCGGGCTCATCACCAAGGTGGAAAAGCCGACCGCGATCGACGAGATCGACGAGATCACCAAGTTGTCGGACGCGCTCATGGTGGCGCGCGGCGACCTCGGCGTCGAAATGCCGATCGAGGCCGTGCCCGGCCTGCAAAAGCGCCTGGTGCGTATCGCGCGCACGGCCGGTAAGCCGATCGTGGTTGCGACCCAGATGCTGGAATCGATGATCCATGCGCCGACGCCGACGCGTGCCGAGGTGTCGGACGTCGCCACGGCGGTGTACGACGGCGCCGACGCCGTGATGCTGTCGGCCGAATCGGCCGCGGGTGCCTACCCGATCTCCGCCGTGCGCATGATGTCGCGCATCGCCGAGCAGGCCGAAAAAGATCCGATGTACCGCGCCATCATGAACGCGGATAAGCCCAAGCTCGAGGCCACTGCAGCCGACGCCATCAGCGCTGCTGCCGCGCAGACCGCCGAGACGTTGAACGCCGCGTGCATCGTCAGCTACACCGCGACCGGCTCGACGGCGCTGCGCGCCGCGCGCGAGCGGCCCTCGGTGCCGATCATGGGCCTGACGCCCGTGGTGGAAACTGCGCGCCGCCTTGCCCTCGTGTGGGGCGTGCATTGCGTGCAGTCGCGCGATCCCTCGGGCTTCAACGACATGCTCGACCTCGCGCTCGCCGCTGCCGAGCGCGACAATTTCGGCCGTACCGGCGACCGCCTCGTCATCATGGCGGGCGTTCCGTTCGGTCAGGCGGGCGCCACCAACGTTCTGCGCATCGCGCGGCTCGGCGACACCAACACCGGCGGCTAGCCGGCGCGCCTGGGAGGCGCGCGACGTACCTCGTTCAGAACGTGGCAGCGCGCGGCGTCAGTTGCCCCACTCTAGTGGGGGATCGGCAGGAGGATCGCACGGTGCGCAAGCGCTCGGTCGTCGCCTTGGCCCTCGGGCTCGCGTTCGCCGTATCGCCCACCAGCATCAAGGTTGTCGTCCAGGTGCCCGAGCATCTCGCCTGGGCGAAGGCGTCCGCTGCACCGTCCAAGGCAACGCGCTAGCGGGCGCTACTCGCCCAGCATGCCGTCGCGCCACACCACTTCGTAGACCGGCATCTTCTCGCCAAAGCCCTTGAACTCCGCCTGGCCGAGATCGTTGAAGTTCAGGCCCTTGCCCTGGCACAGGTCGCGCACGAGCTTCGAGACCGCGATCTGATCCGACGCCGCGAACGCGCAAACGCGTGCAGCGAGCTGCACCGGCGTGCCGAAGAGGTCGTTGTTTTCGGCGATCGGTTCGCCCGCGTTGATGCCGATCTTCACGTGCAGCGGCGCTTGCGGGCTCGAGTTCATCTCGATGTCGCGCTGGATGGCGATGGCAGCTTCCACGGCCTGCGAGGCCTGCGGGAACGACGCCATGATGCCGTCGTTGGTCTGCTTCACTTCCGAGCCGCCATAGCGGCGCAACGCCTCGCGTACCGAGCGGTTGTGCGCGTGCACCAGCTTCTGCGCCATCTCGTCGCCGGCGGCTTCGGTGAAGGCGTTGACGATGGCGGTGAACATCACCGCGATCATGCCGCCTTCCTTCTTCTTGTCGTCCTTGCTGTTCCAATGGTCGAGCGCGTTCTCAAGGAACATGCCGATGTCGCCGCCATGGTGGTCGGCCGCCATCGCCGCTTCGTCATCCTTGCTGAGTTGGCCCGCGGCGGCCTTGCCGCGCAGGTCGTCGTCCTTCATGAAGACGAGCATCGCGTCGCGGCCGGCGCGGAACATGTCGAGGTAGCGCGGCTCCAGCAGGTAGTTCTCGTGCTTGTCCGCGAATTGGCTGGCGCGATCATTGGCGCGGCCGGCGGCGCGGATTACCGCTGCCATGATTTCCTTCGTCTTGTCCGGCATCTGCGTCCGCTCGGCGTAGGCCTCGGAGGCGCCGGCCAGGAACAAGTCGCAGCCGAAATGGTTGTACGTCGACAGCTTGCCGCCCTTTAGGAACTGCGAGCTGCTCTTCATCAGGAAGTCCACGCAGCGCGCGAAGAACATCATGATCGACTTCTTCGCCTCGGCGACTTCGGGGCCCTCGGGCGGCGGCGGCTCGGGCGCTGCCGGCTGTTGTCCGTCGGCGGGGCGATCAGGCGGGACGTTGGGGCCGTCGTTCGCGGAAGATTCGCGCTGGCCGCCACGCGACGGGCCGCGGTCGTCGTCGGCGTTGCGCGCACGGCTATGTTGTGGGCGCCGGCGCTGCTGTGCCGGACGGCGCTTCGGTCCGGATCCCTGCACCTGGAACGCGACGGCGAACTCGCGCCACGTCAGCATGTTCGGCAACACCACCAGCGAGGCGACGGCGAACAGGCCGACAAAGACCTTGAACTGGATGTTCTGCCGGTCGAGTACGAACTCGAAGAGGCCGTAAAGTTCCCACCGCGCCAGCACGTAGGAAATCACGCCCGCGACGAATCCTGCGACCGTAAGGGCGGCCACCAGCTTGAACACCACCAGGAACGGCGAGCCTTGCGGCTGCTGGCGGATCGCCGGAGAGACCAGCGTCGGGATATCTTCGTCGTCTTCGTCCGCGCCGCCTTCGTCGTCGTCGTGACGAGCCGGCGCGGCTGCGGCCGCGCGCTCGGGCTTGTTCTTCGACATCGCCACGGCGAGCTGCGGCACGGCACTGTTGTTGTGCTTGGACCACAGGCCGACCTCTTCGGTGGCGCCGGTCGCCGGGACAAAGGTCTCGCGCACGAGCGTGACGCCGAGCACGCCGGGCCGCGTGATCAGCTGCTCCGCTGCTGCCTTGGCTTGCGTCTGCTGTTCCGACGAGAAACTGCGGTCGCGGGTCCAGCGGCCGCCCTGAAAGCGGTAGACCGCGAAGACGACTTCCTTCACTGGACCCCTCCAAAACCCCCGGCTCAGCGCCCGCCCGTCAGAAACAAAGCGCCGAACCTACTAAGTCTAGTGAGCGCAGCTAGGGCGCGGCAACGTTTAACGCCGTGATCGCGGCACTATGCACCCTTGGAAAGGCACGCTCTAAGGTCTGCAACCAAGCGCCGCAGCATAGCGGGATATGCATCCGGCCCTTCCGGGACCGCTACCCCTAGGGTGTCTACGACGATCAGGCGCGCGTCGGTTCCTTCGGTCATCGTCCGCGCCAGTGCGGGGGGGAAGTGCTGCTCTCCGACGATGCAGCGAACCTTGGCGTCCACGATGCGTTCGCGGACGGCGATCATCGTGCGGGCGCCCGGCACGCGCTCGGCGCTCAGGGTCAACGTCCCTGCACTGTGCAGACTGTAACGGACCTCGAGGTACTGCAGCGCGTCATGCAAGGCGAGGAACGGCTCCTCGCGCACCGGCTCCAGGGTCAGGGCGAGTTCGCGGTCGAGGGCGAGCAGAGCGGCGGCGTTGGTCTCGGCATTGGCCCAATAGCGGCCAGCATTGGCTGGGTCGATCTCGGCCAGCACCTCGGCGACCGTCCGCAGTACGCGTCCCGCGTTGGCCGGGTCGAGCCAGAAGTGCGGGTCGATGCCGTCGTGATGATGCTCCTCGTGCTCCGCAACCCCCGCCTCGCGCACGGGCAGGAGCGTCAGCCGCGGATCGGACAGCAGGTTCAGCACGCGCGCCTTGCCGGCGACGGCGCTGATTGGCTTTTCGAGGAACGCTTCCAGTTGCGGTCCGCCCCAGATCACCAGCCCAGCGCCGCTCAGCAGCCGGGCGTCCGAGGGACGCAGTGTGTAGGTGTGCGGCGAGGTGGCGCCGGGCAGGAGCAGGGCGGGGACGGTGACACCGTCGAGCACCATCGCCACCAGGCTGTGCAGCGGCTTCAAGGAGACGACGACCGGCGGGGGGGTAGCCAGCGCGGGCGCACAAAACAGAGCGGCGGCCACCAGGGCCGCCCCGAATACCGTTCGCATAGCGTTACTGTATAACAAAGAACCCCGACGGGCGGGAGCCGCGTCGGGGTTCTTTGAGAGATGGCCTTTGCTTAGGCGTGCTCGTCGGCGGAGGGCAAGGTACCGCGGCCACCTTTGACCGCTCGCTGCAGCTTCTCGAACGCCCGCACCTCGATCTGGCGCACGCGCTCTCGGCTGATGCCGTACTCTTTCGACAGGTCCTCAAGCGTGGCCGGGTCCTCCTGCAAACGGCGCTGTTCGAGGATGTGGCGCTCGCGCTCGGTGAGGTGCTCCATGGCCGAGGCGAGCAGGCCGCGGCGCATGATCAACTCTTCCGAGTCGCCCATGCGCGACTCCTGGTTCGGCGTCTCGTCCACTAGCCAGTCCTGCCATTCGCCTTCGCCGTCTTGGCGCAGGGGCGCGTTGAGCGAATGGTCGGGCGCCGAGAGGCGGCGGTTCATGTTGATGACCTCGTCCTCCGACACGTCGAGCTTGTTTGCGATCAGCGTCACGGTCTCGTGCTTGAGGTCGCCCTCTTCCAGAGCCTTCAGTTGGCCCTTCACCTTGCGCAGGTTGAAGAACAGCTTCTTTTGCGCCGCGGTCGTGCCGATCTTCACCAGCGACCACGAGTGCAGGATGTATTCCTGGATCGCGGCGCGGATCCACCACATGGCGTACGTCGCCAAGCGGAAGCCACGCTCGGGGTCGAAGCGCTTCACCGCCTGCATCATGCCGACGTTGCCCTCGGAGATGAGGTCGGCCAGGGGCAAGCCATAGCCGCGGTAACCCATGGCGATCTTCGCCACGAGCCGCAGGTGGCTCGTCACCATCTTGTGGGCGGCTTCGGCGTCGCCATGCTCTCGCCAGCTCTTGGCGAGCATGTATTCCTCTTGCGCCTCGAGCATCGGAAACTTCCGAATCTCGTGCAGGTAGTGCGACAGATTCCGGTCGGGCGAAAGGTTCGGTGTGAGTGCCGTTGAAGCCATGACGGTCTCCCCTTGGGTACGGTAATCCCAAGACCAAAAAGGCTATATCGGTCCGATACCCCGTAAGTGGGAGACCAGACTGCGAAGTTCAAGCGGCAGGTCGCTGTGAAACGAAAGCTCCGCACCCGTGCGCGGGTGGCGAAAGCTCAGGTCCACGGCGTGGAGAGCCTGCCGGTGGAGGGAGTCTGCCGCTTCCAACACGTTGGGAAAACGGCGCAATTTGGCCATGGGCGGTCTGCCGTAGGTAGCATCCCCAACGACGGGATGGCCCAAATGCGCCATGTGCACGCGGATTTGATGGGTCCGCCCCGTTCCCAGCCGGCACTCCACGCGGCTGGCCAGGTCCGCATAGGTCTCCACGACCTTATAGCCGGTGATGGCGTTGCGCCCGCCCTTCGCCACCACGGCCATCTTCTTGCGGTTGGACGGGCTGCGGCCGATCAGCGTCTCGATGCTGCCGGCCACCGAGCGTGGCACCCCCCAGACGATGGCGTTGTAGACCCGCTTCACCCGTCGGGCGGCGAAGTCCTCCACCAGCTTGCGGTGGGCTTCATCGTTCTTGGCCACGACCAGGAGCCCGCTGGTGTCCTTGTCCAGGCGGTGGACGATGCCTGGCCGCTTTACGCCGCCGATGCCCGACAGGCTGTCGCCTGCATGACCCAACAACGCGTTCACCAGGGTGCCATCCGGGTTGCCTGCCGCCGGATGCACGACCAGGCCGGCCGGCTTGTCGATCACCAGTACGTCGGCGTCCTCGAACACGACCGTCAGGGGGATGTCCTGCGCCTCCGGCTCGGCCGCCGTGGGCGCGGGTACGGCGACGACAAACGTCTGCCCCGGTTTGACCCTCGCTGAGGCCTCCGATACGGTCGCGCCGTCTTCCCGGGTGACGCGGCCCTCTTTGATGAGTGCGGTCAGGCGGGCGCGGGACTGTCCTGCCAGCTGCGACGCAAGCCAGCGATCGAGCCGCTGGCCGCCGTCGGCGTCGGCCACGGGGCCGGCGCGCAAGTGTTCTTTCAGGGTCATCGTTGGACGTCGGCGTGGAACCTAATCTCCGGGCACTCAAAGTCATCGTAATCGGTTTGGGCGTCGTGATCGTGGTCGGTCTGGGCGCTCTGATCGTCGGCATCGTCAATCGGGCGGGCGGCGGGCGCAGCGACGCGCCCGTGGCCGCCCAATTCACGCTGCCCCCGAACGCCGAGGTGCTGGAGATGGATCTCGACGGTGATCGCCTGGCACTGCGCTACCGCGTGAACGGCGTGCAGTCCATCCAGCTGTTCGACGCGCGCAGCGGCAAGGCCGTTGCAACGGTGGCGCTGACGCCGTGACGCCGGTGCGGCTACTGACGCTGCCGGCCGCCGCATTGGCCGCCGGCGCCGTGGCCGCGACCAAGGCGTTTCCCGAAGAAGCCTGCGGGCTGCTCGAGGGCGCGGTGCGCCCCGGCGAGGTTGCCGCGGTTGCGCTGCACCTCGCCGCCAACGTCGCCACCGACCGCCGGGCGCGGTTTGATGTCGATCCGCGCACCCTTCTGCGCCTGCACCGTGAAACGCGCGAGCGCGGCACCGCGTTGGTGGGCGTCTGGCACTCGCATCCCAATGGCGTGGCCGTGCCGTCGGCCACCGACTTCGCCGAGGCCCACGACCCGTCGCTGGTCTGGTTGCTGACGCCCGTGACCGCCGCCGGTACGGGGGCGGCGCGCGCGTACTCTGTCGGCGGCAACGGGTTCGTCGAGATCGGACTGGAGGTCACGTGAAGGACTTCCGCAGCGACAACACCGCGCCGGTTTCGCCCGAGATCCTGGCCGCCCTCGCGGCCGCCAACGGCGGCACCGCAACGGCCTACGGCGACGATGACGTCAGCCAGGGTCTGCAGGCCAAGTTCGCTGCGTTGTTCGAGCGTGAGGTGACGGTGCATCCCGTCGCCACGGGGACGGCGGCCAATGCCCTCTCGCTCGCCGCCATTACGCCGCCCTGGGGCGTCATCTTTGCCCACGAGCATGCGCACATCCGTGTCGATGAATGCGGCGCGCCTGAATTCTTTACCGGCGGAGGCCGCATCACGGGCCTGCCCGGCAGTGGCGGCAAGCTGACGCCCGACCTGTTGCACGAAGCCATTGCCGCCTGCGCCCCGCACGGCGCCCACAACATGCAGCCCGGCTCCGTCAGCCTGTCGCAGAGCACCGAGGCGGGCTGCGTCTACAGCGCCGACGAAGTGCACGCGCTGTGCGAGATCGCGCACCGGGCGGGCCTCAAGGTGCACATGGATGGTGCGCGCATCGCCAACGCGGTCGCCGGCACCAACCGCTCGCTCGCCGATCTCACGTGGCGCGCGGGCGTGGACGTTCTCTCGTTCGGCGCCACCAAGAACGGTGCGATGGCGGCAGAGGCCATCGTCTGTTTCGATGCCGCTGTCGCGGCGACGCTCGACTTTCGCCGCAAGCGCGCGGGCCACTTGTTCTCCAAGATGCGCTTCGTCTCGGCGCAGCTCGATGCCTATGTCAGCGACGGTCTATGGTTGCGCAACGCCCGGGCCGCCAACGCGGCGGCGGCGCGCCTCGGTGCCGGCATCGGCAAGATTGCGGGCGCCGCGCTGCTCGTGCCGGTGCAGGCCAACGAAGTCTTCGCACGCTTGCCGGAGGCGACCATTGCGCGCCTGCTGGAGCTGGGCTTCCGCTTCCATCGCTGGGACCAGGCGTTTGGTCCCGGCGCAGTTCGCCTGGTCACCGGGTTCCACACCGCACAGACAGACGTCGACAGCTTCCTCCACGCCGCCGCGGCACCGCGGTAAAACACAACCATCCTCAAGGGGATATCGCGGCGCCCACGCGGTTGACACGGAAGCCTCACGGGCCTGTCACGCGATAACTGCTACGTCTTGGGCTCACC
>CAIVPW010000092.1 GCA_903907895.1 uncultured Alphaproteobacteria bacterium
CGAGGTCTTCACCCACGGCTTCACGCGCAGGCCGCGCGCCAGCGCCTTCTTTGCAAGGATGCCCGCCGCCAGCATCACGCCGGGATTGGACGTATTGGTGCAGCTGGTGATCGCGGCAATGACGACGTCGCCGTCCGTCAGCGCAAAATTCTTGCCCGCGACTTGGCGAGAGGTCCGTTCGGCGCGCTGCTTAGATTCCTGCAATGCCTTGGCAAAGCTCGCCGGCGCATCCGGCAGCGACACGCGGTCCTGCGGCCGCTTCGGCCCAGCAAGGCTCGGCTGCACCGTGCCGAGATCGAGCGACATGGTGTCGGCAAACAGCGGCTCCGGCGTGCCTGCGTCGGACCACAGGCCTTGCACCCGCGCATACGCTTCCACCAGCGCCACGCGCCACTCGTCGCGGCCCGTCTCGCGCAGGTAGCGCAGGGTCTCGGCATCGACGGGGAAGAACCCGCAGGTCGCGCCGTATTCCGGCGCCATGTTGGCGATCGTCGCACGATCGGCGAGCGACAGGGCCGCGACGCCCTTGCCGTAGAACTCGACGAACTTGCCGACGACGCCCTTCTTGCGCAGCTTCTCGGTAACCGTCAGGACGAGATCGGTCGCCGTCGTACCCTCCGGCAGCTTGCCGGTGAACTCGAAGCCGACGACTTCCGGAATCAGCATCGACATCGGCTGGCCGAGCATCGCGGCTTCTGCCTCGATGCCGCCGACGCCCCAGCCCAGCACGGCGAGGCCGTTCACCATCGTCGTGTGGCTATCGGTGCCGACCAGCGTATCGGGGCAGGCAATGGAGTTGCCGCCGCCGTGCGGCGCGGCGAGCGTCCAAACGACTTGCGCCAACGTCTCGAGGTTCACCTGGTGGCAGATGCCGGTGCCCGGTGGCACGACGCGGAAGTTGTGGAACGCGGACTGGCCCCAGCGCAGGAATGAATAGCGCTCGCGGTTGCGCTCCATCTCGAGACCGACGTTCATTGCGAACGCCTCGGGGCGCCCGAACGCATCGACCGACACCGAGTGATCGATGACGAGATCGACCGGCGCCAGCGGGTTGATGCGCTTGGGGTCGCCGCCCATCGCCACCATCGCGTCGCGCATGGCGGCGAGATCGACAATGGCGGGCACGCCGGTGAAGTCCTGCATCAGCACGCGCACCGGACGGAACCCGATCTCGCGCTCGCCCGCCTTGCCGTTGCTCGCCACTGCCTTCAGGTCGTCGACCGTCACGGTGCTGCCGTCGTAATGGCGCAGCAGATTTTCCAGCACCACCTTCAGCGCGCGCGGCAGGCGCGAGGTGTCGCCGAGGCGGTCTTCGGCGGCCTTGAGGCTGAAGTAGTCGAAAGTCTTGCCGGCCGCGGAAAGCGAGCGGCGGACGTCCCAGCTGCCGTTGCCGGAGCCGGAGGACGAGGGCGTCTTGGCGTGCACCGAAACTCCAGGGTCAGAAGGACCGAATGTAAGTCCCGTAAGGGCTTGGGATAGCAACCCCACGCATTCGTTACAAGTTGGTCCCCCACTCGGTTTCGGCTACGGTCCGCCGCGATGGACACCTTCGCCGCGACCGAACTCGCCTGCGTGCGCGGCGAGCGCCTCGTGTTCACCGGCGTCGGCTTCGCTATCGCGTCCGGTGGCGCGTTGTTGCTGCGCGGCCCCAACGGCACCGGCAAGTCGAGCCTGCTCAGAGTCTGTGCAGGGTTCGTGCCCGCAAGCGCCGGTCAGCTCACTTGGAACGGCCGTCCCGTAACCAGGGAATGGGACGCCCACCGCGCCCGCACCACCTACGTCGGCCACCTCGATGCGGTAAAGCCCGCCTTCACGGTGGCCGAGAACCTGGGATTTTGGGCTAGCCTCGGCGGGCGGACGGCGGAAGTGGCCGCCCTCGAGCCCCTCGCGCTCGATCACCTGCACGACCTGCCCGCCGCCTATCTGTCGGCGGGACAGAAGCGGCGGCTGAACTTGTCGCGCCTGTCGGTCTCGAACGCCGCGCTGTGGCTGCTGGATGAGCCGACTTCGTCCCTCGACGACGTCTCCACGGCGGCACTGCTGGCCGTCATCGCGGCCCATCAGGCGCGGGGTGGAATGGCCGTCATCGCCACCCACCACGACCTGCCCCTGCGGAACGTGTCCGTGCTGCGGCTCGGTCCCGCATGACGGCTTTCGGCGCCATCATCCTGCGCGACGTGAAGCTTGGGCTGCGCCAGGGCGGCGGCACGTATTGGACGCTGCTGTTCTTCGTCCTCACCGTGACGCTGTTCCCCCTGGGCGTCGGGCCGGACCTCGCGCTTTTGTCCCGCATCGGCCCGGGCATTCTGTGGGTCGTCGCCCTCCTCGCCTCGATGCTGTCGCTCGACCGCATGTTCCAGGCCGACTACGAGGACGGCTCGTTGGAGCTCCTGGCGCTGGCACCACTGCCCCTCGAACTCACCGTGCTTGCCAAGTGTTTGGCGCATTGGCTGACCACCGGCTTGCCGGTGACCGTTCTCGCCCCGGCGCTCGGGCTGCTCCTCGCCCTCGACCCGGCCGCCTACCCGACCCTCATGCTGGCGCTGCTGATCGGCACCCCGGTGCTGAGCCTGATCGGCAGTATCGGCGCCGCCCTGACGGTCGGCGTGCGCCGGGGCGGAGTTCTGCTCTCGCTGCTGGTAATGCCGCTCTATATCCCCGCCCTAATCTTCGGAGTATTGGCGGTGGACGCTGCAGTAGATGGCTTGTCGGCCCGCCCGCACCTTCTATTGCTGGCGGCGGACTTATTGGTGGCCGCAGCCCTGACGCCTTGGGCCGCAGCGGCGGCCCTGCGGTTAAACTTGGAATAGTCGCCTGCGGCGTCACGCCTCAATTTTGAGTAACGGGCGGTTGTTGGCGTCGGGCCCGCCATCGGTGCTAATAGGGACCTCTACCGGGCAAAAGGTTAACTCGATGGCGAACCTGCACTGGCTGGCCAACCCCGGCCGTTTCCTGCGCATTGCCAAGGCCGTCTCGCCCGTCCTGGCCGGGCTGACCGTGGTCCTTCTTGCGGTGGGCCTCGCCCTGTCGCTGCAGGCGCCGGTCGATGCAGTCCAGGGTACGCCCTCCAAGGTGCTCTTCATGCATGTGCCGAGCGCGTGGATGAGCATGTTTATCTGGGGGGTGATGGCCGTCGCCAGCGCCGTTGCGCTGATCTGGAAGCATCCGGTGGCTGACATTGCGGCCAAGGTCTCGGCGCCGCTCGGCGCCGGCTTCACCGCCGCGACCCTCCTTACCGGCTCGCTGTGGGGCAAGCCGACCTGGGGCACGTTCTGGGTCTGGGATGCCCGCCTGACCGCCGAGCTGATCCTTCTCTTTCTCTACATTGGCTACATCGCCATCTGGCAGGCGATCGAGGACCCCCAGCGCGCCGGCAAAGCTGCCGCCATCTTGGCGCTGGTCGGCTCGGTCAACCTGCCGATCATTCATTTCTCGGTCGATTGGTGGAACACGCTGCACCAGCCCGCCAGCATCCTGCGCGACGGCGGCGCCTCCATCGACGCATCGATGCTGATTCCGCTGCTGCTCCTCGCCGCGGGGTTCCAGGCGTTCTACTTCACGCTTCTGTTGTGGCGCATGGAGGCGGAGATTGCCGGCCGCAAGATTCGCCAGCTCCGCCTGCTGAGCGCCCAGGCTTGAACACCGACGTTTAGCGCAGGGCGCACGTCCCTGCCCGCTCGGCGGGCGGGAGGTCGCGCGTGACGCGGGAAACAAGAGACGGATGAACGCACTTTTCGACTACCTGGCCATGGGCGGGTTCGCCTGGTTCATCTGGCCGGCCTACGCCTTCACGCTGGGATTCATGATCTGGATTACCGTTGCCACCGTGCGCAGCCTGCGCGCCAACCGCCGCACGCTGGAACAGCTTGAGCAGGCCGCACCGCACCGCCAGCGCCGCGCCCAGCGCGCCGCCACCGGCACCGCGGAGGTGCAGGCGCCATGACGCGCAAGCAGCAGCGCATGACGTTCGTCGTTGCCGGCCTGGGAGCGCTCGGCATCGCGACGGCGCTGGTGTTGTTCGCGCTGCGCGACAACATTGTCTTCTTCTACAGCCCCACCGAGATCGTCGAGCAGACCGTGCAAGTGGGCGACCGCAACTTCCGCATTGGCGGCCTGGTCGAGAACGGCTCGTTGCAGCGCGTCGATGCCAACACCATCACCTTCATCGTCACCGACATGAAGCACACGGTGCCGGTGTCCTATACCGGCCTGGTGACGAGCCTGTTCAAAGAAGGCCAGGGCGTGGTGGCCGAGGGCCGCCTCGGCCCCGACGGCCGATTCGTCGCGAGCCAGGTGCTGGCCAAGCACGATGAAACATACATGCCGGCCGAAGTCGTCGATGCGCTGAAGGCCGCCGGCGAATGGAAGGGCAACTGACGTGATCGCCGAGCTTGGACACTTCGCGCTGATCGTTGCGCTCGTCGTTGCACTCGTGCAGGCCACCGTGCCGCTGATCGGCGCGCAACGCGGCAACGACGCGTGGGTGGCCGTGGCCCAGCCCGCCGCATATGCGCAGTTCCTGATGGCGGTGGTGGCGTTCTTCGCGCTGATGCACGCGTTCGTGCAGTCCGACTTCTCGGTGCTCGCTGTCTTCCAGAGCTCGCACTCGCTGAAGCCGCTGCTTTACAAAGTCACGGGCGTGTGGGGCAACCACGAGGGCTCGCTGCTCTTGTGGATCCTCATCCTGTCAGGCTTCGGCGCCGCTGTGGCGGCGTTCGGCAGAAACCTGCCGCCGCAACTGAAAGCGCGCGTCCTCGCGGTCCAGGCAATGATCGGCGTCGGATTCCTGCTGTTCATCCTGTTCACATCGAATCCGTTCGAGCGCATCTTTCCGGTGCCGCAGGAAGGCCAGGGACTGAACCCGCTGCTGCAGGACCCCGGCCTCGCGATCCACCCACCGTTCCTCTATCTCGGCTACGTCGGCTTCTCGATGGCGTTCTCGTTCGCTGTCGCCGCTCTCATCGAAGGCCGCGTCGATCCGGCGTGGGCGCGCTGGGTGCGTCCGTGGACGCTGGCAGCGTGGTGCTTCCTGTCGATCGGCATCACGCTCGGCTCGTGGTGGGCGTATTACGAGCTCGGCTGGGGCGGCTTCTGGTTCTGGGATCCGGTCGAGAACGCTTCGTTCATGCCGTGGCTGGCCGGCACCGCGCTGCTGCATTCGGCCATCGTGGTGGAGCGCCGCGACACGCTGAAGGCGTGGACCATCCTGCTCGCCATCCTGACGTTCTCGCTGAGCTTGATGGGCACATTCATCGTGCGCTCGGGCGTCCTTACCAGCGTACATGCGTTCGCTACGGATCCGGCCCGCGGCCTGTTCATCCTCGGCTTCCTGGTGTTCGTCGTCGGCGGCTCGCTGACGCTGTTCGCCGCGCGTGCGTCGGCCCTGAAGCCCGGCGGGCTGTTCGCGCCCATCAGTCGCGAAGGCGCGCTGCTGCTGAACAACCTGCTGCTGGCGACCGCGTGCGCAACGGTGTTCCTCGGGACGCTCTATCCGCTACTGCTCGATGCTGTCAGCGGCGACAAGGTGTCCGTAGGCCCGCCGTTCTTCAACGCCACGTTCATACCCATCATGTTCCCCGTGCTGGTGGCGATGGTCATCGGTCCGCTGCTGCCGTGGAAGCGCGGCGACCTCTCTGGAATGGTGCAACGCCTGCGCGGCGCCTTCCTGATCGCGGCATCCGCTGGACTCATCACCTATGCCATGGTCAGCGGCACGTCCTTGGTGGCGGTGGCCGGCATCGTCGTTTCGGTATGGCTCATCGTCGGCTCGCTGATGCCGCTGGTGGAGCGCGCGATCGGCCGCGGTGCATCCCTGCAGCATTCCGCCGGGCGCGCGCTGGCGCTGCCGCGGTCGGCGATCGGCATGGCCTTCGCGCACGCCGGCGTCGGCTTCTTCGTGCTCGGCCTGACTGTCCTGCTGTCGTTCCAGACCGAGAAGGACCAGGTGCTGCGGGCCGGTCAGTCCATGGAGGTGGGCGGCTTCACCGTGACGCTGCGCCGGGTCGAGTCGGTGCCGGGACCGAATTACGTCGCCCAGCGCGGCATATTCGATGTGTCCAAGAACGGCACGCTGCGCGAACCGGCGCTGCCCGAGAAACGCACGTACGTCGGCAGCCCGATGGTGACGACCGAGGCGGCCATCGAGCCCACGCTTTGGGGTGACCTGTACGTCGTGCTTGGCGACGCCGACGGCGCCGGCGGGTACGCCGTGCGCGCCTACTTCAAGCCGTTCGTGCACTGGATGTGGTTCGGCGCTGCCTTCATGGTGTTCGGAGGCGTCGTGTCGCTGTCCGATCGGCGTCACCGTGTCGGCGCCCCGCGCCGCGCCAAGGTGGACGCCGGCAGCGGATTGAAGCCGGCCGTCTGATGCGTCCTGGAGTTGTCGTTCCCCTGGCCGTGTTCGCGGTCATCGCGGTCGCGCTCGGCATCGGCCTACAGCTGAAGCCGTCGGAGATCCCTTCGGCGCTGATCGGCAGGCCGGCGCCGGAGTTCGCGCTCGACCCCGTGCAGGGAACCGACAAGGGCCTTTCCAGCGCCGACCTCAAAGGTCAGGTGTCGATCGTGAACGTCTTCGCTTCGTGGTGCGTACCGTGCCGCGTCGAGCATCCGCTGTGGGAAGAGGTCGCAAAGACCGGCGTGCCGGTCTACGGCATCAACTACAAGGACAAGCCCCAAAGCGCGGCCGCGTGGCTCGCCTCGCTCGGCAATCCATACGCACGCACGGGCGCCGACCTCAACGGCCGCGTCGGCATCGACTTTGGCGTCTACGGCGTGCCCGAGACGTTCGTGGTGGATGCGAACGGCGTCATTCAGTTGAAGTTCATCGGCCCGGTGGACCGCAACGCGCTCGAGACGCAAATACTGCCCAAAGTGCGCGAACTGCAGGCGAGAAAACCGTGAACCGCTTTGCACTGGTCCTGCTTGCCGCGCTGTGGGCCGGCGCCGCTTTGGCGCAGGGCCTCGAAACGCCCCTGCCCGACCCGGCCCAGGAGGCCCGCGCGCAGGAGCTGCACAAGCGCATCCGCTGCCTGGTCTGCCAGAACCAGTCGATCCACGAATCGAATGCGGAGCTCGCCCGCGACCTGCGCGTTGTCGTGCGGGAGCGCGTCGCTGCTGGCGATACCGACGAGCAAGCGGTTGCCTACCTCGTGTCCCGCTATGGCGACTGGGTGCTGCTGAAGCCGCCGTTCAATGGCCGCACGCTGTTGTTGTGGATCGGCCCCGCCTTGATCCTGGTGGCGGGCATGGCGGGCGTTGCGTTGTATCTGGCGCGCAGCCGGCCCACGGGACCTGACCTCAATCCGCTGACCGCGGAAGAAAAAGCGCGCATTGCCGAATTGCTCGGCGAGGAGAGACAAGGATGATTGCCTGGCTGCCCCTGATCATCCTCGCGCTGCTGGCGGCGACGATGATCATTATGCCGCTCATCAGCAAGGCGCGGCCACCCAAGACGCGCGCAGAGTTCGACCTACAGGTCTACAAGGACCAGCTGCGCGAGCTGGAAGACGACGTCGCCCGCGGCATCATCACGCCGCAGCAGGAGACCGCCGCGCGCCTCGAGATCGACCGCCGCCTGCTGGGTGTCGCCAAGGCCGGCTACAAGAGCCCCGGCAAGCTGCCGAAGTGGCAGGCCGCCCTTGCCTTGCTGATTGCGGTGCCTGCCGTCTCGCTCGGCCTCTACCTGTGGCGCGGCTCGCCCGGCGCCGCTGACCGGCCTTACTCCGCACGCCCCGAGCTGGTGCAGCCGCAGGCCATGAGCCGCGAGTTGCTCGCGTTCATTGCGGAGCAGGAAACGGCGCTCAGCCAGAATCCGAATGACGTGGATGCATGGCTGATGATCGGCCGCGCTTACCTCGCCGTTGGGCGTTTCGAAGATTCGGCCAACGCCGTGCGCAAGGCGATCGGCATGGGTCGCAACGACGCCGGCACGCACACGGAGCTCGTCGAAGCGCTGATCAATGGTGCGGGTGGCTTGGTGACGCCGCCGGCGCAGCAAGCGATCGATGCGGCACTGGCGATCGATCCCACCCATCCCGCCGCGCGCTACTACGACGGCATCGCCAAGGCACAGGCCGGCAAGGTGCGGGAGGCGTTCGACATTTGGCTCAAGCTGGCCGCCGAAACGCCGTCCGATGCGCCCTACTTGCCGTACATCCGCAGCCAGCTCGAGGGCGCGGCGCGACAGCTGAATGTCAACCTCGCCGAGGTCATGCCGCAGCCGCTGCCGCCGCAGAACCCGATCAACGGCATGACGCCGGAGCAACAGCAGGCGATGATCCTGCAGATGGTCGAGCGTCTGGCCAACCAGATGCAGCAGACCCCGAACGACCTGCAAGGCTGGCTGCGCCTGTCGCAGTCATACCGCGTGTTGCAGCGCTGGGATGAAGCCCGCGCCGCTGTCGAGAAGGCCGCCGCGCTCGCACCCGACAACGTCGATGTCCTGACCGAGCAGGCCGGCATCCTGCTCGCCGCCGCCGATCCGGCGCAGCCGTTCCCCGACGCCGCCAAGGAAGTTCTGCAGAAGGTGCTGGCCCTCGATGCCGAGAATCTCGAGGCCATGTACTTCCTGGGCATGGCCGAGGCGGAGGCCGGCAACAAGGACGGGGCCACCGCCTACTGGAACAAGCTGCTGACCTTCCTCGACCCAAACACCCAGGCGCATGCCGAGGTGAAGGCACGCATCGAGAGCCTGAGTAGGCCCGGCCGTCCCTAAGCGCGGCAGCGCGCAGAAGCGTCCCATGCTGCGGCCGCCGCAGCCCGCTTGGTCAGGATGAAGCGCATCGCGGCGACATTGCTCGTCGCCTTGGCCCTCGCCGCCGGAATCGCGGTCGTCACGGTGCAAGTCCTGGCTGCGCGCTCCTACGCAGACGTCCCGCTGCCCGAGGTGCGGTCCAGCACCGATCCGGTAGTCATCGAGCGGGGCGCCTATCTGGTGAATGCGGTGGCGCACTGTCCCGCCTGCCATCTGCCGCAGGGAGAAGCCAAGTCATATGGCCCGCTGTCTCGGCCGCAATTGGTCGGCGGGCACCGCTGGGACCTGCCGTACGGCACCGTCTATTCCGCCAACATCACACCCAGCATGCGATTCGGCATTGGCGCGTGGACGGACGGCGAAGTGGCCCGCGTGATTCGCACCGGCGTGCGCCGCGACGGTTCGCTGTCGCCGTTTATGGTGCTCGGCGTCGGCGACATTGCGGACGACGATCTCAGCGCGATCGTCTCGTACCTGCGCGCGCAGGCGCCCGTAGACCGAGCGGCGCCGCAATCCGAATACAACTTCGCCGGCCGCGCGGCGTTGGCGTTCTTCTTGCGCCCGAAGCAGGGATTGCCCGCACTCGCCGATGCGCCGCGTTCAGAGGCCAGCGTCGAGCGCGGGCGCTACCTCGTCCACGGCCCGGCGAACTGCGCCGGCTGCCATTCGCCCTCGGCGAGCCTCGGGGCCCAGGCACCGCTCCTGTCCGGCGGCATCCCCGCGTTCGACGAGGACGAGCCGGGCATGGAGACCGTCGCCCCGAACCTGACGCCGGACCCTGCGACGGGCGTCATTTACCACTGGTCCGAGGACGACTTCGTCGGCCGCTTCCGTGGCGGACGGGTCGTTCCCGGCTCCCCGATGCCGTGGGAGGCGTTCTTTGCGATGACCGACACCGATCTTGCCGCGATCTGGCGCTACCTGCGCACCGTCGAGCCGATCCGCCACGAGGTCGGGCCCACCCACCGGGCGGTCGGCGCCAACCCATAGCGTCAGCTTGACTTACCCACAGTCGGGGCGGACCATGCCCGTTCACCGTTAACCAATCGCGCGGACGCAGCGAGGCACCTCATGGCGGAAATCCTTCCCGGCTCGTTCGCACCGGCCCAGTCGGTGCAGCAGACGCCCGCCGCCGCGGCCATCCCGCCGCCGGGCATCGACTCGACCGCCCGTACGCAGCGCGCAACGCCCGCCAGCCAGGATTCCGAGAAGGCCGGAGACCGCCGCCGCACCATCGAGGACAAGGTGGATGCGCGGGAAGAGGACGCCGCGGCGCAGACCCGTACCGAACGGCGCCGCGCCGACGCCGCGGCCCAAGATCAGCGTTCCCTGGAACAAACCCAACGCGAAGAAGCGGACCGGGAGCGCGCTGTGCGCGACCGCCACGGGGTCGACGTCCGCATCTGAAATCGGCCCGCCGTCAGGCGGCGGGCTTGTCGATCTGGTGCTTGGTGAGCAGGGGGACCTGCGCCAGGCTGAATGCCAACGTCAGCGGCATGATGCCGAACACCTTGAAGCTGACCCACGTGTCGGTGCTGAAATTGCGCCAGACCACCTCGTTGATCACGGCCAGCACGACGAAGAAGAGCGCCCAGCGCACCGTCAGCTTGCGCCAGCCGGCATCGTCGAGCGTCAGTACCGTGCCCAGCACGATCTGCAGGAAATTGCGCTTGGTCAGCAGGCCGAATGCGAGGATGGCGGCGAACAGGCCGTTCACGATGGTCGGCTTCAGCTTGATGAACAGGTCGTCGTGCAGCACGAGCGTGAGCGTGCCGAACACCAGGACGACCACCGCCGTGACCAGCGGCATGACCGGCACGCGCCGCTCGATCCAGAGCGACACGCTGAAGGAAACGGCGATCGCCGCCATGAAGGCGCCGGTGCCGGCGTAGATCCCCCACCGGGTGTTGACGAAGAAGAAGATCAGCAGCGGTCCGAGTTCGACCGCGAGGCGCACCAGCGGGTGCTGCGTTCGGGGCGCTTGAGAGGTGTCAGCCATGGGGTGCGGACTGTAGCAGCGCGGGCCGGATGGCGGCAGGGTGGCCGGCGTGCGCTCCCATCGTTTCGGACCTGGCGGAGGCCGCAATATTCGTCGGTTGAGTACTTGCCGGATTAAGTACTTCGACCTACCTCACAAATGAAGCGGGCGCTGGTTTGACCAGCGCCCGCGTCCACACGCTACGGCGCGAGACTACTTCTTGGTCGGCTTTGCGGCCGGCTTTGCAGCGGGCTTCGGTGCGGGCTTGCCTGCCATGGTCGGGCTCCTAAACAAGGCTGATGCGGAATCAAGCCGAGCAGCACTGGATGGGTTACCCCACCGGCCTCGCCCGGCCTGGCTCCAGGGATGGTAGGCACCGCCCCCGGAACGGGCTCCATTTTGTACGTGCGCTTCCCGAATGCAATAGGAAAGTGGCCGGGCCGCACGAAATGCAGACGCC
>CAIVPW010000093.1 GCA_903907895.1 uncultured Alphaproteobacteria bacterium
CGGCAGCGACATCCTTCTTCGTCAGCGCGCCATCCAGTTCGTCCGCGATCAGCGCCACCAGGCGCGACTTCGTGAGCTTCTCTTTGATTGCCTTCACTTCATTCCTCCTAGGCTGCCCAAAAGACCTGGCCTTCGATTAGTTCGACCAGCGGCCAGCACTTTCCCCCGCGGAAAAGCGGTGGAAGGAACACAACATGAAGCATGCCTCCGATGCAACACACGGAATGCCAGAAAGACGATTTTTTCCGAAGAAAACGCATCGCCAGTCGTTCCGGCAACGGTCGCGGCAATCGGAAGTTGACTGGCGGGCATGGAGGGAATCGTGATCCGCGTTCGCGTGCGGTTCGCACAGCGACTCGATCCGCACCAGCAACCTCCGGAAATGACTCTCTTTTGCAGCGCCGGCTATTTGCGGTGCTGGTCGCGGAACGGGTGCGCCGGATAGACGCCGAGGATGTTCATGCTGGCGGTGAAGAATGCGAGTTCCTCGAAGGCGAGCTTCACCATTCGGTCCTCCGGATGACCCTCGATGTCCGTGTAGAACTGCGTGGAGGCGAAGCTGCCGCCCTCCATGTAGCTCTCAAGCTTCAGCATATTGACGCCGTTGGTGGCGAAGCCGCCGAGCGCTTTGTAGAGCGCGGCAGGTACGTTGCGGACGCTGAAGACGAACGTGGTGATCACCCGATCCTGACCGACCGGCGGCTTCCTTATTTTGCGCGACAGGATAAGGAAGCGCGTGGTGGTGCTGGAGGCTGTCCGCAGGACCTTTAGGCCATTGAGTTCGGCCGCAAGCTCCGACGCAATGGCCGCATGCGCCTGGTCATTGCGGGCAGCAATGATCTTGGCCGACCCCGCGGTGTCGCTTTCGACCACCGGTTGCAGGCCCATCTCCAGGATGAGCGGCCGGTTCTGATCGAGCGCCTGCACGTGGCTGTGCACATACTTGACGGTCTTGAGCGTCGATCCCTTGGGGCCGAGCAAGCAGTGCCGCACGGGCTGGAAGTGTTCGGCGATGATGAACAGGCCCGAGTGCGGCATCAAGTGATGTATGTCGGCGACGCGACCTGCGACCGAGTTCTCGATCGGGATCATGCCCAGAGCCGCCTTGCCCGTCTGCACCGCAGCCAGCGCGCCCTCGAAGGTCGCGCAAGGCAGCGGCGTCATGTCGGGATACACCGCAGTGCAGGCGAGATGCGAATACGCGCCCGGCTCGCCTTGAAAGGCGATGGTGTTGGCAGGCTTAGCCTTGCGCTTGGGTGGGGGGGTCATTGCTGCGCGGCGCCGGAAAGCACGGAACGCGCCCGCGCGAGGTCGGCCGGAGTATCGACACCGAGCGGAAAGGTGTCAACGAGCCGAACGCCGATAGCCATGCCGTCGTCCATGGCGCGCAGCTGTTCCAGCGAATGCTTCTTCTCGTTGTCGGACGGGGGCAGCGACACGAAGCGCTCCAATGCGGCGCGGCGATAGGCATAGATGCCGATGTGGTGCCAACACGTCCCCGGCCGGCAGGAGGCAGCGTCGCGGGTGAAGGCGCGGGCGCGGGCCGTGCGGTTCTTGCCCTCGAACACGGCGTGGGCCTTCACGACGTTCGCATCCCTCAACTCATGCGCCTCGAGCGGGCTGGCCAGGGTGGCGATCGAGACCGCAGAGTCCGCCAAAGGGTCGAGCGACGCGGCGACCACGGCCGGGTCGATGGCGGGCAGGTCGCCCTGCAGGTTCACCACGACGGAAAAGCGCCGGTCCGGATCAATGCGGCCCAGGGCCTCGAAAATACGGTCGGAGCCGGAACGATGGTGGGAGCCGGTAAGCTCGGCCGTGCCGCCGGCGCTACGCACGGCGGCCGCGATCTCTGCGTCCTCGCAGGCCACTACCACCGGCCCAATGCCGGCCTCCATGGCACGGCGCCAGACATGCACGATCATGGGAGTGCCATGGATGTCCGCGAGAGGCTTGCCCGGCAGGCGCGTCGCCTTCATGCGCGCGGGGATCAATACGATTGCGGTATTGCTCATTCCTTGGCCGTCCTGGTCCGCGCGCTGGTATACGGCAACGAAGTGCTGCATGCACCCCAAGGGCGACCGGGGACGTGCGATTTCGCGCGTGCTTGCGCTGGCCGAACTTGGAGCCGATAAAATCTCCTGAAGGAGAGCTGGCTTCGAATGCGCATCTTCCTCAAGTACCTCGCAGCGCTCGTGGGCTCTGTCATCGTCGTGGTCGTGATCGTCGGGATCACCCGCGCTTTCTTCAACATCACGCCCGAGCGACCGGAGGTGACGCCGGTCGCCGAACAGGTGCCGCCGCGGACCGTCGTGCCGCCCGTGGCTGCCCCACAGCCAGCCCCAGCGCCTCAGGCTGCGGCACCTGCCGCGCCGCCGGCTCCCACAGCCACCCCCGCTGCTCAGCCCCCCGCTGCACCGACAGAGGCGGCGGCGGCGGCCCCCGCAACTCCACCTGCCGGGGCCGCCCCCGAGACAGCGCCGGCCGGAGACGGCGGCGACATCCTTGTGCGCCTGGCGGCGGCGAATGCGGACGCCGGACTCGCCGTCCGTCCGCGCTGCGCGACCTGCCACACGTTCGAGCAGAACGGTCCGAACCGCGTCGGGCCGAACCTGTGGAACACCGTTGGCCGCGACAAGGCCTCGATTCCCGGCTTCCAGTATTCGGAGGCAATGCGCAACGCACCGGGCACCTGGACGTTCCAGGAGCTCGACGCGTTTCTGACTGCCCCGGCGCGGCACACGCCCGGCACGCGCATGAATTTCCCTGGCCTGCCGTCGGCGACCGACCGGGCCAACCTGATCGCCTACCTGCGCACACTCAGCACCAATCCGGTGCCGCTGACGCAATAAGCGCGTGGCCGGGGGGGACAACGGGACGCCCGAGTTTGCGGCATTTGCCGCCACGCTCGCCGACGCCTCGGGCCCTGTGCTGCGGCGGTATTTCCGCCAGCCGTACACGGTGGAAGCAAAGGCCGACGCCAGTCCCGTCACCATCGCGGACCGCGAATCGGAGCAGGCGCTGCGGGCGGCCATCGAGGCGCAGTACCCCCACCACGGCATCCGCGGCGAAGAGCTTGGCATCGCCCGCGGGGACGCCGAGCACTTGTGGGTGCTGGACCCGATCGACGGCACACGGTCTTTCATCACCGGCAAGGCGCTGTTCGTCACGTTGATTGGCTTGGTGCAGCGCGGCCGTCCGATCGTGGGCGTCATCGATCAGCCCATCAGCCGCGAGCGCTGGGTGGGCGCCAACGGACTCGGCACCACGTTCAACGGCCAGCCCGCACGCACCCGCGAGACCACCGATCTGGGCCGAGCCGCGCTGTACTGCACCGGGCCCGAATGGTGCCGGGGGGAGGACGTGGCAGCCTTTCAGCGCCTGAATGCTGCGGTAGGCATGACCCAATACAGCGCCGATGCCTATGCCTTCGGACTGCTGGCTTCGGGTTGGATCGACCTGGTGGTGGAGTGCGGCCTGGAACCTCACGACTTCGTGGCCACCATCGCGGTCATCGAGGGTGCCGGCGGCGTTATCACCGACTGGGACGGCGCCCCGCTCGACTGCGCGCGCAAAAGCAACGTCCTGGCCGCTGCGAATCCCACCCTGCATCGGGCGGCTCAGGCGAAGCTGCGCCGTTAACCTCATTGCCTGCGCCGGGGCCGATGGCGCAGTATTCCTTGTAAATACTGACAACTTAGTCGGGAGAGGATCGCGAGATGCGCAAAGTCGCAGCAGTGGTCGCCGTACTCGCCGCGTTCGCCGTGGCGCCGGCGCTGGCGCAACAGAAGGTCAACGGCGCGCCGGGGCAGCACGGCGGCAAGATTTACTACTCGACCTCGCTGGAAGCGGACCCGATCTACCCGCCCGATTTCAAGCAGTGGAACTACGTGAACCCGACCGCACCCAAGGGGGGCGAACTGCGCACCTGGGCGCTGGGCACGTTCGACAGCATCAACACGTTCATCTCGGCAGGGCGTGCGGCCGGTTGCGGCTGCGTCGAGTCGTTGATGGTCGGCAATGCTGACGAGCAC
>CAIVPW010000094.1 GCA_903907895.1 uncultured Alphaproteobacteria bacterium
CCGCATGAGCATGTTCCTCGCAGTACTGATCGCCATCATCGCCTTCGGCGGCTTCACCTATTGGCGCAAGGTGCAGCGCGCACGGCAGATCGACTTGATGGATGCCAAGCGCACCGCGATGGCCCAGCTACGCGACGGCAGCGGCCGGCGGCCCGACGAACACTAGGCGCGCGGCGCGCCCTTCTCGTCCAGCCGGTGGTGCGTTCTGATCCAGCGCACCGACCCGGTACCCGCACGAATGACCACCGCATGGGTTTCCGCCGTGGTGCCCGTTAGGCGCACGCCGTCGAGGAACAGTCCCTTCGTGACACCCGCCGCGGCGAAGATCGCTTCGCCGCTGGCGAGCTGCTCGGTCTGATAGACCTGCCCCAGCACCCCGCCGGCCGACGTGACCTGGTTCTTTTCGTCGTCGTTGCGCGGTGCAAAGCGCGCCACCATGCGGCCGCCCATGCCGCGTAGCGCCGCAGCAGCCAACACGCCTTCCGGTGCGCCGCCGACGCCGATGTAGAAGTCGACGCCGGTGTCCGGCAGGGCCGGAGAGATGGCGCCGACGATGTCACCGTCCGATATCGTCTTCACGCGGCCGCCCGCATCGCGCAGCGCCTGCGTCAGTGCCCCGTGCCGGGGGCGGTCGAGCAGACAGGCGGTGACTTCGGACGCCGGCTTGCCGAGGGCCGCGGCAACACTGCGCAACACATCCCCGGGCGGAGCATCGAGGTCCAGGTTCGCGGAAGCGGCGCGCGGACCCACCGAGATCTTCTCCATTGAGACGGCCGGTGCGTGCAAAAGCCCACCCGGTTCCGCAATCGCGATCGCAGACAACGCCTCGGGTGCGGCGCGCGCAGCGCGGGTGATGCACTCAAGCGGGTCGGCGGCAACGTCAGCCGGCGTGCCGCCCATGCCGACCGTTTCGCCGATGAACAGCACGGACGTGGCGCCACGGGGACCATCGCCGACGACGACCTTGCCTTGGATGCCAACGCGGCGCAGCGCGAGGCGCATTGCTTGGGCGGCGGCGGCATCCGCTGCCTGATCGTCGCCCCTCCCCACCCAATGTGCGGCCGCCACAGCGGCCGCTTCGACCACGCGTACGAGGTCGAGGCTGAGATTGCCGTCCACTAAAGCTCTTCGATCCGGATGAAGGCGGGCTTCTCGACGACGGCCTTCAGCTTTTCCAGACGCGCGCGCACACGCATCATCGCGGCTTCGCGGCACTCATGGGTCGTCAGGATGAGCGCGACGTTCTCGCCCGGTGCGCGGCCGCGCTGCAGCACCGATTCGATCGACACTTCCTCGGCCGCGAAGATCTGCGCCACTTCGGCAAGCACGCCCGGCACGTCCACCACGATCAGACGGACGTAATACGCGCCGAAGTGATCCTCCATGGAGGCGGCGCGCATCGGCGCGAGTTGCGACACCGGCACCGCGAACGGCGGGCTGGTGCGGCCACGGGCGATGTCGAGGAGGTCGGCGACGACGGCAGACGCTGTCGGCTTCTCCCCGGCGCCGGGTCCTTCGAATACGGTCCGGCCGACATAGTCGCCTTCGGCCACTACCGCGTTGAGCACGCCCATCACCTGTGCGACCGGCGTTTCGCGATCGACCATGCAGGGATGCACGCGCTGCTCGAGGCCATGCTCGGTCCGGCGCGCGATGGCGAGCAGCTTGATGCGGTACCCGAGCTCTTCGGCAAAGGCGATATCGATGGCAGAGACGTTGCGGATGCCCTCGACGTAGATCGATTCGAGCGACACCGGCGTGCCGAACGCAAGCGACGTCAGGATGGCGAGCTTGTTGGCAGCGTCGTGGCCATCCACGTCGGCGGCCGGGTCGGCCTCGGCGTAGCCGAGCTTCTGCGCCTCGGCCAGCACATCAGCGAAGTCGCGCTTCGACTGCTCCATGCCGGTGAGGATGAAATTGCAGGTGCCGTTCAGGATGCCGTAGACCCGCGTGAACTGGTTGGCGGCGAGACCTTCTCGGATCGCCTTCAAGATCGGAATGCCACCGGCGACCGACGCCTCGAACTGCAACGACACGCCCTTCTCCAGCGCGAGGCGCGCCAGGGCGACACCGTGCTTGGCGATCAATGCCTTGTTGGCGGTGACGAGCGACTTGCCGGCGCCGAGCGTCGCCTCCGCGATCTGCTTGGCGATGCCCTCGGCCCCGCCGATCAGCTCGACCATCACGTCGATGTCGCCGGAGACTGCGAGCTTGCGCGCGTCCTGGTGGAAGGGAACGCCCTTGAGCTGCGCTTCCAGCGTCTTCGGCACGACGAGCGCAGAGACGCCGGCGAGCACGATGGGACGGCCCGCGCGCTGGGCAAGCAGATCCTTGTGCTCGCTCAAGAGCTTCACCACGCCGCCCCCGACAGTGCCGAGGCCGGCCAATCCAACTCGCAATGGTGTGGTCATCGGTGGTTCTTCGAGCGCGCGCCCTTGGGGCGACGGCCGGCCAATCCAACTCGCAGAGGCACCGTCACCGAGAGGCGGCTCGCTTTGCCGGGTTGAGCTGCGTCACGTTGGGCGCACCTTGGGAGAGGAACTTCTTCACCGAGCGCGCGGCCTGGCGAATGCGCTGCTCGTTCTCTACGAGCGCGATACGGATGAAGCCTTCGCCGTTGGGACCGAAGCCGACGCCCGGGGCGAC
>CAIVPW010000095.1 GCA_903907895.1 uncultured Alphaproteobacteria bacterium
GCACCGTGTGGGCGCGCTGGAACTCGCCTTGCGCGAGCAAGCTCAGGCCAAGGTTGGCGAGCGGCTCGCCGATGCCGGGGTGGCGATCCGCCGCGGCGGCGAACACCGTGGCGGCTTCGGCGTGGCGTGCGGCGGTGTGCAACACGGCACCGAGCGCCATCGCGGCCTCGGGGCCGGGATCGGTGCCGGCTGCGGTCTGATACGCGGCGACCGCATCGTCAATCCGACCCGCCGCCTGATACAACGCGCCCAGGCGCATCCATGGACGAGTGCCGGACTCGGCAAGATCGGAAGCGGCGCGACACCAAAGCTCGGCGCCATTCAGGTCGCCGACCGCGCGGCGAACATCGCCAAGGGCCAGCAGCGCGACCATGTCGTGCGGCGCGCGCGCCACGGCGGCCTGCAGGACGTCGCTGGCCTCAGGGAACAGGCCGCGGGCCAGCAGCAACGTGCCGAGCCGCGCCTGCGCGGCGGTCAGTTCCGGAGCGGCGGCGATCGCGATGCGGGCCTGCTCGCAAGCTTCTTCGAGCCGGTCCTGCGCCGCAAGCAGCTCGACGTAGTTCAAGCGCGTGGCAGCGGCCGGCGCGAGGTCGAGCGCGCGGCGATAGCACTGCTCCGCGCGCGTCGCGTTGCCGCTGGACTGATAGAGGTTGCCGAGATTGGTGAGGACATCGGCGTCCTCCGGCGTAATCGCCAGAACGGCTTCGTAGCAGCTGACGGCATCGTCGGTGCGGCCGAGCGAAGCCAAGCCAACACCGAGATTGGACAGCGCGCCGGTGTGGCGTGGGTCCGCGGCCAGCACTTCGCCATAGGCCCGCATCGCTTCGACGATGCGGCCGGCGCGGTGGTGGCGCACGGCGAGCGCAAACAGCGGCGCCGCGGCGGTTGCAGCCGTGTTGCCGAGGGCGTTCATGCGCCGCCTCGCGGGGCAATGGTGATGGGTGCGCGGCGGCCTTCGACGGCCTGCTGCCACATCGCCTCGACCGCATCCTCGGTGTGGCGCGTGAAGCGCGGCTGGTCGAACAGGGGCGCGGTCAGGCGATTGCGCGCAAGCTTGGCCCGCCAGGCGGCGTGCAGGGCGGGAGTGCTCGCCACCTGCACCGCAAGGTCCTCGAACGCCTGCAGGGAGTGCGCGACCATCTCGGGCATGCCGATGGCGGTCGCGAAGCTGATGCCGTTGCGCGATGCCGGCGTGGCGTCGGCCAGCGTCACCATCGGCAGGCCGACCCAGAACGCATCCAGCGTGGTGGCGCCGCCGCTGTGGTAGCGGGTGTCGAGCACGAGGTCAGCGCATTTGAGGCGCGCAAGATGCTCGCCGCGGCCGGCCACGTCGCTGAACACCAGACGATCGGCGTGAACGCCGGCCGTCTCTGCCTCGCGGCGCAGATTGCGTTGGGCGGTCACATCCCACGATCCGAGCCAAAGCACGCTGCCCGGCACGCGCGCCAGCACGCGCATCCAGGCACCGAACATCGACGGCTCGAACTTGAACGGCTGATTGAAGTCGCAGAACACAAACGCCTGCTCGGGGAGACGCAACTCGGCACGCGTGAAGGCGCGATCCGAGACCGCCGGGCGATAGCCGGGCAGCAGAGCATCGGGCAGGTAGACCAGCGTCTCGCTGCACAGCGCGCCCATCTCGGGCGGCATGAAGCGCGCATCGGTGACAAGGTAGTCGACGTACGGCGCGCCGGTGGTGATGGAATAGCCCCACGTTTGCGCGACGACGGGAGCGGGCCGCAGGGCGACCAGTTCCTGGCAGTGCTCGCCGGTGTGGCCGGCGGGATCCAGCAGGACGTCGATCTGGTCGGCGTACACCTGCCGCGCGGCGCTCTCGGCGTCGGCGATCATCACGTCGCGCACGACGTCGAAGTGGCCGCGATAGCGGCGATCGAACTCGGTCCCTACGCTCGGCTGGCAGGCATAGGCATAGATCTCGAAGCGGCTATGGTCGTGGTGGGCGACCACGCCCTCGTGCAGCAGCGTGAAGCTCTCTTCCTTGGTGTACGGCAGCGTGTAGCCGATGCGCAGCTTGCGCGGCGTCCTCGCGCGCAGGCGGTCTTCAAAGCGGAAGCCCAGGCGGGCGCGGGCGGGCGCAGCGCGTGTCTCGATCGCCTCGGCCGTACGGCGTGCCGCGGCGACTTCGAGCTCCCACGGCAGCGGCAGGTTGTGCAGATCCTGAATGGTGAGCTGCATCGGCTGGCGGCGCTCCGTCGCGCCGCGGATGTAGCGCGCGACGTCGGCGATGAACGCCTCGTAGCCGTGCCAGATGCAGGACCGCTGGCGAATGGAAACCCGCTGCGCCTGGCCAAACGGATCGTCCGGGTCGAGCGCGAGCAGCTGCTCGGTGATCTCGAGCGCGCGTTCTTTGAGGTCGAACACCTGCAGAAGCTGGATGCGCAGGCGCAGTGCCTCGCGGTCGTCGGGGACGCGCGCCAGCACTTCGTCCACCACGGTAAGCGCCGGGCGGTACTCGCCGACAAGGGCCATGGCGCGCGCCATGCGGACGGCGGTGTCGGCATCGGTGGCATCCAGTGCATAGGCGCTGCGGTGTGCGGCCAACGCGTCGGCATGGCGGCCGAGCACCAGCAGCGAGCTGCCGAGCGCGTTGAGCCATTCCTTGCGCGGCGGATGCTGCAGCACTAGCGGCTCGAGGATTTCGACGGCCTCGCCGTGGCGGCCGACGGCCTGCAAGCAGATGCCGGTGAAGAACTTCGGCTCCGGCATGGACGGAGCGACCGTGCGCACGCGCTCGAACGAGGCGAGGGCGAGGTCGTACTGCGACCGCGCCAGCTGCAAGGCGCCGAGGAACAGGACGGCCTGGACGTCGTGCGGGTCGAGTTCAAGCGCAAGCAACAACTCGAGCTCGGCAGCGTCATGCAGGCCCGCGGTGCGCAGGACGTTGCCGAGGGCGCGCCGGATCGCGGCGTCACGCGGCCGGCGCTCGGCGGCCTGACGGTAGGCCTCGGTCGAGGCCGTGACCTGCCCTGCCCGCTCCTGCAACTCAGCAAGACGCAGCCATGGCAGGTAGTCGCCGATGTCGGCGCGGGCGGCGGAGCGGAACAGCTTCACGGCCTGCTCGGTCTGGCCGGCGATCTCGCACAATTCGCCAAGGCCGCGCAGCGCGCCGGCGTGCCGACCGTCGGTCTGCAGCACAATGCCGTACCACTGGGCAGCGGAATCGTATTCGCCCGCCTCGTGGCAGCGCTGCGCCTGGGCGAAGGCGTCAATGCGTTCCTGGGTGGCGACGGCGCTCACGGACGGACCACGTCTTGAGAAGGCACGCGCATGTGGCGCGGCTCGTTGCCGGCCTCGTAGTTTTCCCAGATCATTTCGAGCGCCCGCTCGAAGTTGCGGGTGAACAGTTCGATGTCGAACAGCGGCGTCGTGCGCACCTTGTCGGCCAGCTTGGCGCGCAGTGCGGCCAGGCGATCGGGGTTCAGGGCCAGATCGACGGCGATCTGTTCGTACTCGCGCAGGGTGGGCGCGATCAGCTCCGGCATATCGCACACCTCGAGGAGGTTGCGGCCGGTGCGATTGGACACATTGGTGCCGGCCGTGACGAGCACCGGCACGCCTGCGTAGAGCGCGTCCATCGTGGTGGCGCCACCGACGTGGTAGTAGCTGTCGAGCGCGATGTCGGCGAGGCCGAGGCGCGCCATGTGGTACGGGCCCATCAGGTTATCGGCGAACACCAAGCGTTCGGCAGGCACGCCGCGTGTTTCCGCTTCGCGCTTCAGGTTCTCCCGGCTGGTGGTGGAGCCCTTCATGATCCACAGCACGCTGCCCGGCACGCGCTTCAGGATGCGCATCCACACGGCGAACGTCTCGGGATCGAACTTGTAGTGGCCGTTGAAGTTGGCGAACACGACGCCCGTTTCCGGCAAGCCCATCTCGGCGCGGGTGAACGGGTGGTTCGCGACTTCGCGCCGCGAGCCCGGCATCGAGGTGTGCGGCAGGTAGCAGAGCTTCTCCGAGCAGTACTTCTGCTCGGGCTCGGGCCACAGCGTCTCGTCGGTGATGAGGTAGTCCACCAGCCCGCTGCCCAGGCTCGACGCATATCCGATCGCGGATGCGGAGACGGGCGCCGGCTTCATGGCGCACAGGTGCAGCCACGAGCCGCGGGTGTGGCCGGCCAAATCGACAAGAACGTTGATGCCGTCGGCGTTGATCTTGCGCGCCGCGTCCACCAGCGTGGCGTCCTTGAAGTCGTTGAATGCGTCGAACTCGCGACGGAAGAACTCCGTCATATGGTCGCGATCCATGGTGCCGGTCATGTAACCGTGCAGCTCGAAGCGCGAGCGGTCGTGGTTCTTGACGATGCCGTTGAACAGCAGCGCAACGCTGTGGTTGCGCAGGTCCGGCGACAGGTAGCCGATCTTCAGCTTCGGTCCCCGCGGGGCGTAAGTCATCGGCGTAACGGCGCGCGTCGGCGCGACGTTGGCGACGATCTTTCCAGCGACGCGCTCCGACAGGCGGTGGCGCAGGTCCACCGTTGTCGGCAGGCTGAGAAGGCCGAACGGCGTCGCCGACATCGGCAGGTCGTTGGCCAGCTCGCATTCGGTGTTGGCGATGAGGCGTTCGATGATCGAGCCGATGTTGGACCAGCTGCACTGGTGCATCAGCGCATGGGCCAAATACGGGTAGATCGCGCGGTTGTCGGGGCGGATCTGCAATGCCTTGCGATAGACCGTCACCGCCTCGTCATGCTTGCTGAGCGAGAGCAGCATGTTGCCGAGGTTGAGGTACGCCTCGGCCTGGTTCGGATTGGCATCGAACACGCGGTCGTACGTGCGCGCCGCATCGACGTTGCGGCCGAGGTTCTGGTACGAGATCGCGAGATTGTTCAGGATTTCCGGGTTGTTCGGCTCGAGCTCCAACGCCTTCTCGAACGCCGCGATCGACTTCTCGTTGTCGTTCTGCATCTGGTGCAGGATGCCGATGCCGTTGAACAGCGCGTGCGTGGGCTGAATCGCCAACGCCTTCTCGAAGTAGGAGGTCGCCGACTCGTACTCGCCGCGCTCCACCAGGAGCGCGCCCAGGTTGCTGCAGGCGACGGCGAAGTCGGGTTTGAGCTCCAGCGCCTTGCGGTAGCGCGCCTCGGCGCCCTTCGAGTCGCCACGGCCGCGCAGGAGCTTGCCGAGGTTGTTGTAGGCCTGGGCGAAATCGGGGGCGAGTTCGATCGCCTTTTCGAACGCACGCTCCGCCTCGACCAGGCGATTGAGTTCGAGGTTGGCGTTGCCGAGGTTGTTCCAGACCTCGGGCGGCGTCGGGTCGAGTGCCACCGAGCGCTCGAAGCAGGCGACGGCCTTTTCGTACTCGCGCTTGTAGTGGTGCAGCGTCCCGATGTGGAACTCGGTGATGGCGCCCGGTGGCGTGAGCGAGGCGCCGCGCAGCAGATGCTCCTCCGCCGCCTCCATCTCGTGGTCCTCGGCCTCCAGCTCGCCGAGATGCAGCAGGGCACGCGCGTAGTCCGGCTTCAGCTCGACGGCGCGGCGCAGTGCTGCCTTCGCTTCGTCGCGGCAATCGGTACGTTCGAGCACCAGCGCCAGATTGAAGCGCACCTCGGGCCAGTCGGGACGCAGGCCAAGCGCCTGCTCGTACAGCGCCTTTGCGCGATCGAGCTCGCCGTCTTCGGCGAGCAGGTTGGCGAGCCCGTTGATGGCGTCGGCCTCGGCCGGGGCGAGCGCTACCGCCTGCGACAGATGGCGGCGTGCCTCGTCGCGCTGGCCGAGGCGCCACAACGTTGCGCCAAGACCGGAATGCGCGCCCGCCGAGTGCGGAGCTAGGACTACTGCGCGGCGGAAATGCGGTTCAGCCTCGGCGTAGCGTTGCTGTCCAAGCAGCAGGTTGCCGTAGTTGACGCGCGCGACCGTGTGGCTTGGCTTGATGGCCAGCGCGCGGCGGTACAGGTCTTCGGCCTCTTCGATCCGGCCCTGCGGCTGTAGCAGGTTGCCGAGGTTCGACAGCGCGTCCGCATCGGCGGGGCTGACCTTCAGCACCTCGCGATAGCCGCGCTCCGCCTCCTGCTTCAGGCCGAGCGCCGCATGCAGCGCAGCCAAGTTGAACAGCGCGCCGATGTGATGCGGATCGAGCTGGATGGCGCGCATATACAGCGCGGCCGCCTGCTCAATCTCGCCGTTCTTGTGATGGGCGAGCGCCTGCGCAAAGGCGGCGTCGGGCGCCTGCGCCGCGCGCTCGGAAAGGAGTAGTGCCGGCATCGACATGATGTCGTCGCCTACGGGCCGGCTAAGCGGTCGTGCCGCCCGCGGCGAAGGCCGGCCGGCCGGCCGGAGCCTGCTCTTGCTGCGCCTTGGGACGCTGCGCAAGGCCCTCCATGATCGTGCGGTTGACTGTGATGAGGGGCTCGATCGGCTGATCGCCGCGCAAGGCCGCGCTGGAGTGCTTGTCGACCCAGATGGCGACCGAGATCAGCTGGGCGCGGAGTTCGTCGGTCAGGCCGTTCTGGTCGGACGCCAGGTCCATCTGCAGCGTCAGCCACATGCGGCGGTTCCAGTCGATCGCCTCGATGAACTTCTTGCCCCGGCCGCCGCGGTCGCGAGCGTCCATCAGGGCTTTGGTCACCAGGGCGAACAGCCGGTACTCGGTCTGGCGCGGCTCCTCGGTCGCCGAAACGACGGACTTGTAGCTATTGATCGACATCGGTCCCCCGAATCGCCTGCTTTGGCGATTGCCCGGCCAGCCCAACGCTGAAGCGTGCGCGTGTGTTAACCACGCTGCTGCTCTTGCAAAGGACAGACCACCGGGGAGGTTCACCCTTCACAACCAAGTACGGATGGACGGTACGGGAAAGACGGTTACCGGCGCGTAAACGGCCGGGGGGTCGAATGACTGCTTTGTTTGCCCTTGGCGGGGCGGGTTCAGGACCCGCCCCCCCGCCGAGGGCCTAAACAACAGGGGCTATTCGAACAGGGACGCGATGTTGCGCGGCGCCGCGTTGGCGATCGACAGCGACTGGACCCCCAGGCGCAGTTTGACCTCGGTGGCGAGCAGCTTGGCCGCCTCGGCGCCCATGTCGGCATCGACCATGTTGCCGAGGCCCTGCTTGGTCGCGTCGGACAGAACCGTGGTGAACTTGCTCTGCTCGTCGATGCGGTTGGCCGACGAGCCGAGATTGGCCAGGGCCCGGTCCGTGTTCTTCAGCGCGCTCTCGATCGATCCCACCGCGTTCTGGGCGTCGGCGGCGGTGCCCAGCGACAGGCTATCCACGCCGAGGCCGGCGGAGGAGAGGTCGGCGGACTGCACGGCGATGGTGTCGCCGTTTTCGCTGGCCTGCACGTTGAGGCCAGTGCCCCCCTGCTCCAGGAGGTTCTTGCCGCCGAAGCTGGCGCTCGAGACCACCGTGTCGATCTGCGCCGTGAGGGAGTTCAGGTCGGCCTGCAGCGCGTCGCGCGAGGCCTGATCGAGCCCGTCCTGGCTGGCCTGCACGGCCTTTGCCTTGGCCTCGATCAGCAGGTCGGACACCTCCTGGCCAGCGGCCATAGCGGTACCGGTGACCGATTCGCCGAAGGCGAGATTGGTCTTCACGGCGGCGGCGCCGGCGAGCTGGCTTTCCAGCTGCTGCGCGATGGCGAAGATCGCCGCGTCGTCCTTGGGGCTGTTGACCTTCTTACCCGTGGCGGCGCGCTCCTGGATCTTTTCCAGGACCGAGGACGAGCGGCTGAGCTCGCGGACCCCATTGGTCGCGCCCGGGTTGTTATGAATCGAATTGACCATTGCTGGTCTCCCACACCGTGCGGCGCCCCTGCTTCTGTAGGGAACGCGATCTTCTGACGCTGTTCAGCGTACTGCCGAGCGGGCGATAAGCACTCAGTCTACGAAAAAAGGGGGCTGGTTGCCCAGCCCCCGAAGGTTAACGCGAAATACGGGTCCCGCAGGCCGGCCGGCGTCAAGGCCGGCCTGGTTGACGGTCTGGCCCTTACCGGAACAGGGCCAGGATGCTGCGCGGGCCGGCATTGGCGATGGCCAAGGCCTGCACACCCAGCTGCTGCTTGATCTGGAAGGCCTGCAGGTTCGCACTCTCCTGAGCGAGGTCGGCGTCCACGAGGTTGCCGACGCCTTGCTTCAGGATGTCCTGCAGCTTGCTGGTGAAGTCGGCTTGGATGTCGATGCGCTTGCCCGAGGAGCCGAGCGAGGCAAGGGCGTTCGACACGTCGATGATCGCCTGGCTGATCGCCGTGAGCGCCGTGGCGGCAACCGTCGCATTCGACAACGCCGCCGTATGGATGGCGAGCGTCGTCGTATCGATCGACTGCTTGGTCACCGTGATGGTGCTGCCGTCCACCGTCGACAGAACCTTGAGGTTCGTCGCGGCGGAGTCGATCAGGTTCTTGCCGTTGAAATCCGCCGACGCGACGATCGACGTGATCTGCGAACGCAGCGAGGTGAA
>CAIVPW010000096.1 GCA_903907895.1 uncultured Alphaproteobacteria bacterium
CGGCACGATCGCCGCGGGCGACATCGGCCAGCACTTCAGCCCGTCCGATCCGCGCTGGCGCGGCGCAGAGTCCGGCCAGTTTCTGCGCTTTGCCGCCGATCGCGTCCGTGAAAAGGGCGGCACCGTGACCCTCGTGGACGTGACCCTGCTGTGCGAGGCGCCGCGCATCGCTCCGCACCGCGCCGCCATGCAGCAGCGCATCGCGGAGCTGCTGGAAATCGGCCCCGACCGCGTCAGCATCAAGGCGACGACGACCGAGGGCCTTGGCTTCACCGGGCGCCGCGAAGGGATCGCGGCGCAGGCGACTGCCACGGTCCGGTTCCGCGGCTGACGCATGGCGCGCCGCCCCCCTCTCCCGCCACTCAACAACGCACCTGCGCTGATCTGCACCTGGTTCGGCGCCGGCCGCCTGCCCTTGGTGCCCGGCACGTGGGGCAGCCTGGCGGCCCTGCCTTTCGCCGTTTTCCTCGATTGGCTCGGCGGCCCTTGGCTGCTGGCGGCTGGATGCGTGGTTCTGTTCGTTCTCGGCGTTTGGGCCACGAACCGGTACCTCCGCGTGCGCGGCGGCGGTGATCCGCAGGATCTGGTCATCGACGAAGTGATCGGTATGTCGATTGCGCTCATCGGTGCGCCGCTGGAGTTGCGGGACTATGCCCTCGCCGTGGTGCTGTTCCGCTCCTTCGACATCCTGAAGTTTGGACCCATCGGCTGGGCCGAACGCCGCGCGCCCGGCGCGTACGGCGTCCTGCTGGATGACGTCATCGCCGGCTTCTTCGCTCTGTTGGTGCTGGTGGTGGTGCGGTGGATCGCAGCGTAGTGTTCGAACCTGCCCTGTACGACCGCGCCAAAGCATTCATCGCCGCATGCACGGAAGCAAAAGTGCGGGTCGGCGTCGCCGAGTCCTGCACCGGGGGATTGCTGGCGGCGCTTCTGACCGAAGTGCCGGGCGCCGCGGAAGTATTCGACCTCGGCGTCGTCAGCTACGCGTACTCGGCCAAGGAACAAATCCTCGGCGTGCCGCATAGCGTGCTGGAACAGGTAGGCGCCGTCAGTGAACCGGTCGCGCGCGCAATGGTGGAAGGCATTCTCTCCCACAGCAGCGTCGACCTGGCCGCCGGCATCACCGGCATCGCCGGGCCGAGCGGTGGCGGCGAAGAGAAGCCGATTGGCACCGTCTGGATCGCTGCCGGCCGCCGCGGCAAATCCATCACCACCCGCAAGTTTCAGTTTGGCAATCCCGGCCGCTCGCAAGTGCGCCTGAAGTCGGTGACGTCGGCGCTCGAGATGCTGGAGCAGTTGCTATGACCGACGCATACACACAGCCGGCACTGCTCCACTTCCGCGATGTCGTGCACGTCGTCTTGGCGACTGCCGGCCTCACGCTGCTATTCGTCGTCGCCGGCATGCTGCTCTACAGCGTGATGGTGATGTTCGGCTTTACCGGCACCAGCGTCCTGACACTGCCGGTTCTCTTTGCGTTGGAGGCGATCTCCATCGTCGGCGGCATCTGGTTTGGCCTGCTGCGACGCCGCCGGCTCACGTGGCGCGACATCGGGTGGCTGCCGACGCGCCCCGCGTGGCTGTTCGCCGCGGGCTTCGCCGCCATCGGCTTCTACATCGTGTTGATCGCGGGCCAAGCCATCATCGCGCAGTTCACGGGCAACACCGGCTTCGGCGAGCGGCCCGATGCCGTCGCGATGTTCCCGCCCTCAGTGCCGGCGTACCTCGGCAGCCTCGCGTTCGGTGCGGTTGCCGTGCCGATGGCCGAGGAGCTTCTGTTCCGCGGCGTGCTGTACCGCTGGCTGCGCGACCGATGGGGCACGTGGCCAGGAGTCTTTCTCAGCGCCCTGATCTTCGCCCTGATCCACCCGCCGGCCGCCGGCGCGGCGCCGCTGATCTTCATAATCGGGCTCGGTCTCGCCTGGCTCTATGAGAAGACCGGGTCGCTGAAGCCGGGCATGGTGCTGCATGGCGCCAACAATGCCATCGGCATCACCGTCATCTACCTGACGATCTGGACAGGCGGCGCGTAGACCGTTCAGGCCGTCCGTGTGCCCGGCGAACCCTGGGCCCGCTTGCGGTCGGGCCTCGCGTAAACCTCTGCGGCACGGCGCTCGAATGCCTCGACCATGTGGTCGACCGAGCGGCTGAACAGCGCGCCCATCATCGCCTGCAGGAGGAAGCTCTTGAAGGCGAAGTCGATGGAGAAGCTGACGGCGCAGGCCGCCTTGCCGTCTTTCTTGGCAGGCTCGAACGTCCAGTGGTTCTCGAGGTGCTTGAACGGGCCCACCACGCCGACGACGTCGATGCGCCTTGGCCGTTCCAGCATCACTTTCGACGTGAACCGCTCATGCAGCGGCCCGTAGCCGATCACCAGATCGGCCGTCAGCTCGCCTTCCTTGCGTTCGGTGATGCGGGCGCCGGTGACCCACGGCAGGAAGTCGCAGTACTTCTCGATGTCCGACACCAGGCCGAACATCTGGTCCGGCGTGTAGGGCAGGACGCGCGTCTCCGCGTGCCGATGCATGACTAGCGGGCGGCCTGCCGGGCGGGCAGCGCTTCGCGCGCGGCGCGCAGGCGCTCGAAGTCGTCGCCCGCGTGGTGGGAGGAGCGCGTCAACGGCGAGCAGGCAGCCAGCAAAAAGCCCTTCCCGTTGGCGTAGCGTCTCAGTTCCTCGAACTCGTCCGGCGTCACAAAGCGCTCGACGGGCACGTGCTTGGGAGTCGGCTGCAGGTACTGACCGATCGTCAGGAAGTCCACGCCGGCGGACCGCATGTCGTCCATGACCTGCAGCACCTCGGCTTTCGTTTCGCCGAGCCCAACCATGAGGCCGGACTTGGTGAAGATCGACGGATCGCGTTCCTTCACCTCCTGCAGCAGGCGCAGCGAATGGAAATAGCGCGCACCCGGCCGGATCGTCGGATAGAGCCGCGGCACCGTCTCGACGTTGTGGTTGTAGACGTCGGGTTTCGCCGCCACGACAGCCGCAACTGCTCCATCCTTGCGCATGAAATCCGGCGTGAGAACCTCGATCGTGGTCGAGGGCGATTCCTCGCGCAGCCGGCGGATGACCTTGACGAAATGGCCGGCGCCGCCGTCATCGAGATCGTCGCGATCGACGGACGTGACGACCACGTGCGTTAGCCCAAGCTTCTTCACCGACAGAGCGACGTTGTCTGGCTCGAACGGATCGACGTGCTTCGGCTGACCTGTGGCGACGTTGCAAAAGCTGCATGCGCGCGTGCACACGTCGCCCAGAATCATGACGGTGGCATGCCCTTGGCTCCAGCACTCACCGATGTTGGGGCACGCCGCTTCCTCGCACACCGTGTGCAGGTTCGCCTCGCGCATGAGGCGGCGTGTCGCGTGGTAGCCCTCCGAGGTGGGCGCCTTAACGCGGATCCAGGCCGGCTTCGGCACGCGGGCCGGGGCCTTTTCAGGGGCAATCGCTTCGCTCAAGGCGGCTCCTTTGGGCGCTCAGAAGTGTATGCGCTTGCCGAGCACGTCAAGCACCGATTCGTGCATCATCTCGGACAGCGTGGGGTGTGGGAAAATCGTTTCGGCCAGCGCCTCGGCCGTCGTCTCGTGGGTCTTGGCCACGACGTAGCCCTGGATCAGCTCGGTGACCTCGGCGCCGATCATGTGGGCGCCCAGGAACTCGCCCGTCTTCGCGTCGAATACGGTCTTCACGAGGCCTTCAGCTTCGCCCAGCGCTATGGCCTTGCCGTTGCCGGCATACGGGAAGCGGCCGACGCGCACCTCCCTGCCGTCCGCCCTGGCGCGCGCCTCGGTCAGGCCGACGCTCGCGACCTGCGGCATTGAGTATGTGCAGCCCGGGATGGCCGATTTGTCCATCGCGTGCGGGTGCTTCCCGGCGATGTGCTCCACGCACACGACTCCCTCGTGGCTCGCCTTGTGCGCCAGCCACGGCGGTCCCACCAGGTCGCCGATGGCGTAAATGCCCTTTACTCCGGTCTCGCCGAAGTCGTTGGCCACCACGTGGGTCTTCTCGACTTTCACGCCAGCGGCCTCTAGGCCGAGGTTCTCGACGTTGCCGACGATGCCGACGGCCGAGATGACCTTCTCGACATCGATCTTCCTTTCGCCCTCCGGCGTCGCCAGCACAGCCGAGATGCCGTCCGAGGTCTTCTTGACCGACGTCACCTTCGACGAAGTCAGCAGCGTCATGCCCTGCTTGCGAAATGCCTTGGCGGCGAGGTCCGAGATCTCCTCGTCCTCGACCGGCAGGATACGATCGAGCAGCTCGACGACCGTCACCTCGGCGCCCATGGAGCGGTAGAAGCTCGCGAACTCGATGCCGATAGCGCCCGATCCCACGATCAGCAGCGACTTCGGCAGCGCGGCCGGCACCATCGCTTCGCGATAGGTCCAGATGCGCTCGCCATCCGCCTCAAGTCCCGGCAACTGCCGCGCCCGCGCGCCCGTCGCCAGCACGATGTGCGGCGCCTGCAGCTCGGCAACGATGCGGCCGTCCTTCTCAACGGCCAGTGTGCCCGGCCCACTCAAGCGGCCGCGCCCATCGATCACTGTCACCTTGTTCTTCTTAAGCAAGTGAGCGACGCCGAGGGAGAGCTTCTTCGCCACCTTGCGGCTGCGCGCCACCACCTTGCCCATATCGAAGCGGATGTTGTCGGCGCTGAAGCCGAATTCATCCAGGTGCTGCAGCAGGTGGAATATCTCCGACGAGCGCAGCAGCGCCTTGGTCGGGATGCAGCCCCAGTTCAGGCAGATGCCGCCCAGGTGTTCGGCTTCGACGACCACTGCCTTCATGCCGAGCTGCGCCGCGCGGATGGCGGCGACGTAGCCGCCAGGGCCGCCGCCGACGACCAGCAAGTCGTACCTGTCGGCCATCAGAACGGCTCGAAGCAGTCGTAGTTCACTGGGCCTATGCGCGGCGCGAAGAACTTCGCAAGTTCTTCGCCAGGTAGGGCCGCAGCAATGGGATCGAGATACCGCTTCGCGGTCTCCACGTTCTTGAGCGTCATGGGATCGCCTAGAGCAACATGGTCATCGGCTCCTCGAGGAAGCCTCTGACCGCTGACAGGAAACGCGCTCCGGTGGCGCCATCGACGACGCGATGATCGCACGAGAGCGTGCAGGTCATGACGGTGGCGACCACCACGGCACCGTCCCGCACCACGGCGCGAGGTTCGCCCGCGCCGACCGCCAGAATCCCCGCCTGGGGCGGGTTGACGATGGCGTTGAACTGCTTCACGCCGAACATGCCGAGGTTCGAAATCGAGAAGCCGCCGCCCTGGTATTCCTCGGGCATCAGCTTGCCGGCCTTTGCCTTCTCGGCCAGTGCGCGCATCTCGGTCGAGATTTCGGCCAAGCCCTTCTGGTCCGCGCGCCGGATAATCGGCGTGATGAGTCCGTTCTTCAGCGCCACCGCGACCGCGACGTCGACAGACGACAGCTGCAGCGTGCCCGCCGCGCTGTACTGCGCATTCATCTCGGGTACCTTGCGCAAGGCGAACGCGACCGCGCGAATGACGAAGTCATTGACGCTCAACTTGTAAAGGTCGCCTGCCCGTTCGTTCAGGTTGGCGCGTGCGCGCATTAGCTCGTCGATGACGCAGTCCGCCGTCAGGTAGATGTGCGGGATCGTGCGCCACGCCTCGGTCAGGCGTTCGGCGGTGATCCGGCGAATGTTGTTGTGCGGAAGGAGCGTGCCCGCCTCCGCAGCCATCGGCGGCACCGCCGGCGCCTTGGCCTGCGCGGGTGCGACCTGCAGCACGGCGACGTCGCGTTGCACGATGCGCCCACCCGGCCCGCTACCCGTTAGGCTGTTGAGATCGACGCCGGCGTCCTTCGCCAGTTTGCGGGCCAACGGGCTCGCAAACGCACGGGCCGATCCATCGGCGCGCGGCGCCGCGGGTTGCGCCTTGGGCGCATCCACAGGCTGGGCGACCGCAGGAGCCGGAGCAGGCGCGACCTTTTTCGCCGGCGTCTTGGCAAGCGCCGCCGCGTCCTCGCCCTCTTCAAGAATCATGGCGATGACGTCGTTGACCTTCACGCCCGCCGATCCCGCCGGCACCACGATCTTGCCGAGCGTGCCTCCATCGACGGCCTCCAGCTCCATGGTCGCCTTGTCGGTCTCGATTTCGGCAATGACGTCGCCCGGCGAAACCGCATCGCCCTCGCGTTTGCGCCACGCCGCAAGCCGGCCTTCCGTCATGGTCGGCGACAACGCCGGCATGGTGACGGGAATCGGCACTAGCGGTAAAGGACGGCCTTCGCCGCCTTGATCACATGCTCTGGTTTGGGCAGTGCCAGCTTTTCGAGGTTTGCGGCGTACGGCAGCGGCACATCCTCCGCGGTCACGCGCGCGGGCGGCGCATCGAGATAGTCGAATGCCTGCTGCACCACCTGCGCCGCCACCTCGGTACCGATGCTGGCAAACGGCCAGCTCTCTTCCACGGTAACCAACCGGTTCGTCTTGCGCACCGACTCCAGCACCGTGTCGATGTCGAGCGGCCGCAACGTGCGCAGGTCGATGACCTCGGCTTCAATGCCGTCCTTGGCCAGCTCTTCGGCGGCCTCCAACGCGGTACCGACCGAGAACGAGTGCGCCACCAGCGTCACGTGCTGCCCCGGCCGCGCGATGCGCGCCTTGCCGATCGGAATGGTGTACTCGCCGACCGGCACGTCGAACGAGCGGCCATACAGCAGTTCGTTCTCCAGGAACACGACGGGGTTCGGATCGCGGATCGCCGACTTCAGCAACCCCTTTGCATCGGCAGCGGTATACGGCGAAATCACCTTAAGCCCTGGCACCTGCGCATACCACGCCGAGAAGTCCTGGCTGTGCTGCGCCGCCACGCGTGCTGCGGGACCGTTCGGGCCGCGAAATACGATCGGCACCGGCATTTGCCCGCCCGACATGTAGAGAGTCTTCGCCGCCGAATTGACGATGTGGTCGATCGCCTGCAGGGCGAAGTTGAACGTCATGAACTCGACGATGGGCTTTAATCCGGCATACGCGGCACCGACGCCCAACCCGGCGAAGCCGTACTCGGTGATCGGCGTATCCACCACGCGGCGGTCACCGAACTCCTCCAGCAGGCCCTGGCTCACCTTGTAGGCGCCCTGGTATTGCGCGACCTCTTCGCCGATCAGGAATACGTCCGGGTCGCGTCGCATCTCTTCCGCCATCGCATCGCGCAGCGCCTCGCGCACCGTCTGCTTGACGGTCGCGGCGCCGGGCGCGGGTTCGGCCGCCGTGACCGACGCGGGCTTCGGCTTGGTCGGCTCCTTGACCGGCTCCGGCTTGGCAGGCGGCGGCGCCTTGAGCGGTTTC
>CAIVPW010000097.1 GCA_903907895.1 uncultured Alphaproteobacteria bacterium
CAGCCTTCGACCTGCGCTGGATGCGGGCGCTGCGCGTGATCGGGGTGCTGAAGTACACGAGGTATTCCGCCGCGCTTACCACGGCCGCCGATGTCGTGCGGGCGGAACGCGGCGGCATCGTTGCCTCCTTTGCGGTGTTCCTGGTGGTGCTCGTGCTCTCCTCCTCCGGCATGTACGCGTTCGAGCACAGCGTCCAGCCGGACAGGTTCGCGAATATCCCGATGGCGATGTACTGGGGGGTGGTGACGCTGACCACGCTCGGCTACGGGGACGTAGTGCCGCTGACCTGGGGAGGTCGCGTCTTCACGATGTTGGTGGCGTTTGCCGGCATCGCCATGGTGGCGTTCCCATCGGCCATCCTTGCGTCCGGCTTCGTCCGGCAACTGCGACTGCACAGCCATGAGATCAAGGGACCGGGCATCCAGGCCGAGCGGCAACGGTTGAACTTGTCCGAGGAAGATATGGCCCGCATCGTTGGAGCGGCGCTCCGGGAGGCGGCCCTGCAGCGTTGCCCCAGTTGTGGCGAGCCCCTCGAACACACCCCGCACCGCGGCGCCACAGAGTTCGGCATTGGCGCATCCTGAACTGATCCCGACGGAGTATCCCGCGGGCGCTTAGCGCCGCGGGCCATGCTCCTGCACCGTACGACCATGCAGTTGATGGTCATCGCCGCGGGCGCGCTCGTCGGACTCCTACTGCTCGACTAGGCGCCTCTCACCGATCGCTGATTTTCGCCTTCGGGCCCTGCGCCGACGGCAACGGCGCCGAGCAGTGATCGCTATTCCACCGGGAGCGCACTGTGGAACCCACGTGTTTGTGGGTGTTGTGGGTCGCTGCCGGTTCGCTAAGGTCCATGCCACCAACCCATAGGGAGGCGACCCATGAACAAACTGGTTTCGAGCGTGCTGGTTGTATCGATGACGCTGCTGAACACCGGCATCGCGTTCGCGCAGCAGACCCCGGCACCCGCGGCGGGCGGTGCGGCAGGTGGGGCGGCGGCTCCGGCAGCCCCTGCAGCGCCCCCGCCCATGGGCTTCTTCATCACGTCGGTGGGCAAGGGCGACGGCGGCAACCTCGGCGGTCTGGCCGGTGCCGACGCGCACTGCCAAACGCTAGCGCAGGCGGTCGGCGCAGGCACGCGCCAGTGGGCGGCGTACCTGTCCGCGCAAGAGGCCGGCGGTCAGCCGGCCGTGAACGCGAAGGACCGCATCGGAGCGGGGCCCTGGTACAACCAGAAGGGCGTTCTGATCGCTGCCAACCCGAACACCCTGCATGCGCCTGGCAACGTCAACAAGGCCACCGCTCTCAATGAAAAGGGCGAACTGATCAACGGCCGCGGTGACACGCCACTGATGCACGACATCATGACCGGCACGCAACGCGACGGAACCGCATTTGCGGCGGGAACCGATCGCACGTGCAGCAACTGGACCTCGAACGTTGCCGGCGCGCCGGGCGGCGCCATGATGGGTCACCATGACCTGCAAGGCGCACCGACGGACAACTACTGGAACATGGCTCACGCTTCGAACGGCTGCAGCGAGCCGAACGTGCGCCAGGGTGGCGGCGCCGGCCTGTTCTACTGCTTCGCCCGCCAGTAAGCGGCGGAGCGGAACCCCACTACTGTCGGCGGGCGGGGTGACGTATGCTCCGCCCGCCGCGCGTTTCCGCGCACGACCAAGGTCCGGCTCGGAGTCTCCATGCCCCGTCTAACCGCGTTCGCGCTACTGCTCGTCCTGATCCCGTCGCTGGCCTTCGCGCAGGCTGCGCGTACCCCGGCACCGGCTGTGCCAAAGGCACCGCCCGTGGCGGCCGCTCCTCCCGCAGTGGCAGCGGCGCAACCGGGCGCCAACGCATTCACGACGGCGGGCGGTCTCGCCACGGCTTGCGAACAACCTGCGGCGGCTGGGCGCAACTTCTGCCTGGGTGTGATCTTTGGCTCGCTCAGCATGTACAACGTCATCGCTGACTTGGCCTATGCCGGGGAGAACGTGCTGACCGACGGTGGACGCGTGATTTGCGCGCCCGCCGACGTCAACTTCAACGACTTGCGCGAGCGGTTCCCGGTCTGGATGGCGCGTCACCAGGATGCGAAGGACCTGAGCGCGCCGCGCGCGCTGTTCTTCATGCTGGGCGAACTCTATCCCTGCGAGAGCCGTCCGCTCCTGCCGAAACCGTAGTCCTCCGGCGTACGTGCTACCGTCCTAGGTGCACTGCGTGTTTCCAATGCTCCGGTGACGCCCGCCAACCGCCACGGCCGGGCGACGCCCGGCCGTCAAAGTCGCGGTTAGCGCTTCGGTGGGTTGCGCAGCAGGAACGCCGGCACCGGGCTGCCGGAAAAGGCGGGAACCCCAGTGCCTTCGCGCTGCGTGGTGGGGCGTGCAGTCGGAACGACCGGCTCCCCACCGCGATGCGGGGTCTGACTCGGAGCACGGTCCGGTGGCGGGCGGCGCTCACCACCACGTTCGCCATGCTCGCTCCGTCCGCCGCCACGGCGGCGATTGCGTTCCCCGCGGGGATGATCGGCGCGCGGCGCAGCTTCGGCGCGTGGCTTCGGTTCGGCCGTAGATTCTGCCGCCACTGCCACTGCAGGGGCTTCCGGGGCTGCTTCCACGGGCGCCGGATGGCGCGCGCGCGGCTCGCGGCGTCCGCCTGAGCTAGCACCACTGCGTCCACCACGCTCGCGCCCGCTCGAACTGCGAGCGCTGCCCGCGCGGCCGCCGCGGCCACCACGACGCCGTCCGCTCTGCTCCTCCTCCGTAAGAGGGGCAGGCGTTTCGATGCCTTCGATGGTGATGGTGGGGATTTCCTTGCCGGTCAGCTTGACGATGTCGGCCAAGTTGCGTGCGTCATCTGGCGTCGCCAAGGTGAACGCGCTGCCGCTGCGGCCCGCGCGGCCGGTACGGCCGATGCGGTGCACGTAATCCTCGGCATTGAAGGGCACGTCGAAGTTGATGACCCACGGCAACGACTCGATGTCGATGCCGCGCGCAGCAACGTCGCTCGCGATCAGGAACTTTACTTCGCCGGCCTTGAACTTCTCCAGCGTCTCGGTGCGCACGGATTGCGCCAAGTCGCCATGGATGGCGGAGGCCGCAAAGCCGTGCTTGCGCATCGACTTCAGCAGGATGTCCACGTCGCGCTTGCGGTTGAGGAAGATGATCGCCTGCTCGACATTTTCCTGCGCGATAATGCGGCGCAGCGCTTCGCGCTTCTCTTCCTCACGCACGAACAGGACCGCAGCGCGCACGGCGCTGGCCGTGGTCGACGGCGGCGCGACCGTGATTTCCTTGGGGTTGTGCACGAACTCGGCACCGAGCGCGCGGATCTCCGGCGACAAGGTGGCAGAGAAGAACAGCGTTTGCCGCAGCGGCGGCAGTTGCTTCACGATGCGCTGCACGTCTGGGATGAATCCCATGTCCAGCATGCGGTCGGTCTCGTCGATGACCAGCATCTTGGTGCCGTGGAGCATTACCTGACCACGATCGACGTGGTCGAGCAGGCGCCCGGGCGTTGCAATCAGGATGTCGGCTCCGCGTTCGAGCTGTTTGCTTTGCTCGTCCATCGAGACGCCGCCGATCAGCAGCGCAAGTTGGAGATCGCGGTACTTGCCGTATTCGGCGAAGGCCTCTGCGACCTGCGCGGCAAGTTCGCGCGTTGGTTCGAGGATGAGGGCGCGCGGCATGCGCGCGCGCGCACGGCCCGATGCGAGGATGTCGAGCATCGGCAGCGCGAAGGAGGCGGTCTTACCGGTTCCAGTCTGCGCGCATCCCATGACATCGCGCCCGGTAAGGACGACCGGAATCGCCTTTTCCTGGATCGGCGTTGGCTGGGAGTAACCGGCTTCTTCTACGGCCCGGAGGACCTCGGGGCTCAAGCCCAAGTCAGAAAAGTTCATTACACCTATGCTTCGCGGTGCGGCATCGCGAGCGAACTACGATGGCGATCACGGCGGGGTGTGATTGGACGTGCAGCAGCAAGCCGCACCGAATTCGGGCACAATATAAGCTGTGAAGCAGCATTTGCCACTAATTCTCGTGCCGGGGCTGTTGAATACGGCCCGGCTCTGGGCAGACCAAGTGGCGGCCTTTCATACCGGCCGCCAAGTCCAGGTTGCGGACAGCGCCTGTGCCGACACCCTTGGCGGCCTCGCCGAGGCCCTGCTGAAGGCGGCGCCGGAACGGTTTGCCCTGGCAGGGCTGTCGATGGGCGGCTACGTCGCCTTTGAGGTGCTGCGCCGGGCCCCGCTCCGGGTAGACCGCTTGTGCCTGGTGGATACCACTGCCCGGCCGGACACGGCCGAGGCCTCTGAGAGGAGGCGGCGGCTGATGGACTTGGCCGCCCACAAGGGGATTGGCGAGGTGGTGCCTCTGTTGGTCCCTGGGTTCTTGGCCGCTCCCCGCCAGACCGATCCGTTGATGCGGCAGGTGATCGCCGAGATGGCCGATCGCGTGGGCGTGGACGGCTTTACCCGCCAGCAGCTGGCGATCCTGGCCCGGCCCGACAGCCGCCCCGATCTGCCCGGGATCGGCGTGCCGACCATGGTCATCGTCGGCGAGCACGACACGTTGACGCCGATCGAGCGCGCGCAGGAAATGGCCGACGGTATCCGCGGCGCCGTGCTGCGGGTCATTCCCGATGCCGGTCACCTCTCGCCGCTCGAAAACCCAAAGGCGGTGACCGCCGCGATGCAGGAGTGGCTGGGCTAACGCCTCAGGCGACGCGGGCGAACTTCGCGTCGAACCACTGCTTCAGGCCGGGATCGTCGAAACGCTGGGCCAGCCCGTGGGCGGTGTCGCGCGCGACCTTGAACTCGCCGGTCTGCTGCAGTGCCTTGCAGGCGACAGCGAGCTCCACATTCAGGAAGGCGCGATCGACGGCTTCATCGCCGTGTGCATCGATGGTGGCCAAGCCGCGTGCCGCGGATTCGCGTGCCTCGTGGTGACGGCCGAGCGCATTGTAGGCGAGCGCCAGCAAATAGTCCGCGCGCTCCTGGTGAATCCACGAACCGGCGCGGAACCAATAGGCGCGGCTGAGCAGCGCCACCCGCTCTAGCGCGGTCTCCTGCTGCTTGGAGCGCACGTCGAGGTCCAACAGGTCGGTGGCCAGGTTGTTCGCGAGTGCGGCGATCGACGCGTCATGGCGCGACGGCGTCGCCACTTCGCGCGCGAGGTCGATGGTCGGTTCGAGCAACCGGAACGCGTCGGGCCAATTGCCCTTGCGCTGCAATGCATGCGCGGTGGACAGGCGAATCCAGATGCCGACGGCGGTTGCGCTCTCCTTGGCGGCAGCACCAGCGCGCGCTTCTGCGACCAGCGCGTTCATCCACTCACCGGTCATGTAGGAGGCAACCGCGAGGTTGCCCTGCACACCGACGCTGCCGGTGTACTTGTCCTGCACCGCGACGATCAGGCTGCGCGCCAGCGCCCAGTTGCCAGCCTCTTCCCCGACGACATGGCTGACGACCGACGCAAACCGCGCTGCATCCTCGGCCGACGCCACTCGTGCCGCGAGCCCAAGAAGGGTGCTCGAGGCCGCAGCCAAGTCGTGCCCTTCGATGGCGAGAACGTCTTCGAGCTCTTCGGCGATGGACATGAAGCTTCCAGTAGGCGGAGGGAAGGCTTGGGTGTAGCGGGCGCGGCCCCCCTCGGCAAGGCAACTACACGTCCAACTCGGCTTCCGCGACCTCGTTCGCGTGCTTTTGAATGTATTCGAGCCGCAACTCCGGCTTGCGGCCCATGAGGCGCTCGACGAGGTCTTCGGTGTCGGTGGCGCGGTCGTCGGCCACCAGGACCCGCAGCAGGGTGCGGTTGGTGGGGTCCATGGTGGTGGCCTTCAGCTGTGAGGCCGGCATTTCGCCAAGGCCCTTGAAGCGGCTGATCTCGACCTTGCCCTTGTTGGCGAAGGTCGTCTTCATCAGCTGTTCTTTGTGCGCATCGTCGCGCGCATAGATGGTGGTGCCGCCGTGGGTGAGGCGGTAGAGGGGCGGCAGCGCGAGGTAGAGCCGGCCGTCGCGGATGATGCCAGGAGTCTGGCGGTAGAAGAACGTCATCAGCAGCGACGCGATGTGAGCGCCGTCCACGTCGGCGTCCGTCATGATGATGACCTTCTCGTAGCGCAGGTCTTCCGACTTGTAGCGCTCGCCGGTCTGACAACCGAGTGCGAGCAGCATGTCGGAGATTTCCTGATTCGCCTGCATCTTGCCGCTGGCCGCGCTGGCGACATTCAGGATCTTGCCGCGCAGCGGCAGCACCGCCTGCGTCTCACGGCTGCGCGCCTGCTTTGCGGTTCCGCCGGCGGAGTCGCCCTCAACCAGGAGGATTTCCGTGCCGTTGGCGCCGCTGCGGGAGCAGTCGGCCAGCTTGCCGGGCAGGCGCAGACGGCGCGTGGCGCTCTTGCGCGCGACGTCCTTGTCGGCGCGGCGCTGCAGGCGCTCCTCGGCGCGCTGAATCACGAACTCCAAGAGACCGTTGGCGGTCTCGGGAGCGCTGGTGAGCCAATGATCGAAATGATCCCGTGCAACCTGCTCGACGAGCTTGCCGGCTTCCGGGTTGCCGAGCTTGTCCTTGGTCTGGCCGTGGAACTGCGGCTCGGGGATGAACACCGACAGCACCGCAGCGGCCGAATCGACCACGTCGTCGGGCTGGATTTGTGCGGCGCGGCGGTTGTTCACCAACTCGCCGTAGGCGCGCAGGCCTTTGGCTAAGCCCGTGCGCAATCCCTGCACATGGGTGCCACCGCCGGGTGTCGGCACGGTGTTCACGTACGACGTCATCGATGCTTCGCCCTCGGTGGGCCATGCAACCGCCCACTCGATCTCGCCGCCATTCTTGGGCAAGGCGACGCGGGCGGCGAACGGCGCCGGCGTCGCGGTGCCGCGGTCCCCGAGTTCGGCTTTCAGGAAATCCACCAAGCCATCGGGAAAGTGCAGGATCTCTTCGGCGGGAACGCCACTGTCCTTGCCGAGCAGCGCGGGATCGACGCTCCACCGGATCGTGACACCACGGAACAGGTAGGCCTTCGATTTCGCCATCCGGTAGAGGCGGGCCGGGCGGAAGCGGGCGTCAGCGAAGATCTTTGCATCCGGCACGAACGTGATCTTGGTGCCGCGCCGGCCCTTGGCGGCGGCGCCTTCGTTCTTCAGCTTTCCTTGCGGTGTGCCGCGCGCGAACGACATTGAATAGAGCTTGCCGTCGCGCGCGACTTCGACGTCGAGTCGCGACGAAAGCGCGTTCACCACCGACGCGCCGACCCCGTGCAGGCCGCCGGCGGTGTGATAGACCTTGTCGCTGAACTTGGCGCCAGAGTGCAGGGTGGTGAGGATCACCTCCAGTGCGGAGCGATCCTTGAACTTCGGGTGCTTGTCGACAGGGATGCCGCGGCCGTTGTCATCGATGGTGACGGAGCCGTCGGCGGCGAGGTGCATCTCGATCCGGCTGGCGTGTCCGGCCACTGCCTCGTCCATCGCGTTGTCGAGAATCTCTGCCGCCAGATGGTGCAGTCCGTTCTCGTCCGACCCACCGATGTACATTCCGGGCCGGCGCCGTACCGGCTCCAGGCCTTCCAGGACCTCGATGTCGCGCGCTGTGTACTCGCCGCCGGCCTTGGCCTTTTCCTTCTCGACCTTGGCTTTGGGCTTTTGGGAAAACAGGTCACTCATGGGGCACGCAGTATAGGGTGGGGGGCTTTGGCCGACTACCACATATGGTACTGTCGCGCTTCCGGTAGTAGGGCCTAGGAGGACGGCGTGCGGGTGCTGCGCTGGCTGATGTTTGGCCTTCTCCTCGCCGCGGTCGTCGGCGCGGCCTGGGTGCTCCAGCAGCGTCGCCTGCCAAGCCCCATTGCGCGGCATCTCGGGCCGCCGGTCGTCGCGGGTGCGCTGAGCGAGCGGCCGGTACTGTTCGCAACCGCTGAATACCGCTTTGTGCCCGCCACGACCGAGGCCGTCGAAGGCCGCCTCACCGTGCCGCAGAATCGAGCGCGCCGCGACGGCCTTACGGTCGATCTCCACTTTCTGCGCTTTCCGGCGGCGACCAACGATCCCAGCGGAACGACCTTCTATCTGGACGACGGACCGGGCGTTGCCGCCAGCCGGGCCGTCGCCGGGCCACGCTTTGCATTCGTGCAGCGCCTGCGCGCGGCCGGCGAGGTGGTCGTCGTGGATCAGCGCGGCACGTTCTACTCGCCGCCGACTCTGCAATGCACCGGGCGTATCGACTTCCGACTCGACGAGGAAGCCACGGTGCTCAACCGTGCCGAGGTGCTCGCGCCCTACATTCGCACCTGCGCGCGTGAAGTGAACGCCGAGGCGGATCTCAGCGCGTTCAATACGCGAGAAAGTGCACGCGACCTCGATGCGTTGCGGGAGGCACTCGGCCTCGATCAGATCAATCTCGTTGGGGTCGGGTACGGCTCGCAACTCGCTCTGGAGTATGCCCGGCTCTTTCCTGAACGGCTCCTCAGCATCGTCGCGCTCGGCCTCGAAGCGCCGCACCAGGTCTACAAGCTGCCGTCGCAGGTGGAACCCGCCCTGGAGCGCGTCGCCGCTGCGGCGGCGGAGCGCGCACCGAACCTGCTCGACGATCTGGCCGAAGTCCTCGGTGCTCTGGAAAGCGCGGCGGTCACGGTCGCGCTCGACCTGCCCGGCCGCCCCGAGATCGTCTTGGGCCGCATGGACTTCGAGGCTTGGCTGTACGCCGCCCTCGGCTCGCGCACCGGTATCGGAGCCATCCCCCGTGCGGTTGGACGCGCGCTGCAGGGGGACTATCGTGAAGTTGCCGCGGCGGTGGCGCAGTCGCGCGCGGCGGTGGCGTGGTCGTTGACGCCAGTGGCGGTCACCTGTTCGGCCGGCGCCTCGGCCGGGCGCCTGGAGCGTATCTTGGTCGAATCGGAGTTCGCGCGATTGCGCCATTTTCCCAATGCGCCGCTGGTCGCGACCTGCGGCGCGTGGCCGGCTGCGGTGTTGCCCGCAGACTTCCGCTTTCCCGTCGAATCCGACGTCTTCGTACTGGCTGTAGTGGGGACGCTGGACGTGCACGCATCGGTCGAAGCGTTGGAGGAAGCGCTCGAGGGGCTGCCGAACGTGACGGTCGTGACCGTTGAAGGCGCGGCGGGCGGGGACGACCTCATGGTCGAGCCGGCTGTCGTTGCCGACCTCGTGGTGCAATTCCTGCGGCAGGAGAGAGTCGCTGTCGAACGCGTTGTGCTCGGACCGATACGGTTTCTCTCGCCGTAGCCCCTGTGTACAGTTCGTCCCCGTGACTTCGCAGGAACCCGCGCGTGACGCTGCCGTCGTGGACGACCCGTTGCACACGTACGCCGGGTTCTGGCGCCGATTGCTCGCCTTTGCTCTCGATACGCTGGTGCTCGTGGTGAGCGCTGGAATCCTGATCGGGCTTGTTGGAGCGCTGACCGGCGAGCCGGTGCAGGGCCCGCATCGGTGGGTCGCGTTCTTGGCGCAGTGGGCCTACTACGCCGGCTTCGAGTCGTCGTCCTGGCGCGCGACCCCGGGCAAGCGGCTGTGCTCGCTGATCGTCGTGGACCTCGATGGCCGCCAGCTGACCCTGCAGCGGGCGACGCTGCGCTTTGCGGGTGAACTCCTGTCGGGCCTGCTGTTAGGAGTCGGCTATCTGATGGCGGCGTTCACATCCCGCAAGCAGGCGCTGCACGATCTCATCGCCGGAACATTGGTGCTACGCCCGCGCTGACCTCACTACGCTCACTGCTTTGACACGCTCGGCGCATGGGCTGGCGGGCACCTTGGTCTTGAAGCAGCACACGCCAGAAGTGCCCGCGCCGGCGGTGCGCTAGGCACATACGAAAACGGGGGCCGCAAGGCCCCCGTTCCGTTTGGTGTGTGCCGCCCGCCGGTTAGGACGAGTAGTACATGTCGAACTCGACCGGATGGGTCGTCATGCGGAAGCGCGTGACTTCCTGCATCTTGAGTTCGATATAGGCGTCGATCAGATCGTTCGAGAACACGCCACCCTTCGTCAGGAAGCCGCGGTCCTTGTCGAGCTCCTCGAGCGCCTGGTCGAGCGACGAGCAGACCGTCGGGATCTTCGCGTCTTCCTCCGGCGGCAGGTCGTACAGGTTCTTGTCGGCCGCAGCGCCCGGGTGGATCTTGTTCTGCACACCGTCAAGGCCGGCCATCGTCATCGCTGCGAAGGCCAGATAGACGTTGGCAGTCGGGTCCGGGAAGCGGACTTCGATGCGGCGGCCCTTCGGGTTGTCGACGTACGGCACGCGGATCGACGCCGAGCGGTTGCGCGCCGAGTAGGCGAGCTTCACCGGCGCTTCGAAGCCCGGCACCAGGCGCTTGTAGCTGTTGGTGCCCGGATTGGTGATCGCGTTGAGTGCACGCGCGTGCTTGATGATGCCGCCGATGTAGTACAGCGCGAAGTCCGACAGGCCCGCGTAGCCGTTGCCGGCGAACAGGTTCTTGCCGTCCTTCCAGATCGACTGGTGGCAGTGCATGCCCGAGCCGTTGTCGCCAACGATCGGCTTCGGCATGAAGGTCGCCGTCTTGCCGTGCTTTGCAGCAACCTGCCACACGACGTACTTCAGGATCTGGGTCCAGTCGGCGCGCTGTGTCAGCGGACCAAACCTGGTGCCGATCTCGCACTGGCCGGCGCCGGCCACTTCGTGGTGATGCACTTCGACGGGCACGCCGAACGCCGTCAGCATGTTGCACATCTCGGAGCGTATGTCCTGCAGGCTATCGACCGGCGGGACCGGGAAGTAGCCGCCCTTCACCGTCGGACGATGGGCGAGGTTCATGCCTTCGTACTCGAGGCCGGTGGACCACGAGGCTTCCTCGGAGTGTATCTTCACCATCGAGCCCGACATGTCGACCGTCCACTGGACGCTGTCGAAGATGAAGAACTCCGGCTCCGGGCCGAAGAAGATGGAGTCGCCGATGCCGGTCGACTTCACGTAGGCCTCGCAGCGCTTGGCGAGCGAGCGCGGGTCGCGCTCATACGCCTGGCCGGTCGAGGGCTCGAGCACATCGCAGGTGATGGCGAGCGTCGTGTGCTCGAGGAACGGGTCCATGACGGCGGTCGTCGGATCCGGCATCAGCAGCATGTCCGATGCCTCGATGCCCTTCCAGCCGGCGACCGACGAGCCGTCGAACGCGTGGCCGGAGGTGAACTTGGAATCGTCGAACGCGAACGCCGGCACAGAAACGTGCTGTTCCTTGCCCTTCGTGTCGGTGAAGCGAAGGTCGACGTACTCGACCTTCTTGTCGGCGATCATCTTCAATACGTCTTTGCCGGTCGCGGCCATTAGATTCGCTCCTCCTCGAAATCAGATTCTGTGTGGTGACGGCGTAGTGGCAGATCCGCTGCTCGAAACATCCCCGTCAGATAGCGTCTCGGCCGCGCTCCCCAGTGCGGATGCGGATTGCGTCTTCTACGTTGGTGATGAAGATCTTGCCGTCGCCGATCTTCCCGGTGTGTGCAGCCTGCTGGATCGCTTCGACCGCGCGCTCGACCTGGGAGTCTTCGAGGATGACCTCGATCTTTACTTTGGGCAGGAAGTCTACGACGTACTCGGCGCCGCGGTAGAGCTCGGTATGCCCCTTCTGGCGGCCGAAACCCTTGGCCTCCAAAACGGTAATACCCTTGAGGCCCACCTCGTTGAGAGCCTCTTTCACCTCATCAAGCTTGAACGGCTTGATGATGGCTTCGATCTTTTTCATACAAATGCCCCCACCTCGGCTCACGGCACTAAGCTGTGCGTAGACACGACGAGCCGCTCCGGCGCGCGGGACCCTATGGGAACTCCGAGCGCGGTCGCGGCAGTTCGTGCCACATCGGCGATCAACCGGCAACAGCCATAGCAGGGCTTGTGCCATCGTTCGGCGCAGGCTTGGAGCCGCAGTTTTCGGCGGCTCTCGGGGCGTGCGCCGCAATAGGCGGCATTCGGCAGATTAATTGTTGGGCATAGAATTGCCCATTAGTTGTGCATAAATTGTCGGGGCCTCTCTGCCCGACACCGTCGCCAGTCGAAGAGGACCAGGGTGGAAGAACAGGGCCAAGCCGTCCGGTTGCCGTTTCCGCCGCCGCTGGCGGTGCTGTTTTGCGGCGGAGTGGCTTGGCTACTGGAGCGGGCGGCGCCGACGTCGGTTCCGTTCGTGTTTCATCGGTTGGGGTGGCTTCTGATCGCCGTCGCCGTCGCGCTGTTCGTTGCGGCGGTGCTGGCGTTGCGTCAGGCCGGCGCCTCGCCCGATCCCCGGGTGCCGGTACCGGCAATTGCGGAGCGGGGCGTCTATCGCTTCAGTCGCAATCCGATCTACCTGGCGATGGGATTGGGGCTCGCCGGGGCGGGCCTCACCTGGGACTCTATGTGGATCGTTGCCTCCGCCGCTGCGGCACTGGGCCTCTTGCAGACGATGGTTGTAGCGCGCGAAGAAGCGTATCTCAGCGTGCGCTTTCCGTCAGAGTACGCGTCCTACCGGGCTCGCGTGCGGCGCTGGCTCTAGACACCCAAGAGGTCAAAGGCATGTGGCAGGACTGGGTGATTGCGGCGTGCCAGTGGGGTTTTGCCTTGGCCCTCTTGCCGACGTTGTTCGGCGATCGCAAGCCCGAGGTTTCCACGGCCCTCGTGACAGCCATTCTCGCGTCCGTGGTGGCAGTGACCCTGTTCACCTTGCCGCTGGTCTGGGCGGCCATCGCGACGGGCAGCACGTCGGTGATCTGGTTCCTCATCAC
>CAIVPW010000098.1 GCA_903907895.1 uncultured Alphaproteobacteria bacterium
ATGCCTTGGTCACCGCGGTGCGCAAGCTGGACGTCGCCACGGCCGAATCGATCGGCGGCAAGCGCGAGCCGATCTCCCTGCCCCGCTTCCTGCTGGAGTTCACCAACAACTACCGCAGCGAAATGAAGCCAGGCACCGCGCGCGTCGAGCTTACGGTGCTAGGACGGCCCGTTGTGCGTGCCGATCCGCAGCACCTGGAGACCGCGCTGGAGAACATTCTCGACAACGCCGCAGCGCACACCCCCGGCGATCGCCGCATCACGATCGAATGCCGCACCGACGATGGCCAGGCCGCCATCGCCATCGTCGATCAAGGCCCGGGCGTGCCGGATGAGCAAATCGGCCGCCTGCTCGAACGCTACTTTGCGGCGCGCCCAGCCGATCCGAACAGCGCAACGCTCCAATTCGGAGTGGGCCTCTGGATCGCGCGGCGCAACGTCGAGGCAATCCACGGAACGGTCAGCGCCGCAAACGAGCCGAACGGCGGATTGCGCGTGACCTTCCGGCTGCCGCTGGCCTAGCCCAGGAGCCGCCCCGCGAGGGCGGAACCACCCGCTCGCCCAGGATGCGCCGCCGCACTTTCACCGCCAAGTGCCACCGGTTTGACACACCGTTGTCGCGCCATAGCCCGCTTCACCCTCCCTAGCTTGGGCTGGCCGCAAGCGAGCGGCGAGCCTATCGACGGAGGGTTTGATGCGGAGGTTAAGCTCCCATCCAACGCACGGTTTGGCGGTACGCCTGGCAACTGCCGCTTCCGTTGCCGCGGTCGCGCTATTTGCGGTGCTAACTCCCGCCACGTCCGCCTGGGCGGAGGCCCTATGCGCACGCCCGGACCCGGAAGGCGCCCAGCCTACTCTCGTGCGCGTGGCCTACAACGGCCCGGCCGAGTTCACGGCAGTCTCCGTTGCATACTCGCCCGACGCCCTTGGCGGCCGGGCGCCGTCGACCGTGCGCCTGCCGATAGACCTCAAGAACCTCGACATCTCGGCGCGCAAGTCCCGCTTCATCGAGACCATCCTCCCGCTACTGGTGGACGTGAACCGGCACATCGCAGAGACGCGCGCCCGTATCGAGCGCCTTGCTGCGATGGAGCGGCATGGATGCACGCTGCATGACGCGGAGCTGCGCTGGCTGGCCGCGGTCGCCTTCGAGTACGAGGCGGAAGCCGGCGACATCAATGCGCTGTTGAAGCGCGTGGATACCATCCCGCTGTCGCTGTCGGCGGCTCAGGCCGCGATCGAGAGCGCGTGGGGAACGTCCCGCTTCGCGCACGAGGGCAATGCCCTGTTCGGGGAACGGACTTACGATCCGAGCGTGCCCGGCATGAAGGTGCCGAGCCGCACCACCTTCCGCGTGCGCTCGTTCCAGACGCTGTACGACTCGGTGAGGCAGTACGCCAACAACCTGAATACCCACGAGGCGTATGAACGCTTCCGAGCTGTGCGCGCGGACCAGCGCAGGCGCGGGCACACCTTCGACTCAGACGCGCTCGCCGCCACCCTGGGCCTCTATTCGGAAAAGGGCGGCTGGTACACCAACACGCTGGTGTCGATCATGAGTTTCAACCGCTTCTACGAGCTCGACGCCATTCGCGTCGCGGCCAACTAAGAACAAGAAGCGGACGTTCCCATGCGCCAACTTCTCGCTCTTGGCGTTCTGCTCGGCGCGATTGCCGCCTGCACCAACGTGACGCGCACCGAACAGGCCGCGCTGAGCGCCGTCGCTGCGTACGGCGCCATGCGGGAGGGCGACTAGGCTCCCACATTCCCCGTCAGGAGAGCACTCCATGACCTCACGACAACCACCGGCACCGCCGGAAGCGGACAGCCGCTGCCCGCGCTGCAACGTCGAGTTCAATATCAGCGACGCACCCCCCGCGCTCGCCGTGATGTGGATTGCCTGTCCGGAGTGCGGGATTCGCTTCTGGCAGCCGGAAGCGGTCGCGCAGATGGTTCTCGAGATGCGTGGGTTTGAGGACGCCAGGATCAGCTGGCAGGCGGCTACGGCGCGCCACTAGGCGGGCCAACGTTTGCTACGGGCATGTCACGGCGAGGGCACAACGCACGCGCCAAGTCTCCGGCACCGCTTTGCGCCACCGTGAGCTCGCTGACCTAGGAGATCCGCAATGAACAAGAGCTTCGCTTCCCTGGCTGCTGGCGTGACGATCGCCCTCGCCGCCGCCCCCGCCTTCGCCGCCAACGAGGCAGCCGCAATCGCCGCCAAATACGCCCAGGACGCGGCTGCGGCGACAACGATCGAGGCCGTCCACAGCAACATGCGGATGGCGCTGAACTGCCTCGTCGGTCCGGGCGACGAAGCCTACGTCGCGGCCGCGGGCGGCACCTGCGCCGATGGAGCCATCACCACGGCCGACGGCATGGCTGCCATCAGCTACCGGCTAGCGGCGCAGATCGCCAAGACAGCGATCGCGCTCGACACACTGGGGGGTGCGCAGTTTGCTGCCCGCACGGCCGAGAGGCTGATCACCACCACGGACCCGAACGATGTGGATGATCGGAACGGCCTTGCCACTCTGATGCCGGCCACCACGTCCGGAACCGTCCGCACGCTCGACATTGCCAACAGCACCATGACGCTTGGCAACGACACGTACTACATCCGCACGCCGTCCAACGACATCATCACCGGCCTCACCGCGGGCCAGCGCGTCGAGGTGACGTACGTGATGGAAGACGGGCGCCGCGTCGCCACCGCCATCCGCAAGATCGAGGGAACACCCGCGCTGTAGCGGGGCACGCGGGGGACGCAGGCTTGCGTCCCCCGCGCTCCTTGTTGTCGCGGGCCTGCGGCTAGCGTGCGCAACAGCCGCTTTAATCGACTGTGCGCGCTACGCGGAACCCTACGTCGTTGATGCGCGTCTTGACTGGGGTCGGCACGCGGAACCCGGCCAGGAACGCGCGCTCGTGGTGCCAGTTGCCGCTGCGCACGATGCGGCGGCCGCAGTCGCCCTCAAGCCAGGCGGTACCGTCGCGGGGCGCCTTTTCGAGCGATGGATTGAAGCAATCCTGCACCCACTCGCCAGCATTGCCGCCCATGTCATGCAAACCCCACGGGTTCGGCGGATACTTCCCGACCGAGAACGTAAACAGCCAGTCTTCGCGACCCATCGTGTCCTGGCCCGGGCAATCGCCGCAGTTCATCATCTCGAAGCGCGTTGTATTGAACGTCGTCCACCAAGCGGAGTTGTTCGGGCTACCCGCGCGCGCGGCGTACTCCCACTCCGCCTCGGTCAGCAGGCGGTACTTCTCGCCCGTCTTCTCCGAGAGCCACTTGGTGTACGCCTCGGCGTCCTCGAAGCTCGCGCACACGACGGGCTCGTCCCGCTCCTGAATGTGGATGTCGGGATCAAACGCCTCGTCGATGTCCTTACCCGGCATTGGCCGATTGCCGGCGATCGAGAACCACGTGCAGCCCTTCATGTCTCGTTTGGTATCGTCGCGGAAATGATCGAACTCGTCCCAGGTCAACTCGAATTTGCCGACCAGAAAGGGCTTCGCAAATTCTACCGGGTAGTCCGGCATGTCCAGCCGATCGCTGCGGAGCATCTTGCCCGCCGGGATCTCCACCATCACGGGACACTCGGCACAGTCCTTCACCTCTTTGGTCTGCCCAAAGGCGACCCCGGGAACCAAAAAGAGCGCCGCCGCTGTCATGACATAGAGGTTTCGCATCGTGCTTCTCCGTCGCGTTTCAGGGATTGAGTATTTAGCGTGCCGCCCACGCCAATAGCTTCGGACCGACGAGTGAGCCGGCGATCAGGAACAACGCAGCCACACCCGCGCTGGATGCAACGAGCCAGACGGTTGCGTGAAGGGGATGAAATAGGGACAGGGCTGTCCCCGCCACGCCGGCGATGGCAAGCCCGGCCATCGTTGGCACCGACCTCTGCGCAAGGCCCGCAGCATGGCGAAGCATCACGGCGGAGATCACCGCCAGCGGGATGCCCAGCAGGACCACGGTGCCTATCGCGTCTGCGACGCCAGCAACGCCAAGCGCATCCACCTCGGCGCCGACCCACGATGTCCTCATGCCGATTACAAGAACCCAGACAAGCAGGGACGGTACGGGCAGCAGTGCCCAGTACTTCGACCGCCCGGGAATGCTGAGGGTGAATGCCGCTGCGGCCGCAAGGACCGCAGTCGCGAGGGCCGCTCCGCACAGTGCGATCCACAACGGCTGCTGCACGCAATGTAAAATGTCGTAGCGGAACGGATGGCCGGCCGCGAAGACGGCAAGCAACACAAATGCGAACAGCAGCCACCGTGCCATCCGCCTGGCCGGCGATGGAAGCCTCCGCACAGGCTCCGCCCCCGCCACCAGCAGCTCGATCAGGTCGTCGCTAGCGGCTCTCATTGGCATCTCCGAGCAGAACGGATCGCAGCCGCTTGATCGCACGATGCGTTGCGACTTTAAGGGTCCCAATCGATAGGCCGCTCGCTGCGGCGGCCTCCGCGAGCGACATCTCCTGCAGCTTGAGCATCGTCACCGCTTTGCGTTGCGTGTCTGGAAGCCCGTCGATCGCGGCCTGCAAGGCGCTCGGACTCCAGTCCCGTTCCGGCGTATCCGCGGGGGAAGCGGAGAAGGTTTCCGTCTCCAATTGGATTTCCAGGGAAGACACGATGTCGCGGGCGTGCGAACGCAGGCGGTCGACGACCCGCCTGCGCGCGATCGTCACGAGCCAGGGAAGGAACGGCCGGGCCGGGTCATAGGTGTGCCGCACGGCGTGGATCGTGAGGAGAATGTCCTGAACGACCTCCTCGGCGTCGCTCGGGTTGCCCAACTGCCGCGCCGCGATGGAGCGCAGGGGAACGGCAATCCGCGTCAGGAGCTCGCGATAGGCTGAGCGATCGCCCCCCTGCGCCGCGGCCATAAGCCGCCCGAGGTCGTCCGACCCGGGCGCGACCGCGGGCCGGTCTGCGGCGCGGTTCTGATTGGACCGTACAAGACGCAAACCCGCCACGATCTCCTCCCACCCCAGTGTTCGGAGTCGTCCGGGCCGGCGCAAGGCAACCTTTTCTTATCGGACAGGCGGGAGCATGTAACCTTTTTTGGCGTCCACCGAACTCGCGGCCTCTCCCCGTGTGGCGAGGTGCCGACGCCTGATCCCCTATCCCTCCGAGCGGGATATCGCCGCGACAATAGCTTCCGTGGTTTCGGCGGCAGAGTGTCCCGCATCAATGCGCGGCCAAGCGAGGGGGCCGACTTCGCGGGTGTCTTGCTGGTGGACCACGGTGGTGGTTGCGTCCGAAGCGTCCCCGGTCCGCGTCCCGACGCGGGCCAGGCGGACATCCAGCGGCGCCTGCAGACAGACACCATGAAACGGCACGCACAGCTCTTCTGCCAGTGCTGCAAGCGCAGTCCGCTCCTCGAGCCGTGCGCACGCGGCATCGATGACCACCGCTTGTCCCGCGCGGAGTCCAACCTCGGCCTCCTCGAGCAGCGTGCGGTAGACGCGATGGGTCACCTCAGGTGTGTAGCCGGCAGGTGGCAGGCGCGTTGTTTCCGCAACGCCAAGAATCCGCTTCCGAGTCACATCGCTGCGCCGGATCAGGGCGCCAGGCGGGTTGCCGAGGCTGGGCGCAATCCTGCGCGCCTGGATGGTCTTGCCCGTACCCGATAGTCCGCCGATCGCCAACAAACTCGGCCGCTGCGGCTGCAGGAACGAAATCGCCAGATCGAGGTACTGCCGCGCCTCGGCATAGTGCCGCGATTTCTCCGCGGCGCGCGCAGATGCGGCCAGCGCGACATGCGCCCGAATGGCGGCGCGCGTTGAAAGGAACAGCGGCAGAGCGGCCAGACCGGCGATGTCTCCGGTCCGATCGATGTAGCGATTGAGCAACCGGTTCGCCTGTGGATACAGGCCGCGGTGCCAGAGATCCATCAACAGAAAGGCCAAGTCGTAAAGTACGTCGATCGTCGCCAGGCGCTCATCGAACTCGATGGCGTCGAATAAGGTGGGGCGATTCTCGAACTGGCAAAGGTTTCGCAGGTGGAGGTCGCCGTGGCATCGGCGCACCTTGCCCCGCTCGCGGCGCACCTCGAGCAATGATCGTTGTTGTGCCGCGGCGGCTGTGGCGGCCTGATTGAAGGCGCGCACGGCATCCTGATCGACCACCGCGGGAGGTGCCTGCCCCAACAGCACGGCGTTCTCCGCGACGATTTCCATCAGCGACGCGCCGGCCGCGGTTTCCGTCCTGACCTCGGCCCGATCATGGAACGCGGCAATGGTATCTGCCGTCGCGTCCATCAGCGCATCGGTAAGGAGGCCACGCTCCGCCATGCGATCGAACGAGGAGTCGTCGGGAAAGCGGCGCATTTGCACCAGCCATTCGACCACCTCGCCGTCGCCGCCCAGGTGAAGGCTACCGCCGGCATCCTTGGTGACCGTTAGGGTGCCAAGGTACAGCGCAGGGGCCGTGCGCCTGTTCAAGGCCACTTCGTCTTCGCAGGCCCTCTGGCGCCGCTCCAGCGTCGAATAGTCAAGGTACGGGTAGCGGATCGCGCGCTTCAGCTTGAAGGCGTGCTCGCCGGTTAGGAACACAACCGAGCAATGCGTATCGATACGCCGCACGAGGGCCCCGCCGTGCGTCGCCGGATCGGCAAGAAAGGCAATTGCTGCATCCTGGCCGCCAGGAACGGGATCCGTCGCGTCGTGCAAGGCGCGCCTAGGACTTCAGCGCGACGCGCGCAGGCTTCGGATGCCGAAGATCCCGTCGCGGATCTTCCGCGATGGAACGCTGCATGTCCCGCATCGGCGGATATGGATCGAGTTGCCACGCTGTTGATGCTGCGTTCGTGCGCACCGCGTCGAGCATTTGGGTCCTGGCACTTGCAGCACCTTCCATCACCACACCGCTGCGGGTGAACAGAACTCCCGCTGACCAAGGCACGCGTTCTCCTCCTCCCTCAAGATGTGATGTTGATGCTTATCCTTATGCCTATGGCCGCACGGCGGCGTCCGCACTACCGCTTAGGGGTTGTCCCGTATGCTGGCAGCGGGACGGGTCCGCGCCCGTGACCGCGCCTCAGCGGAACCTCAAATGTGGGGGAGTCGATCTGGCCCAATGTCCGCCAGGCGCGGCCACGCCCGGTCCTTTGCCGAAAGGACCGGATGCTCCAGCGGCCAAGGAATCCCTAGTTCGGGGTCGTTCCAAAGAACACCGGCCTCGTCGGCCGCCTGGTAGTTGCCGGCGCAGCGGTACCAGATGTCGGCCCCTTCCCCGCCCAGGACGCAGAAGCCGTGGGCCACGCCGGGCGGCAGGTAGGCCTGCACCGGCGGGTCCGCACCTAGCTCCATGGCATGCCATTGGCCGAAGGCGGGCGAACCGCGGCGGAGGTCCAACGCGACGTCAAACACCCGCCCCCGCGTCAGCGTGACTAGGTGGCCCTGCGGCTTCGTCACCTGGTAGTGCAGGCCCCGCAAGACGTTGGGATGAGACACCGAACGATTGTCTTGAGTGAATGGCCCGACGATGCCGGCGGCGGCGAACCGCTCGGCTTGGTAACTTTCGAAAAAGGCGCCGCGTTCATCCCGGAAGGTCTGGGGGCGCAGAATCAGAACACCCGGCAACGCGCAGCGTTCCACCTTCACTGCTGAACCTTCGCCGGTACATGGAACTCCTCGCGCACCGTCTCGAGGTAGGCCCGGTACTCACCGTGCGGCATGTCGTCCACGAGAAGCGCGAAGGCGCGCAAATCGATCAGCCCAAGCCGAAACGCCAGCTCCTCGGGAAAGGCAATACCCGTGCGCTGACGCGACTGGATCACCTGGACGAGCTCAGCGGCAAGTAGCATGCGCTGGGCTGTGCCAGCGTCGAACCAAACAATGCCGCGGCCCAGCGGCTTCACCGACAGGTCGCCACGCTCCAGGTAGATGCGATTAAGGTCGGTGATTTCCAGCTCGCCGCGCTGCGACGGGTGCAACTGCCTGGCAAATTCAACCGCGCGCGAATCGTAGAAGTAGATTCCCGTTACTGCTTGGTTGGACGGCGGATCGATTGGCTTCTCGACAAGAAGTACCGGCCTGCCCTGATCATCCAACTTTACCACACCGTACTGGCGCGGCTCCGCCACGGTCTGAGTCAGGATCACCGCCTTGTTTTCCAGGGCGCCCTGCGCGGCGTCGGCCAGAATCTCGGCAATGCCGTGGCCGAAGAAGATGTTGTCGCCCAGCGCCAGGCAGAACGGGGCGCCACCAACGAAGTCGGCACCAGCCAAGAGGCCGTCGGCGATGCCGCGTGGACCGACCTGTGCAGCGTACTGGATCGACAGGCCCCACCGCCTGCCATCACCGATCGCCTGCCGGAGGTCTGGCAGGTCAGCGGCGTCGGACACCACCAAGACCTCGCGAACGCCGGCGAGCATCAACGTAGTCAGCGGATAATAGAGCAACGGTTTGTCGAAGATCGGCAGTAGGTGCTTGTTCACTGCGATCGTCATTGGATGGAGGCGCGTGCCGCGGCCACCAGCCAGCAGGATGCCCTTGCGCAAGGCCATCACTCAGCTCCCAGCGGAAGGCTGTTGGCGCGCCGCAGCAGCGCAATCGTGTCGGCGATGCCGCGCTCCATGCTGCCAGTGAAGCGGAACCCCGCCTTCTGGATACGGTCTGCTCGCACCTCGTACGAAAGCTGATTCATGATGCGTTCATCGACGAAGCGCACCGCAAGTTCGGGAACGTGGGCGCGAATTCGGTCCACCACCTCATGAACGGTGGCGTTCGCCGTAACGACATTGTAGACGCGGCCGTCGCAACGATCCCCTTCCAGGAAGAAGGCCACGCAGCGCGCTGCGTCTTCGATGTCCAGGTAAGGGCGCCGCTGCTCGTATGCGGTGCGCCAAACCGTCAGAGGCAGTGCCGACACGGCCTGCCAGCAGAACTTGTTGATGGCAGTGTGGAAGCGCATGCCCGGCGACGTGCCGAAGATCGTCCCAAAGCGGAGCGACGCGGTTCGCAGCCCTCGGCGCGCGAGATCGCGAAGGAGTTCCTCCTCCTTGAGCTTCGTTTCCGCGTAGGGGCTCTGCGGTTTCAGATCTTCGAGACCGCAGTCCTCATCCACGACGTCCTTTTGGGTGCCGTACACGCTGGTGGAGGAAGGTGCAATGAGAGGCACGCCCAGTTCGCCACACGCCTCTGCCACGCGGCTTGTGGCAGCGAAGTTGTTGCGCTCGACTTCTGCGGCGCGATCGAAGCTCCCTGCCGCGTCAGTAATGGCCGCGAGGTGAACCACGCCGCTCGCACCCCTGATCAGCGGCGTAAGCTCCATCCGGGTCACATCGCCCTCGACGAAGCGGAAGCGGCCACTGGCGGGCAAATCGAACAGCGACGGGAAGCGCTGCGTCGACAGGTTGTCGATCAGGATCAGGTCGGCGCCGGGAAAGCGCTCCGGGAGGAAGCGGATGAGGCGCGAACCGATGTGCCCCAACGCACCAGTGACTACGACACGCATCTTACGAAACGCTAGCCACTGGCGCGTAGGCGGCGCGATATCGCAAGAACTCCTCGTAGTCCCGAATGTAGTCATCCTCGTCGTAGCGAAGGTCGCACAGCACCATCAGGATGGTGCCGCGTACCTTGTAGCGCTGCTCCGCCCAGATCCCCGCCGGCACCAGCACGCCGCGATCAGGCCCGGAGAGCGCGATTTGCTTGCGGTTGCGACCGTCATCCACCGTCACTTCGCAGGTTCCTGCAACACAGATCAGGGCCTGCGAGCATCGCCGATGGGCATGATGACCGCGCGTGGTGGAGCGATCGGTGTGGATCAGGAAGACGCGGTTCACGGCGAACGGAACTTGGCGGCCGTTCTCGAAGACGCTGAGGCGCGAGGAATCACTCCCGCTGTCCGGCAACCGCGCGTCGATCGAACGGCACTCGCTGATGCTAGGCAGATGAATACTCATTGATGCGCGCCCCCCAGTCCTGCAGTCGTCTTGCGCTCGGACAGATATTTCGGTAGGTCCGCGGCAATGCCGTCCCGCAGCGCGAGCTGGGGCATCCAGCCGGTGGCGGAGACGAATCCAACGGGATCAACGATCGCGTTGCGCCGCTCGATAGGATGCAAATCGGCAGGCTCCGGCACGGATGTCACGGGCACTGCACGGCCTGTAACATCCTCCGCCTTGGCTGCAACCAGTCGGAAGGCCTCGGCGAGGGTATGGCCTGTGCCCGTGCCGACCAGAAAGATCGCCCCGTCGAGTACGGCGTCGGGCGCTCTTGCTGCCGCAAGAAATGCCGCAACTACATCCTCTACGTGAATCCAGTCGCGGACGTAGTGGCCATCGCCAAATAGCGTGAGCGGCTGTCCCGCAAGCGCGCGCCGCATCATTGCGTTGAGCACGCTGCGTTCACCATTGCCGGACTGGACTCCGTGCCCATACACATTCGCGAGGCGCAAGCTGCAGCCGCGCAATCGGGGCGACACGGCGGCACGCAGCAATTGCTCGGCCTCTTGCTTGTGGCGGTCGTATACGGAAACCGGCCGGTCGGGAAGCGACGCGTCTATGTGCATGCGTTCAGGCAGCCCCACGACCGTTGCGGTGCTGGCGAAAATGATGCGCAGCGGATGTTTAGCGTGGGCGGCCGCGGCGAGCAGCGCCGCCATCGGCCTCACGTTTGCCTCGGCATCCGCAACAGGATCGGCCTCGGCGAAGCGCAGGTTGGTCTGCGCCGAAAAGTGCAAGACGGTTTCGATGCCGTCGATCGCCTTGATCCAATCGTCTGTCTGGCGTCCGTCAGAGACGAACGTCGTTGCCGTTGCGACGCAGTGCAGTCGTCGAGCGGGCTCGGCGCGGCTCATGAGCCGCAGGTTGCAGCGGTGTTCGCCCAGTGCCCGCGCGACGGCGCTGCCTAGATAGCCGCTTGCTCCCGTGATCAAGAAGGAGCGCCCATCGATCCCTGTCACGGCACGCGCTCGTACAGGGCATGGTGGAGGTAGGGGAACATGTCCATTGGCGCGTCGGCCAAAACGCGCCAAGAAGGTCCGGGCAAATAGTTGGCAAGGTATCCGGCGCGCGCGCGCGCCAGCGCGTCAGTGTCGAAAATGTCGAGGACGTCCGTGCACAGACCCAGCGACAGCACTTCCGCCAGTGCGGTGCGGTCCCGCACCTCAATACCCACGCTCTGCGGCTCGTACTTGCCGATGGGATTCTTGGTGTAGAAGACACGTGCCTGGCCGATGGGACTGCGCATGTACTGCAGCACCGTTTCACGCGGCATTTCCTGGAAGCTGTCGATGTTCAACACCAAGTCGGCGTTGACATCCTCGCGCGGCTCCAGGGCATTGACGAACCTCACCTTGTCGAACAACGCCGGCGGAAGCGCGCGGCGCAGGTACAGTTCACTCAGCCGCAGCATCTCCGGCAGGTCGACAATGAGGTATCGTTCGACGTGCCGGTTTAGACACAGCAGTGCTTGCGCCGTGCGGCCGAACCCCCCACCGATCTCCACAACCGTGCGCAAGGACTCCGGTGCAATCGCCGCTTCGAGGAACATCGCCTCTTCAACGGCAAAGAGATGATCGGCGTTGATCGCACAGCCGTTGACGGCAACGCTCACCGGCCGGCCGATGCCGACCTCGCCAAGGCGCCTGTAGCGCTCGAAGAACTGTGGCGGCTTGCTTTGCGCAACGTGCAACAGGAGGAACTTGAAATAGCGCAGGGATTGCTCCCCGGGATCCCACGCCGCCAAGCGCCGGTTGAGCCCGCCCGGTGCGCGGAAATCGTCGAGCACGGCACTGTCGATGCCGCGAAACAGCCCGGCCGACAGGTCGGTCCACAGCTTGGCGACCTTCATAGTTCGCTTCGCGCAAAAAGGAGCTGGCAGAACGCCTCCAGCCTGTAGGCGCTCGGCAGCGCCGCCATCGGCGGCGGAATGTCTTGGGCAAGGTATGGTCGCTTGAAGCGGGCCTGGAAGGCCATTCGATAGCCATTGCGTTCGCACGCCGCGCGAAGCTCATCGAGGCGGAACAGCCAACACGGAATGGTGGCGCCATAATAATTTTGCCGCGTCGCCATGGTGCGCGGTATCGCGCCCGCTGGCACGTCGGCGAGAATAAGGTATGCCGGAGTGTAGGCTTGGAAGCGAGCGATGGCGGCCTGCCACTCGTCGACGTAGTGCAGCGAGCTGCCCGCATGCACGATGTCGAACCGCCCCACGGCAGGGAGCGTTTCGTGGAAGACGACCCGCGTATCACCCACCAGCGCGCGGCCCCGTTCACACACAGCGGCGTTTTCGACCACGTGCAGTTCGAATGCGGCAGTCTCGCCAAGGTGCCCCAGCAATGGATAGAACGCATTCGCCAGGCCGCCACCGAAATCCAGGATGCGCAACGGCTGCTTGCGCAGGGCGGCGAGGGCCGCGACCGGATACAGCACATAGTCGGTCGTGGTCGCTGTCTCGAGCGCGCCACTAGCGTGCGCCTTCTTGCGCTGGCTGTGGCCCGCGGTAAGCCGCTCAAGCCATCCGCTTGCGGCAAACACCTCGTCGCCCCCCCCCCGTGCCTCCGCGAGCGTCGGGTAGATACCCTCCCAGATGGACGTGGGGGGCGACGCAGCGAGGGCCGTCACTTCACGCATCGCAAATAGCCGTGCGGCGTGTAGGTGAGCAGTAGCTTGTTGTCGATGTGTTCATCGACCGCAAACCGGTCTGTCTCCGCGAGGTACGCCCGCAGCGCCGTCAAGGGATTGGCGCCCGGTCCCCATGGCCGCTTGCGTGGCACTTGGTCGGGAAAATACTCGACGCAGGTATCGCTAACGACGAGGTATTGGTCCTTGCTTACCAAAGGCGCGTAGCGCCGAAGCTCGGCGAGGACGTGATCGTGTGTGTGGTTCGAATCGAGCATGACCATGACGCGGTCGTCCGGGCGCACCAAGTCACGCACCGCCGCCAACGTCTCGTCGGCGATGCTCGAGCCATTGAGCAGCGTGATCCGGTGCGAGAACGGATACTTCAGGATCTCGCGGCGGTTCTCATCGGGCAGCACGCTGTCGATGCCAACGACGCGGCCCTCGCCGATCAACTGCAAGATCGACGCGTAGAAGACGATCGAGCCGCCCCAAGCGACGCCGGTCTCGATTACGAGGGTCGGACGCGCCTCCCAGAGGATCTCCTGCACTGCCAGGATATCGGGCGGCAGCTGGATGATCGGCATCCCGAGCCACGTCCACTGGTATCCGTAGTCGTACTGGTACGAAGCGACGTTGAGGTCGTGCGCCAGTGACTTGAGCTGAGCGTCTTGCCCCTGCGCGGCGGCCTGACGCCGCTTGTCGCGCTCGAACGCGTTGCGGTTGAACATCGGACACGCTTCAAAATCAAATTGGGAAAATGTCGCAGGCAAAAATCGAGCAAAGCAAAGATTAGCTCGCGTGCGCGAATGCCGCCAATTGAACCAAATATACACGTTGAATTGGAGGGTGTAGCGGAGAATTTCCGCCTCGCCCCGCATCGCAACCGCTCGCCTCAGGCCGCGGCGCGCGCCTGCAGCACCTCCCGGAGTGCAGCAATCACCTCATCGACCTGGGCATCCGTGAGTTGAGGGAACATCGGCAAGCTGATGACCGTCTCGACCGCGTCCTCCGCAACAGCCATCGACCCCACTGCCCGCACGCGGGAAGCATATCCGGGCTCGTGGTGCACTAGGCATGGATAGTGAACACCGGCCCGCACTCCGCGTGCCTCTAGGGCCGTCAGGGCGCCTGCCCTGTCGCGCAGCCGCACCACGTACAGGTGATGCACTGGGCTGGTCTGGGCGTCGGCGCGGACGGTGGTCACCGGAAGCCCGGCAAGGCCTGCGTCGTAGCGCGATGCGATCTGGCGGCGCCGAGCATTGTCGGCATCCAGGCGCTTGAGCTTAACCCGCAGCACCGCCGCCTGCACTTCATCGAGGCGCGAGTTGATGCCGGTCTCGCGGGTATTGCGAAGCGCGTCCCAACCGTATTGGCGCAAGCGGCGCAGCCGCGCCGCCAGTTCCTCGTCGTCGGTGACGGCCATGCCGCCGTCCCCGAGCGCACCGAGGTTCTTGGTGGGGTAGAAACTGAAGCAGCCGATGTCACCGAAGCTGCCGCACGCCCGGCCCCGCCAGCGCGCACCGGGGGCCTGTGCGCAGTCTTCGATCAAGCGCACGCCGTGCCGGCGCGCGATCTCGGTAAGTGCATCTAGATCGGCGACCCCGCCGTAGAGATGCACGGGCAACAGCGCTCGCGTACGGGGCGAGATGGCACGCTCCACCGCCGAGGGATCGAGCGTCAGCGTGTCGGCGTTGATGTCGCACACAATCGCGGTAGCGCCGGCCGCCACAATGCCGGCCACCGTGGCAACCGCCGTGAGTGGGGTAGTGATCACTTCGCCGTCAGCGATGCCGAGTGCGCGCAGCGCAAGCGTGATGGCATCGGTTCCGTTGGCCACGGCCACCGCGTGCCGGACACCGACGTATTGGGCGAACTCCACTTCGAACGCAGCGACCTCGGGGCCGAGGACATAGCTGCCGCTCGTGAGCACCCGCGCGATGGCGGCGTCGATATCGTCCTTCTGCGCCATGTACTGCGCGCGAGGATCGCTGCATGGAATCACGCCAATTGGACTCCCGGCACAAACTTGATCCACTTGCCACCCGCCGCGGCGAACGCTTGTTCCTTGCCTAGGATTTCGGCCTCGTGGTTCCAGCCGAACAGCACGGCGAAGTCGGGGTACCGGCGCGTGAAGTCCTCGTGCGGCCGCACGGGAATGTGCGTGCCGGGCGTGAACTTTCCCTGTTTCTCCGGTGTGGTGTCAGAGATGAACTCGATATCGTCCGGACCCAGGCCACAATAGTTCAGCACCGTAGTGCTCTTCGACGTGGCGGCGTAACCAACCACTCGGTGCCCCTTGGCGCGAAGATCGCGCACAAGGCCGACCAACTGCTCGCGGTTGCGTTCACAGCGGGCGCGGAAGTGTTCGTAGGTCTCGCTGCGCTGGAGGCCCTGCATGTCCTCGAGCGCAAGTGTACGCGCCACGGACTCGGTCACCGGCCGCGCCCCAGCACGCGCCACCACGTACCGCATGGAGCCGCCGTGAGTCGGCTGTGGCAAACACTGGATGAGCTCCAGCCCAAACGGACGGAACAGTGCTGCCACCGATTGGGCCGAGAAGATGAAGACATGCTCGTCGTAAATCTGATCGTACGAGCCCTTGTCGATCATGGCCCCGAGATACGGCTCCTCAAACACGAACACTCCCTTCGGGCCCAGCAAGGCAGCCACGCCCGCAGCGACGCCGCGAATGTCTGGAATGTGGCAGATGACGTTGGCTGCGAGGATCACGTCGGCGGCGCCGTGGCGAGTACGAACGTCCCGCGCGACTGCCTCGCCGAAGAACGCAACCTGCGTCCGGACGCCGTGCTTCTCCGCCACCGCGGCGACGTTCGCTGACGGCTCGATGCCAAGGTGCTGCACACCTTGCCGGGCAAAAGTCTCCAGCAGCACGCCATCATTGCAACCGACCTCAACCACGAAGTTCGGCGCGAATTGCGTTTGCACCCAGCGCGCGTAGGCGCCGAAGTGTGCAACCATGCTCTTCGAGGTGCGCGTGAAGAAGGCGTACTGCGGATGGAACATCTGTTCCGGGGCCGGCTGCTCGGTGATCTGAAACAGGCCGCACCCTCCGCAGAGCGCAGGCTTCAGCTCATAGAAGTATTCTTTGCTGAACTCAGCGGGCGCCAGGAATGCGTTGGCGAGCGGCATGCGCCCGAAGCTCATGAACGAGCGCAACTGCGCTCCACAGGCGCGGCAGGCCGAAAGTTCGCGGGCTCCCGTCACGTAGACCTCACCGCCGTTGCTGAAGCGTCAGCCGAGTTATCGCAAACACACCAGGACATTCGCCGCGATCGCCGAAGGGGTACGGGCGACGGTCAATAGCATAAATCGCCGCCCGGTGTAGGGATGGTCTAGACGTCGGCCGGATACGCAGGCACGGGCTTCTCGGTGGCGCGTTTAGGTGGCGCGTCTCGCCTTGCGGCGGCCGCTGATCACTTGGAGCAGCGACTTCGGCAGCGCGCCAATCAAAGCGCGTTCCGCTTGTTTGCGAGCCGATGCCGCGAGGTAATACCAAGCGCAAGCGACCGCCCAAAACTTTCGCTCCGCCGGAATGTCGCCCGACCGCAGAATGCTTCCCACCATGTCCGACGCGTAGCGCAAGGGCAGGAACGGACTTGATCGGGCAACCACGAATGCCGCTTCTTCACCGTGGCGCTGACCCACCGGAACCAAGTTCTTGTGCTTCTCGCACAGCACCTCGTCCACGTACGCCAGGCGCCCCTTCAGGACCCAGTGGCAGACCACCTGCCGCTCGTGAAGAATGACACCGGGATAGGCAGCCATAGCGGCCTGAAACGAGCGGGTACGTACCAGGCCGTGGATGTACATGTTGGTGCGGTTCATCGCGCCGTCGGCGCTCCGCTTGCTGAACATCGCCTTCAGCAGGGCGCGACGGGATTGACGGTCTGGCCGGGACTTGCCGGTGAAGCGGCTAATGAAGGGTGGCGCCACCTCGTTCACATACGTGAAGCGAACCGCCGACAAGGCCGCAACAAACTCGGGGTCGCGCTCCATCGGCTCGACCAGAGCCGCAACGAACCTTGGATCCCACCAGTCGTCCTGAGATGCCCAAAGCAGGTACTTTCCGCTCGCCTGGCGCGCAAGCTGCGCAAAGTTCTCCCATGCACCCAGGTTCCTCACGTTCCGCTGGACGCGAATTCGTGGATACCGGGCCGCGTATTCCTCGCAGATGCTGGCCGTATCGTCCGTAGAGACATCGTCCGCAACGAGGATGTCGATGCTGGGATACTCCTGCGCTAGCAGGGCATCGAGAGCGCGCCGCACCAGCGCCGCACCGTTGTAGGTGGGCAGAACGATCGTCACGAGGGGTGCGAGGGCGGGCACGCGGGCTGTTGCCTATGGTTGGCAGCGCACTATTGCGGATCCGACCGTGTCGGCCCGCGGCGCCTTTCTTATTCCGGACCGCGGCCGGTTGCCAATGTTGAGTCGAGGAATGAGCAGTCTCCCGCTTGCTCCCAGCGATACGCCGAGCGGAACCCTCCGCCGGCGCCCACTGGAACCGTCGAGCTCACACCGAATGCACCGGAAGTCCGCGGGCCAAAATGTGACCCGCTTGTGACCCCGATCCTGGGCGATTCTGTGAGTATCTGAATTACTGGTCGGAGTGGGCGGATTCGAACCGCCGACCCCCAGACCCCCAGTCTGGTGCGCTAACCAGGCTGCGCTACACTCCGACCGGCGCGGACTGTACTCGCCCCCTGCCTTCCTAAGCAATTCCGCTGGTTCCCTGCCCGGGCCCGCTCCTGCGGCATTTCAGCCCCTGCCGAAGGGTAACCACCGGCACCAGCGTGCGATCTGCCTTGAAAGCCCTCGACCGCAGCGAACCCGAATGGCTCGTGCTGGCCGTCCCCCTCGCCCCGGCGCCGGTTCTGCTCGATGAAGAGGTGATCGCGCTTCTAAGCGAGTCGCGCGCACCCGGCATCGCCTCCCCGATCGTGCCGGAGAACGGCAACCGTTCGGTCCACGGAGGCCTAGTTAGCCGAGGGTCTTGCGCAGTTGGTCGCGCGCGTGGTGCAGGTCCTTGAGCACCGTGCTGAGCCGCTTGCGGTGTTCCGGCGTTAGCGCGCCGCCCGCGTCGGCAGCGGCTTCGCCCACGTCCTCACCGCCCTTGCGGTTCTGCTCCTTGAGAACCTTTTGGACGCCGCGGATCGTGTAGCCCTGCTCGTACAGCAGCGCCCGGATGAAGCGCAGCAGGTCCACGTCCTCGGGCCGGTAGTAACGCCGGCCGCCCCCCCGCTTCAGCGGCCGCACCTGGGTGAACTTGCTCTCCCAGAAGCGCAGCACGTGCTGCGGCACCTCGAGGTCGGTCGCTACCTCGCTGATAGTGCGAAATGCGCCGGGCGCTTTCTCGGTCATGTGCGGGTGCGCCGCTCGTCAGCCGCGCCGGCCATCAGCTCTGCGTGGTCTTCGACAGGGCGCGATTGATCAGATCCTTGAGCACATGGCTCGGACGGAACACCAACACCCGCCGCGGCAGGATCGGCACCTCGTCGCCGGTCTTCGGATTGCGTCCCATGCGGGTGCCCTTTTCGCGCACGTAGAAGCTGCCGAAGGACGAGATCTTGACGGTGTCGCCGTTCACCAGGCTCTCACCGATCTCGTTGAACACCGATTCCACCAGGTCGGCAGACTCGTTTCGCGACAGGCCGACCTGCTCATAGACGGCCTCCGCGAGCTGTGCCCGCGTCATCGTAGACATGCCTGACCCTCCCCAAGTTCAAGGCTAGCCCGAGGCCAGAAATGGGTCAAACTCAATGAGATATAGCGTGGAGTTGCGACGCCGTGGCGGCAGAAACCTTGGGGTTTGCGGCCCCGGCGTTACATCCGAACGACGGCCGCGCCCCAGCTGAACCCGCCGCCCATGGCCTCAAGCACCACGATGTCGTCGGGTTTGATGCGCCCGTCCTGCACCGCCTCGGTCAGCGCCAGCGGCACCGATGCCGCCGAGGTGTTGGCGTGGTGGTCCACCGTGACGATGACCTTGTCGTCTTCGATGCCGAGCTTCTTGGAGACGCCGGCGAGAATGCGGCGGTTGGCCTGGTGCGGCACGACCCAGTTCACGTCGCTGGCGCCAAGGCCGGCATCGGCGAGGCTCTCGTGCACCACGTCGGCGAGCTTTTCGACAGCGTGCTTGAACACCTTGGGGCCGTCCATGCGCACGACGCCCGCGGTCTTGGTCGAGGATACGCCGCCGGAGGCATACAGCAGGTCATGCTGGCGGCCGTCGGAATGCAGCTTGGTGGTCAGTACGCCGCGATCCTGCGACGTGCCGGTCGCCTGCTCCGCGCGCAGCACAACGGCGCCGGCGCCGTCGCCGAACAGCACGCAGGTCGAGCGGTCCGACCAGTCGAGGATGCGCGAAAAGGTCTCTGCGCCGATCACCAGCGCCGTCTCGGCTTGGCCCAGCCGCAGGAAGTTGTCGGCCACCGCCAGCGAGAAGATGAAGCCTGAGCACACCGCCTGCACGTCGAAGGCGACGCCGCGCGTCATGCCGAGTTGCTCCTGCACCCGCGTCGCCGTCGCCGGGAAGGTTTCGTCCGGCGTGGTGGTGCCCAGCACGATCAGATCGACGTCGCCCGCCTTTAGGCCCGCTGCCTGCAGCGCGCGCTGCGCGGCCTTGGTTGCCAGGTGCGAGGTGAACTCGCCCTCTGCCGCGATGTGGCGCGTGCGGATGCCGGTGCGCTCGACGATCCATTCGTCGGACGTATCGACCAGCTTGGCGAGGTCGTGGTTGGTCAGGACCTTCTGCGGCAAATAGGAGCCGCAGCCCACGATGACGGACCGGCGCACGCTCATGCTTAGGACGCGACCTTGGCGGGGGCCGCTTCGCGGTGGTCGAAGGCGTCGAGGTCGGCGTGGATGCGCTCGTTGAAGTCGCCCTTCACCATGTCGGCCGCGACCGAAATTGCGCTGGCGAAGCCCTGGGCGTCGGTGCCGCCGTGGCTCTTCACCAGCACGCCGTTCAGGCCGACGAACATGGCGCCGTTGTACTGACGCGGATCGAGCTTGGCGCGCAGCGAATCGAGGGCCGGCTTGGCCAAGAGGTAGCCGATCTTGGAAAAGACGGAGCGCCGGAACGCGAGCTGGAGGAACGAGGCGATGAGCCGGGCGGTGCCCTCGGTGACCTTCAGCGCCACATTGCCCGTGAAGCCGTCGGTGACCACCACGTCCACGGTGCCGGCGCCGATGTCGTCGCCTTCGACGAAGCCATGGAAGTCGAAGCCGAACTTGGATTCGCGCAGGATCTGCGCCGCCTCGCGCACGGCGTCGTTGCCCTTGAGGTCCTCGGCGCCGATGTTCAGCAGGCCGACCACGGGCCGCTCGACGCCCAGCACGCTGCGCGCAAAGCCCGCGCCCAGGATGGCGAACTGCACCAGGTTGCGGGAGTCGCACTGCACGTTGGCGCCCAGGTCCAGCATGGCGCTTTCGCCGCGGGAAGTCGGGAAGTAGCTGACCATGGCCGGGCGGTCGATGCCCGGCTGGGTCTTCAGTACGAACATGCCGAGCGCCAACAGGGCGCCGGTATTGCCGGCCGAAACCGCACCGGCGGCCTGGCCGTCGCGCACCGCCTCGATGGCGAGGCGCATCGACGACTGCGCGCTCTTGCGCAGCGCCTGACTCGGCTTGTCTCCCGCGCCAATGACGTTGGCGGCGTGGCGGATCTCGGCCTGGTGGGCGAGCTTTGGGTGGCGCTTCAGCAGCGGCTCGAGGCGCGCCTGATCACCGAACAGCAGGAAGCGGGTGTGCGGCAGGCGCGGCAAAGCCAGCGCCGCGCCGTCGATCGCCATATCGGGGGCGTGGTCGCCCCCCATGACGTCGAGGGCGATCACTGTCGCACTCACGCGGTCACCATTGTCAGATCACCTACCGGCGAAGGCAGGCCAACGCGCTCCAGCGGAGCTTTCGTTGCGGGCTCAGGCCTCGGCAGCCTCGGTCACTTCGCGACCGTCATACTGGCCGCAGGAGCCGCAGACGTGATGCGGGCGCTTGTTCTCGCCGCAGTTCGGGCACTCGGTGTAGCTCGACTTGGCCAAGCGATCGTGCGACCGGCGCATGTTGCGGGTCGACGGAGTCTTTTTCCTCTTGGGTACGGCCACGTTACGCCCTGCTCCTCCAGTGTTTCAGAGCCCCAAGGGGCCCCTCTTGTTTTGCCGGTTCGCCGTCTTCGGCGTCCCGATACTCGCCAAATTCCTCGCCCGCGCCGCGCGGATACTGATCCATCGATAGGGCAAGATACTCGGCGACCATGCCGCCAAGATCGAACCAGCCGTCGATGACCTCGCCCGGGGGCTCGGCTGCAGCGGGGTCTACGTCTTCTTCCTCGAAGCTCCTAGTGGCAACGCTTTCCGCGACGGGGAGGAAATCGACCTCAAATGCCTCGTCGATGCGGGCGGTGACCGGCTCCAGCGTTACGACGGAGGCTTGTACCACAGTCGACGTAAATGTCACGCGGGCCTGTGCGCCACCGCCGCCAATAGCGCGAACGAACGCCTCGCCGGACAAGTCTTCGATCGCCAGGATGTCAAAGCGCTTCGCCAGCGCCTGCCGTTCCTCGGCCGTCGCAGTAAACTCGATGCGCCGCTCGTCGTGGTCGAGCTTCGCAACCTCCACCAGGCGGCGGAACTCGGGGCCGGAAGATTCTTCGTGTTCCACCGCAGAAATGTCCTGTACCGTATTGAAAATACAAAATAATATGCGCCGATCACCGGGCATTGATGCCTGCGCCCGCGCCGCAAAGTGCAGCATACGTAGTGCCCGCGCCGCGGGGGGTCAATGATCGCGCTTCGCAAACCCCTGGCCGTCCTGCTCGCTGCTCTTGCGGCCGTCTGGTCGTTCAGCGAACTCAGCGAGGCCGCCCTGGGCCTCGAGCCGCGCGGATTCGACGAGCGCCTCCTCCTCCTGTTGCGGGAGGCGGGCGACCTTGCCGACCCGTTGGGTCCGGCGTGGCTGGAGCAGGCCCTGCGCGACATCACGTCGCTTGGCAGCCTGACAGTGGTGGCGCTGGTGAGCCTGCTTGCCGCCCTGGCCCTGCTCCGCGCCCATCGGCCGCTCGCCGCGGTCGGCGGCTGGATCGCCGTCGGCACCGCCGAAGCGGCGAGCATGCTGCTGAAGGTCGGCTACGCCCGGCCTCGGCCCGACCTTGTCGCCCACGAGGTCGAAGTCACAACAGCGAGCTTTCCGAGCGGCCACGCCATGCTGGCTGCGGTGGCCTACCTGACCTGGGCTCTCCTCTTAACCAGTCGCCAGGAGCCGCGCGCCCGCACCCTTGCGCTCGCCCTCGCCCTGGTCCTCACCGCAGCCATCGGCAGCAGTCGCGTGTACCTCGGGGTGCACTGGCCCACCGACGTGCTGGCCGGCTGGGTGATCGGCGGAAGTTGGGCGATCACCGGCTACTGGCTGGTTCGCCGGCTGGAGACGCGGGGCTAGGCGACGAGCGAGGCTGCGCAAAAGCCTCACATGGGCGCCGCGCCGCACGCCATCGCCCAACGCACCGCTGGCCTCGCACTTGCGCCCTACGACCGGCGGGTTTCGTGCAAGATGTTCGTTCGATGCCGCCGTCCAGCCGCCGCGCCCTGCTGCTCATTAACCGCCATGCCCGGCGTGGTTCAGCGTCGATTGACGGCACGGTTCAGGTACTGGAGCGCGGCGGCATATCCCTGCAACGGATGGACCTGCCCAACCGGTACGAGATCGCGAACCTCATTCGTCAGCACGCAGCAGCGTGCGATCTGGTGATCGTTGGTGGCGGCGATGGCACCGTCAACGCTGCAGCCCGGGGACTCATCGATACCCGGCTCCCGCTCGGCATCCTGCCGCTGGGCACGGCGAACGACCTCGCCCGTACACTCCACCTGCCGGCCGATCCTGCCGCCGCGGCTGCCGTCATCGTCGCCGGCCACTTGCGCAGCATCGACCTCGGCGAGGCGAACGGAGTGCCGTACTTCAACGTCGCCCACGTCGGGCTGACGACCGAGCTCGCACACCGCCTTACGCGAGAGTCGAAGAAGCGCTGGGGCAGGCTCGGGTATGCCATCGCGGCGTGGCGCATCGTCCGCCGGGCGCGGCCCTTCACCGCCACGGTGCACCATGATGGTCGCGACGAGACGTTCCGGACTTTGCAGGTGTCCGTGGGCAACGGGGTCTTCTACGGGGGCGGTCTCCGCGTCGCCGAAGGTGCGCTCCCCGACGACGGCCGCCTCGACGTCTTCAGTCTCGAAGCAGGCCATTGGTGGGAGCTGATCGCGCTGCTGCCGCACCTCAAGCGGGGAACCCACGGCCGCAAGGCCACGGTGCGGGCCTTCCGCACGACCGAAGTGATGCTCACCACTCGCCGCCCGCGCGATGTCGATGCCGATGGCGAACGCATCACTCGGACGCCGGCGCAGTTCCGAGTGCTGCCGGCCGCCGTGCGGGTGTTTGCGCCGCCGCCGCCCCCCGTCGAGACCTAGTCGATGGGAAGCGCGGCCATCTCGCGTAGCGTGTCCTGGTATGCCCCGACGGTGGCCGGAGTCGCCGCTGCAACGGCGCGCTCGGCGGCTCGGCGCGCGTCGCGGTTCCGGCCCGCGGCCGCATAGGCGTAGGCGAGGTTGTTCCAGGCGGCGGGATCGCCGGGTGCAACTGTAGCGGCCCGCTCGAAGGCCTCGGCAGCAGCCACGAAGTCCGCGCGCGCATACTCGCTGTTGCCAAGGCCCATCCAGGCCGGCGTATTACTGGGGAATTTCTTTAAGATCGACTTATAACCCTTTGTAGAGGCATTGTAATTGTGTAGGCGATCAAGTCCGAGTGCAGCTTCGAGGAGAGCCGTCTCGCGGCCCGCTGCGGGGAGCTCGCCGGCCGGCACGAGCACCACCGCCCAGTAGTCGCCGCGCGCCCAGGTCCGCTCGAAGGCGTTCAAGTCGGTGGCGCGGTCGGGGGTGATGCCGGAGTGCTGCACGATGGTCTGGTGGTCGAGGTCGTAGGCCAGCACCACGGAGTAATGCCAGCGTGGCACCCAGCTGAGGCCGAGGTTCTGGAACACGATCACCGGATGCCCGGCGGCGACTTCGGCCAACAGCGACGACACGTCGTCGAGTTCGACCGCCATCAGCCCAAGGCGGCGCGCCGCAGCGACCACGTCGTTGCGCAGCGTCCCCTCTTTGCCGGGCGTGAAGACCATCTCGCCGGCGCGTTCCTGGGTCAGGGGAACGCCGGCCCAGGTGGCGGCCATCGCAAGGGCGGCCGGCCCGCAATAGTTGTCGGTCTGGGCGTAAAAAGGGACGCCTCCGACCTGCGCGAAGCGCGGCAGGGCGGAGGCGTTAGATTCCAGCAGCCTCGCCGTCTGCGGCGCCGCGCAAGCTCCGAGGAGCCAAAGCGCGAGCGCTGCGAGGACGAGCCGGATCGGCACTACCAGTTCGTTCGGTGCGACTAGCGCACCGGACCGATCGGGTAGACGTCCGTGATGCCGAGCAGGTCGGTGATCAGCAGCACGACGGCCACGACCACCACGATGCCGACGACAGCGCCGAGGAAGCTGCCACCCGCGATGGCGTCATCCATGCGGCCCGAAAGGCGCGCGACTTCGGCGTCCGACAGCGCAGCGATGCGGGCCTTGGCTTCCGCCGGGCTGACGCCCATGCGCTGCATCTCGCCGCGCACGTCTTCCCGGTCGAGGAACGCGTTGACGCGCGCCCGGTCGGCAGCAACGCTCGCCTGAGAGGCGGCAGTGACCACCTGCTCCGTCGGCACCATCGCCGCGTTTGCCTGCAGCGGGCCCGAGATGAGGAACATAGTCGCGGCTACCGGCGCGCAGACTGCCTTGAGGAAATTCTGATTCATGGGGGCCTCCGGTGTTGTTCTTGTGGGCCACGTCCCGGCGCCGGGCTGCCCTCGGGGCGAGCGCGACGGCGCATGGAAGACGGCGCGGGTTTGCCCGATGCCGCGACGCCATGGTGTCAATGTGACACCCGGTGCCGCCATCCGGTATTCACCTTAACGGCTAAGGCGCAGCCTAGGAGGCAGCGGTGCTAGCCGACTGGTGGTTCGACGGATGGAAAGTCCGCCCGCCCGCGCGCGAGATCGGCAAGGCTCTGGCGATCGAGCGCCAACACCGCGTTGCGCACATAGTCCGCCAACCGGCCGACCACCGCCGCGTCCACGGGCGCGTTGCGGTAGACGTTGCGCACCAGGGCGTCTTCGAGACTCTGCTTCCCCTCAAGTGCCTCGTCGTAGGCCTGCACGCGGCCATAGAAGGCGCGGCCGATCGCTTTCATGCGCTTGCCCACGCCAATGTCGCCGCCGCCAAGTTCGCGCACGCTGCGATCCAGATCGGCCGTCATGGCAGCGAAGGTTTCGTCGGACAGCGCCTGTGCCGCCGGCCCCAGGGCGCGTAGCCGGCGGAACAGCAGAGCCGCATGGACGACGATCGTGTCGAAGCGTCCGTCCACGGTGTCGGGCACCTTCCAATCACGAAAGAACACCGGCTGGCGCGCCTGGCGCACGAGGGCAAAGTACAACTCGCTTCCCGCCGGCATTTCGGCGGGGCGGCGCAGCCGGGACAGGATGCGGTTCAGCACCGGCAGACAATAGCCGAGGCCCGGCCCTTCGTTGACAGCCTTCAAGCGACAGGCCAAGGTCCCGGCCAATATGCCGCTCAGGGGAGCGCGGGAACTGGGATGACGAGCTTCGGCCGACTTTTGCTGGCAGGCACGGCCCTCGCTGTGGCCGCCGCCACCACAGCGTGCGCACCGACCCGCGACAACCGGGGTTACGTGCTCAATGAGCGCATCGTGCAGGGCATCAAACCGGGCACCGACACCCGCGACACCGTCTTGGTGGCGCTGGGTAGCCCATCCGCCACGGGGACCTTCGAGAAGAACCGCTGGTACTACATCGGCGCGCTCACCGAGACCGCCCCCTACAAGCGGCCGGATGTGCTCGACCAGCAGGTCGTCGCCATCGCCTTCACCGATCGCGGCGTGGTGTCCGACATCCAGCGCTTCACGCTGGCGGACGCCATGGCCATCGATCCGGTCGATCGCGAAACCGCCACCCGAGGGCGGGAGATGAACGTGCTGGAGCAGTTCATGGGCAACATCGGCCGCTTCAACGCGCAGTCTGCGCGCGGCGTCGGCGGCAACTAGCCCCCAAAGACGCACGTGGCCGGGCTGTACGCCCGGCCACTTCTTTCCTGAAAGTCCCGGCCTAGGCCGGGAGCGCTCTGGCGGCCGCGCGAGTGCGACACAGCCGCGCTCAGCTCGGTCGGCGGAACAAGCCGAGATACACTGCCTTGCCGAGAATGTGGCCCTGCATCGCTTCGATCACCTTGGTGCGCGTCGCGAATGCATCGGCCTCGGCATCCACCGGCAGCACGGTGTCGAGCGCGTACAACTCGAAGACGTAGTGGTGCATCGGCCCGTTCGCGCCAGCGCCCGGCCCGCGGTAGACCGGGCCCGTTGCACTGGTCTGCTTGCTGCCGTCGGGCAGTGTCGCACCGCGCGCAACGCCCTCGGGGAGTCCTGTGGCGGTGGCAGGGATGTTCCACACCAGCCAGTGCACCTGGTCGTCGGTCGTACGATTGCGCACGACTTCCATGTCGTGAAAGTGCAGCACGAAGCTGCGGGTGTTGGCCGGCGGGCTCGCCCACTTCAGTTCCGGCGAAGTGCCTTCACCCGGCGCCGCGCCCGGCGCCGCCTGGCTGAAGCGCACAGGGATCACACCACCGTCCGCAAACGCCGTGGTGGTGAGCGTCATGGCGGGCCCCGCCCCTGCGCCGCCCCCTGCTGCGGCCGGCGCCTGCGCCAACGCCGACGGAGCGAGTGCAAGCGACAGCAGCAGCACGCCCAAAGCACGCAATGTCATGGATGCCTCCTGTCCCGGATGAGGAGACAGCCTAGCAAAAACGAAACGGCCGGGGACGAGCCCCGGCCGTTCACGTTCGTGGTGTGCGCGATTGCTTAGTGCGCGGCGAGTGCGGCCAGCAGCAAGAGCGCGACGATGTTTGTGATCTTGATCATCGGGTTCACGGCCGGACCGGCAGTGTCCTTGTACGGATCGCCGACGGTGTCACCGGTAACCGCCGCCTTGTGGGCGTCGGAACCCTTGCCGCCGTGGTTGCCGTCTTCGATGTACTTCTTGGCGTTGTCCCACGCACCGCCGCCCGCCGTCATCGAGATGGCGACAAACAGGCCGGTGACGATGGTGCCGAGCAGCATGGCGCCGAGAGCCGCGAAGGCCTCAGCCTGCTCGCCGGTGATCCACAGGATCACGAAGTACACGACGATCGGTGCCAGCACGGGCAGCAGCGAGGGGACGATCATCTCGCGGATCGCCGCCTTGGTCAGCATGTCGACGGCGCGGCCGTAGTCCGGCTTCGCCGTGCCTTCCATGATGCCCTTGATCTCGGCGAACTGACGGCGGACTTCGACGACCACCGAGCCGGCCGCGCGGCCGACTGCGGTCATCGACATGGCGCCGAACAGGTACGGCAGCATGCCACCGATGAACAATCCGACGACGACGTACGGGTTGCTCAGCGAGAAGTCGACGTCGAGGTTCGGGAAGAAGTGCTCGAGGTCGAGGGTGTAGGCGCCGAACAGCACCAGCGCGGCGAGACCGGCAGAACCGATCGCGTAGCCCTTGGTAACTGCCTTCGTGGTGTTGCCGACCGCGTCGAGCGCGTCGGTGATCTTGCGCACGTCCTTGGGCATGCCGGCCATTTCGGCAATGCCACCGGCATTGTCGGTAACCGGGCCGTAGGCGTCGAGCGCCACGACCATGCCGGCAAGAGCGAGCATCGCCGTCACCGCAATGGCGACGCCGAACAGGCCAGCGAACAGGTAGGCGACGATGATGCCGGCCGAGATGATGATCACCGGCAGCGCCGTCGCTTCCATCGAGATGGCGAGGCCCTGGATGATGTTGGTGCCGTGGCCGGTGGTGGAAGCCTGGGCGATCGACTTCACCGGGCGCGACTTGGTGCCGGTGTAGTACTCGGTCACCCAGATCAGGAGGCCGGTGACGACCAGACCGACGAGCGCAGTCCAGTACAGGTCCATGCCGGTAAAGGTGGCACCGCCCGCAGCGCGCAGGGTGGTGTCCATGCCGACGGTGGCGGCGATGATCGGATAGATCACGACCGCCGAAGTGACGGCCGACACGATGAAGCCCTTATAGAGGGCGCCCATGATGTTGGTGCCGCCGCCGAGCTTGACGAAGAACGTGCCGAGGATCGACGTGAAGATGCAGACGCCGCCGATGGCGAGCGGAAGCACCATCACCTGATCCAGGATCGCGTTGCCCTCGAAGAAGATCGAGCCGAGCACCATCGTGGCGACCAGGGTCACCGCATAGGTCTCGAACAGGTCCGCGGCCATGCCGGCGCAGTCGCCGACGTTGTCGCCGACGTTGTCGGCGATGACGGCCGGGTTGCGTGGGTCATCCTCTGGGATTCCCGCTTCGACCTTGCCGACCAGGTCGGCGCCGACGTCAGCGCCCTTGGTGAAGATGCCGCCGCCGAGACGGGCGAAGATCGAGATCAGCGAGCCGCCGAAGCCGAGGGCGACCAGCGCCGTCACGATCTCGCGGGTCGTGAGGTCGGTGGCGAGCAGGATCGCGTAGTACACAGCGACCGACAGCAGCGCGAGACCGGCCACGAGCATGCCCGTGACCGAGCCGGCGCGGAACGAGATGTCGAGGCCCTCTTGCAGGCCCTTGGACGAGGCCTGGGCGGTACGCACGTTGGCGCGCACCGAGACCAGCATGCCGACGTAGCCGGCAATGCCGGAGAGCACTGCACCGATCAGGAACCCGAATGCCGAGTACCAGCCGAGGAAGACGCCCGTGATGACGAACACCACGATGCCGACCATGGCGATGGTGCGGTACTGGCGGTTCAGATAGGCCATGGCGCCGACCTGAATCGCTGCGGAAATCTCCCGCATGCGGTCCGTGCCAGTGTCAGCGGCCAGCACCGAACGGCTTGCGTAGATCGCGTAAAGCACCGCGAACACACCGGCCGCAATGGCGAGCCAATGCATTGTCAGCATGTCGTCATCCCCTCGTCGGACAATGGAAAATAGCGGCGGGCAAATGGAACGGCGCGCTACCCCCGAACGCGCGTCACCCGGGAACGCAAGGCGCCCGGGAAAGTGGCGGCTTTATGCCACGCCTACCCCGCAAAGGCAAACGTCCGCGCAATTATTGATCAAAGCGCCGGATGGGCGGTCCGCAGGACCTACCCGCGCCCGGCCGGGAGGTTCAGGCGACCAGCTTGGCGACCCGGGTAACCAAGACCTTGGCGACCAGTTCGGTCCCCAGGATTTCGTTCGCCTTCACCTTGGCCCGCTCCTTGACCTTGGCAAGGTCGATGCTCTCGATCCCATCCGCCCGGCGCGGCAGGGACTTATGAGCATCCCGCAGGATGGCGTCGCGGATGCGCGGCACCACCGCCTCGATCTCACCCGTCTTGCGGCCATCGGCGACTTCGAGCTTGAGGTCGATACCGACGTAATGGTCCACGGCCGTGCCAGTGTTCACCGGGAACGCCACGTTGTCGATCGACACGTAGCCCCGCACCAGCACCTCCTGCTTTTCCTCAGTCGCAAATTGCTCGAAGTTGCCGAGCACGAAGATGACCGCAGCCAGGCCGCCGCCGAGGAACACCAGAAGCGCGACCGTGATGATGATCCATCGCATGGGCCGACCTTATAGCACAGGTAACGAGGGGCCTGCCGCCCCGGGCGGCCTAGAAGTGCCGGTACCCCAGGGTCTCGAACCGCAATTCGACGCCCGCCGCATCGAGGACCCGCACCCCCTGCCCCGGCCGCATGACGCCGATCCGCGTTACCGGCACGCCGGTAGTGGCCGCGATCTGGTCGATGCGCGCCCGATCGGCCGCGGCCGCCGTGAATAGAAGTTCGTAGTCGTCGCCGAAGGTGAGCATGCGTTTGTCCTCGCCCGGCACCTTGGCCAGGGCCAGGCGGGCGGACACCGACAGCGGAACCTGCCCAAGCCGCACATCGGCGCCGAGGTGGGATTGCTCGCACACGTGATCGAGGTCGCCGAGGAGCCCATCGGAGACGTCGATTGCCGCATGCGCAACGCCGCGCAGGGCGCGGCCCAGCTCCACGCGCGGGGTCGGGCAATCCAGTCGCTCGCGCAGCGCCTTTTCATGCTCGGGCGGTAGTGCGAGCGTCCCCTCCGCCACCTGCAGGCCGAGGCATGCGTCGCCGACCGTGCCCGACACATAGATGTCGTCGCCTGCCCGCGCGCCGGCGCGGCGGATCATGGTGCCGCTCGGCACCTGCCCGAAGATCGTTACCGACAGAATCAGATCCGTTGGCGCCGCGACCGTGTCGCCGCCGACCAGGTGAATGCCGAACGCGGCCTGATCCTCTTTCAAGCCGCTGGCGAATCCCTCGATCCACTCCTGCGTGACGTCGGGCGACCACGCCGTCGTCAGGACGTAGGCCAGCGGCTCGGCGCCTTTGGCCGCAAGGTCGGAGAGGTTCACGCGCAACAGCTTGCGGCCGACGTCGGCCGGTGCCGTGCGCTGGTCGAAATGGACGCCGCGCACCATCGCATCGGTGGTGACGACCAGTTCGTGCCCCGGTGCGGTTGCTACGGTTGCTGCGTCGTCGCCCAGCGCGAAGGCACCCGGTGCGCCGATGGCCAACGGGGCAAAGACCTGCGCGATGAGGTCGAATTCACCGCGACGTTTCACGGAAGGGAATCCGGCTCAGACTTCCTGCGGGCGCAGGTGGCGCGCGAGGTTGTCGAGCACGCCGTTGACGAGCTTGGGCTCCGGGCCCGCATAGAACGCGTGCGCGACGTCGATGTACTCCGACAGGATCACGCGCGCCGGCACGTCCTTGCGCGCCAGAAGCTCGAATGCTGCCGCACGCAACAGCGAGCGCAGGATGCCGTCGAGCCGGCCCGGCTCGCGCGACATCGACCCCTTCAGCAAAGCGTCGAGTTCTTCCTGGCGTCCGGAGCCGCCGCGCACGAGGGCGCGGAAGAAGTCGGGGTCGGCTTCGGCATAGCGGTCGCCGTCGATCTCGTTGCCGAAGCGATGGTTGATGAACTCGTCGATGACCTCTTCCGCCTTGCCGCCGCCGAATTCGATCTGATAGAGCGCCTGCACGGCAGCGAGGCGCGCGACGCTGCGGCTCTGCAGCATCTGCGCGTCGCCAGATTTCTGCTTGTTCTTGTCTTTGCCCGGAGTGCGGGCGGCGGCGGGACCGTCGGTCATGGTGTCATCAACGTACGCCGTAGCGCGATCATTTCAACCGCGGCGCGTGCGGCAAACCCGCCTTTGTCCTGCTGGTCGAGTTTGGCGCGATCCCACGCCTGCTCGAAATTCTCCACCGTCAGCACGCCGTTGCCGAGTGCGATCCCATAGTTCAGGACCAGGTGCGACAGGCCCCGCATGCACTCCTGGCAGACGTGCTCGTAGTGGTCCGTCTCGCCGCGGATTACGCAACCCAGGGCCACGTAGCCGTCGTAGGTCGGCCGGCCGCCCTGGCGCAGTTCGTCGGCCTTCAGCGCATAGGTGATCGCCGCCGGGATCTCGAGGCATCCCGGCACCCGCACGACCCGGTGCTTCACCAAGGCGGCATCGAGCGCGGCGATGGCACAACGCTCCATCTCGTCGGCGATGTCGGTGTAGAAGCGCGCCGAGACAATCAGGACGTTGTCGGCCGTGTTCGCCACCTTACGGCTCCTCGGTCGGAATTCGGCGTTCCCCGGCGATCGACAGGCCGTAGCCTTCCAATCCGACCGGCGTGCGATGCGAATTCGATAGTAGCGTCATGTCGTGCACGCCGAGATCGAGCAGGATCTGCGCGCCGATACCGTACTCGCGCAGCTCGGGCGCATTGGCCGCTTTCTCGGGCTTCGAGATATGCGCACCACTGGGCGGGCGCGTGCGCGCGGCGCGCAGCGAATCCGATACCGCCGTCGCGCGCGGCTCGCGTATCAGCACGATGACGCCGCGCCCCTCCTGGCCGATCATCTGCATGGCATGGTGCAGCAGGACGTCACGGCCGTCACCGCCCGCCTCGTCAGCCCCCAGAAGGTCGGCCAGCACGTTGATGCTGTGCATGCGCACCGGCACCGGACCCGGCGCTCTCAGGTCGCCCTTCACCAGGGCGATGTGTTCGGCGTACTCGACCGTGTTGGCGTACACGATCATCTTGAACTCGCCGCCGTAGCGGCTGTTCAACGTCGTCTCCAGCGCGCGGCGGATGATGGTGTCGTGGCGCCGCCGGTAGGCGATCAGGTCGGCGATGCTGGCGACCTTGAGGCCGTGCTGCGCCGCAAATTCGAGCAGCTGCGGCAGGCGCGCCATGGTGCCGTCGTCGTTCATGATCTCGCAGATGACGCCGGCCGGCGTGAAACCGGCGAGGCGTGCGAGATCGACGGATGCTTCCGTGTGCCCGGCGCGCACCAGCACGCCGCCGTCCCGCGCGACCAGCGGGAAGACGTGGCCAGGCGATTGGATGTCGTCCTTGCCCTTCTTCGCGTCGATTGCCACGGCGATGGTGCGGGCGCGGTCCGCCGCCGAGATGCCGGTGGTCACGCCTTCGCGCGCCTCAATCGAAACCGTGAACGCGGTCTGGTGGCGCGACAGGTTGCGCGGCGCCATGAGCGGCAGTTGCAGGTCCTCGACGCGCTGGCGCGTCAGCGCCAGGCAGATCAGCCCGCGGCCGTGCTTGGCCATGAAGTTGACCGCCGCCGCGTCGGCCTTTTCGGCCGCGACGATCAGGTCGCCCTCGTTCTCGCGGCCCTCGTCGTCCACCACGACGACCATGCGGCCCGCGCGCACATCGGCAAGGATGTCCTCGATCGGCGCCAGGCGGGTGGTACGGGAAAGCTCCATGGGTTCTACCCTACTCCCACTTCCGTCAGGCGGGCGACGTAGCGCGCAAGAGCGTCGATTTCCAGGTTGAGGCGCGTGCCGGCCTTGGCGTCGCCGAGGGTGGTGACCTTCTCGGTGTGCGGAATGATGTTTACCCCGAAGCTCGCCCCGTCGACTTCATTGATGGTGAGCGCCACGCCGTCCAAGGTCACCGACCCCTTGGGCGCGAAGTAGCGCGCGAGCGCCGGCGCCGCCGCGATCGTCAGGCGGGTCGATTCCCCGTCCGGCTGCCGCGCGCGCACCGTCGCCACGCCATCGACATGCCCCAGCACGAAATG
>CAIVPW010000099.1 GCA_903907895.1 uncultured Alphaproteobacteria bacterium
ATCAACCCGGCGTGGCCGGCGTGATTGTCGGCGCGCGACTGGGCGAGCGGGCGCACATTGACGACACGCTGAAGCTGTTTTCGTTCACGCTCTCCGATGCTGACCGCGCGGCGCTGCGCGCGGCGCTCGACACACTGCAGCCGATCCCCGGCGATTGCGGCGACGAGTACCGCACGCCACCCTTTCTGACCGCGTCGGGGGATCTCAGTCACCACCTGCAGACGATGCCGTCACCGTATGCGTCGGTGGCCGGCGCCGACGGTCGCACCCGCTGCCTGACCGGCACGGTGTGGGAGACGGCCGCCGGTTTTGCCCGCGCGGTGCGGCACGGTCAGCACATCGCGGTGTCGGGCACTACCGCCACGCTGGGCGACCGCGCCATCGGCGGCCAGGACGCCGCCTCGCAGACGCACTTTGCGATCGACAAGATCGAGGGCGCCCTGCAATCGCTGGGCGCCGCCCTGACCGACGTGATCCGGACGCGGGTCTACGTACGACACGGGCACGACTGGGAGGCAGTGGCGCGGGCCCACGGCGCGCGCTTCGGCCGCATTCAGCCGGCGAACACGCTGGTCGGCGCCGAGTTGATCGGCGATGAGTACCTGGTGGAGGTCGAAGCAGATGCTGTCGTGGGCGTATGATTCGAGAATGATCAAGTACGGGCTTCTTGGCGCCATCGTGATCGCGGCGGCTGGCGTGCTCGACGCCCAGGCCCCGCCCTCCGCCTATCCGCAGCTGCTTACGATCTTCGCCGAGTGGCGGGCCTTCGAAGAGCCGCCTCGTCTGGGTGGCGGTGTGCCCGACTACTCGCCCGCCACCAACGCCCGTCGGCTGGCCGAGCTGGGCAAGTTGCAGGCGCGCTTGCAGGCGATCAACCAGGCAGGCTGGTCGATCCCGCAGCAGGTCGATCACCACCTGGTGCGCGCCGAGATGAACGGGCTGGAGTACCACCTGCGGGTGCTGCAGCCGTTCGCGCGCGATCCCGCGTACTACGCGTCGATCATCACCGGTGAAAGCGACACGCCTGCCAAGGAAGGGCCGGTCATCCACGGCGCGATCAAGCTCTACGACTATCCGATCTGGCCGCGCACCCAGCTCGACGTCATCCAGCCGCTGTCGCCAGCGCAGTCGGCCGAGCTCGCCACGAAGCTGCGAGCCATTGCCCCGCTGCTCGTGGCAGCTCGCCAGAATCTCGCGGCGGCCAATGCCAGGGACCTGTGGGTCGGCGGCGTTCGCGCCCTTGAAGAACAAGGCGCGGCGTTACGGACGCTGGCCATGCGCGTGCCGGCGAGTGATGGGGCGTTGGCGAGCGCCGCAGAGGCTGCTCGGGCCGCGACCGACGGCTTTGCCGAGTGGTTGCGGAGCGAAGCGCCGAAGAAAACGGGACCGTCGGGTATCGGCAAGGAGCAGTACACCTGGTACCTGCGCAACGTGCTGCTGTCGCCGCTGTCGTGGCAGGACGAGGTCGCCATCCTGCGCCGCGAGCTGGCGCGCGCCGGCGCGTCGCTCAGGCTTGAAGAGAACCGCAATCGCCAACTGCCGCCGCTGCCGGTGGCCAACACGCCCGAGGCGTATGCCGCGCTGCAGGAGAAAGCGATCCCGCGCTACCTGAAGTGGATGGCCGACAACCGCATCCTCACCATGGAGCCGTGGATGGAGCGGGCCTTGCGCGAGCGCACGGCGCCGTACGCGGCGGAGGCCGATCGCAACTTCTTCATGCAGGCGACGCAGCGCGACCCCATTCCGCTGTGGACCCACCTGTATCACTGGTGGGACAACATGCGCATTCGGGTGGCGCCGCATGCCAACCCGATTCGCCGCGAGGCGCTGCTCTACAACGTCTGGATGAGCCGTGCCGAGGGCATGGCGACGGCGATGGAAGAGTGGCTGATGCACGCCGGCTTGTACGACGAGTCACCCCGGTCGCGCGAGATCGTCTGGATCATGCTGATCAACCGAGCCGCGCGCGGCCTGGGCAACCTCTACGCCCACTCGAACGAGCTGACCATGGCGCAGGCCGCTGAGATTCATGTCACCGCGACGCCGCGCGGCTGGATGCGGCGCGATCCCCTGCTGGGCTTCGAGCAGCACCTCTACCTGCGGCAGCCTGGCTACGGCGCCAGCTACATCACCGGTGGCCGGCTGATGGAAGAGGTGATTGCCGAACGCGCGCGGCAACTCGGCGACGCCTTCACGCTGCAGCGCGTGATGGACGAGATCAACCAGGCTGGCATGATTCCGCCGTCGCTGATCTACTGGGAACTGACCGGCGACGACCGCATGGTGCGCGAGTTACAGGCGGGACAGCCATTGCCGCCGCGCTGAACGCTCAGCCGTTGATCAGCGCGTTGAGCAAGGGGTGAAGGCGCGCCGCGAACGGGTTGGTGACGGTCACCCCGCGCCAGGTGAAGCCCTCTTGCAGGTCTTCGGACAGTAACAGCCGGCATTTCGCGTCGGCCGCCGCCGACAGCATCACCGCATCCCAGAGGCTCAGTTGGTGTGCATCGGCGAGGTCGGTGGCCGCCAACAGCACCTCGTTCGAGGTCTCGATCAGCGGGAACACATCGCCCCAACTGAGCACGGCCGCCGCGGCGTCCGCCCGTGACCTGCCGGCCTTGCGGACGAGCACCGTAAACAACTCGCCGAGCGCCTGAACCGGCACCAGCGTGGATTCAGGAGGCAGCGCCTGCAGCAGGCTGACAGCCGCGTCGCGATTCTGCGCGCCGTTGACGCCTTCGGCATAAGCGAGCACGTTGCTGTCGACCGCGACGTTCATTGACCGTCCTCGTACAGTTCGTCACGAGTCCAGCGTCCGGTGGTGACGGGCTGGGCCGCGGCCAGTCGCGCGAACAGGGTCTTGCGAGCCGACCGAACGACGGGCACGGCATCGGCGATAGGCACCAGGCGGGCAACCGGACGTCCATGGGACGTCACGGTGAACGAGACCCCGCCACGCACCTGCCGGAGGAGCGAGGAAAAATCACGATTCGCGATAGCTGCCGATACGGACTTGCTCATAGGTGCGCCTCCATGAAGTAGTGATATTACCTACTTTGAATGTGAAGCGCAAGCGACTCCTGGTGGACTAGAAGCCCATCGCGTAGATCACCTTGACGCTGCGGCCGACTTCAGGGAGCAGGTCCTTCAGGTAGTTCAGGTGATTCCGATACAGGTTATCGGTGGCGTTGGTGATTGGCGCGCTCGGTCTGCGGCGGATGCGGCGTTTCCCGGTAGTCTAACGGCGGCGGCGTGGCGCAGGTGGGCGGCTGTCGAGAGCCGGTCATTGGTCTGCGCCGACCACTCATCTGATTGCGCTGCAGTGCGAGGGTCACAGGCAACTAGCCTTTCGGGGTCATGTTACCGAGAATGTCTGCTGCGCCGATCTGGCTCGTTGCCCGCCTGTTCGTGGTGACCTTGGCTATACCGGTCACCAACGCCTTCGCCCAGTCGCCATCCTCGCCACCGG
>CAIVPW010000100.1 GCA_903907895.1 uncultured Alphaproteobacteria bacterium
CGCAAGTTCGACGTGAGCGACATCGCCGCCGTGGCGTCGTCGCGCTCGATCGGCAAGGAAGTCTCGTTCGGCGACCGCACGCTGCGGGTGAAATCCCTCGACGATTTCGACTTCAAGGGCTGGGACATCGGCCTGTTCAGCCCGGGCGCTTCGGTGTCCGCCGTACATGCACCGCGCGCCGGCGCGGCCGGCTGCGTCGTCATCGACAACACCTCGCATTTCCGCATGGACCCGGACGTGCCGCTGGTGGTGCCGGAAGTGAACCCGGACGCGGTGCGCGGCTACACCAAGAAGAACATCGTCGCCAACCCGAACTGCTCGACCATCCAGATGGTGGTGGCGCTGAAGCCCCTGCACGACCGCGCCAAGATCCGGCGCATCGTGGTGTCGACGTACCAGTCCACGTCAGGCGCGGGCAACGACGCCATGGAAGAGCTTTTCCACCAGACCAAGGGCGTGTTCGTGAACGACCCGATCGAGCCGAAGAGGTTCCCAAAGCAGATCGCGTTCAACGTCATCCCGCAGATCGATAAGTTCCTCGACGACGGCTACACCAAGGAAGAGTGGAAGATGGAGGTCGAGACCAAGAAGATCCTCGACCCCAAGATCAAGGTGACCGCGACCTGCGTGCGCGTGCCGACCTTCATCAGCCACGCCGAAGCGGTGAACGTGGAGTTCGAGAACCCGATCAGCGCCGCCGAAGCCCGCGCCATCCTGCGCGAAGCGCCTGGCATCATGGTCCTCGACCAGCACGAGCCGGGCGGCTACGCGACGCCGGTGGACGCCGCAGGCGAATCCGCAACGTTCGTCTCCCGCATCCGCGAAGACCACACGGTGGAGAACGGCCTCAACCTGTGGGTCGTCTCCGACAACCTGCGCAAGGGCGCCGCGCTGAACGCCGTGCAGATCGCCGAGCTGATGGTGAATCGCAAGCTCTTGAAGCGCGCGGCGTAAACTTGCCGCGCCAAGGCCGCCCGCCCGCTCTGGTTGCGCATTGCGACTGGAGTGCGGGGGCGGCGAAGCGGTGGATGTGTGTGGCCGAGCCGGGGGAGACCGGGTGGGTCATCCACGCGCCGGAACAGGTGGCCGATCCGGGGGATTTGTTCGACGAATTGCGGCTGCGTGCCAAGGCGCGCGGGCCGGTGCTGGCGGGGTTCGACTTCCCGATCGGGCTGCCCATAGCCTATGCGGAGAAGACCGGCTTTCCCGACTTCCTGACGGCTCTCACCTCATTCGGTGCTGGCGAGTGGCAGAACTGGTTTGACGTAGCGGACCATCTCGAACAAGCGTCGGTGCAACGTCCGTTCTACCCGAGAACAGCTGGCAAGCGCGGCGAGAGAAAGAGATCACCCTGGCTGGATCAGCTGCGGCTGACGAATGCACAGGTGCTGCGGCGCTGCGAACAAGCAACCGATGACCGTCGTGCGGCGTGCGCCCTTTTCTGGACCCTGGGTGGCAACCAGGTGGGCCGAGCCGCAATTTTGGGATGGCGGCAGATGCTAGTCCCCGCGTTGAAAGACCAGCGCATTCGCGTGCGGCTGTGGCCGTTCCATGGATCGCTCGGCGAATTGCTCGATACCGCCGACGTCGTGGTGGCGGAGACGTACCCGGCCGAGATCTACCGCTGGCTCGGCATCAATCTGAAAGGCCGCAAGACGGAGGTGCCCAACCTGCTGCCGGCGGCGGAACCGATGCGCCGGTGGCTGCAGGCGCGCGGCGTGACGGCGAGCGACGAGCTGCTCGTTCAGATCGCGGCAGGGTTCGGTGGCAGGAACCCGGACGACCGGTTCGATGCGGTCGTCGGCTGCATGGGGATGCTGGACGTGGCGCTGAACGTGCGGGCCGACGGGGCGCCTGAGGCGGACGTCGTGGTCAGCCGGTGGGAGGGGTGGATTCTGGGGCAGTTGGCCTAGCCATCCCTCGCCCGGGTCACCCCGCGAGGTCTGATACTGCATCCGGCATCCGCCTTCGCTAGAGTCGGGGCCATGCCCCGCCCCGCCCGGCCGTTGTCACCGCACTTGTCGGTCTATCGCTTCCAGTGGACGATGGCGCTGTCCATCCTGCACCGGTTCACGGGCGTCGCGCTGGGCGCGGGGCTGGTGCTGCTGACGTGGTGGCTGGTCGCGGCGGCGACCTCTCCCGAGGCGTATGCGGAGGTGCGGCGCATCACGGGGACCTATGCGGGGCGGCTGGTGCTGCTCGGGTTCACGTTCGCGCTGATTTACCACCTGTGTAACGGCATCCGGCACCTGGCGTGGGACTTCGGCGTTGGGTTCGACCTGCGCACGGCGCGAGCCTCGGGCTGGGTCGTGTTCCTGGCGGCTGTGGCGCTGACCGTCGGCGCCTGGTTCGCCGGCTACGCCATCCGCGGGCATTAGCGTGACTCTGCAGTCGCCTCTTGGCCGCGCGCGTGGCCTGGGTTCTGCCCGTACCGGTGCGCAGCACTGGTGGCTGCAGCGCGTGAGCGCGGTGGCCCTGATTCCGCTCAGCGTATGGCTGGGTGCGTCGCTGCTGTCGCTCGCCGGCGCAGATTACCTGACGTTCACGTCGTGGGTCATGCAGCCGCTGAATGCGATCCTGCTGGTACTGGTGCTCGGCACGTCGTTCTACCATTTCAAGGTTGGCGTCGATGTCGTGATCGAGGATTACATCCACACCGACTGGCTCAAGATGACGGCGCGCGCGTTCAATCTGTGCTTCGTCATCGCCGTCTCGGCTGCCGCCACCTTCGCCGTACTCAAGCTGGCCATCTAAGTTGACCTCGTATCCGATCATCGATCACGTCTACGACGCCGTCGTCGTGGGAGCCGGCGGCGCCGGTCTGCGCGCCACCATGGGTCTTGCGGAAGCGGGGCTGCACACCGCCAACATCACCAAGGTGTTCCCGACGCGCAGCCACACCGTGGCGGCCCAAGGCGGCATCTCGGCGGCGCTCGGCAACATGGCCGAAGACGATTGGCGCTGGCACATGTACGACACCGTCAAAGGGTCGGACTGGCTCGGCGACCAGGACGCCATCGAGTACATGTGCCGCGAGGGCCCGGCGGCAGTGATCGAACTCGAGCATTACGGCGTGCCGTTCAGTCGGACCCAGGATGGCCGCATCTACCAGCGCGCGTTCGGTGGCATGACCACCAACTACGGCCAGGGCCAGGCGTTGCGCACCTGCGCGGCGGCCGACCGCACCGGCCATGCCATTTTGCACGCGCTGTACCAGCAGTCTCTGAAGCACGACGCCAAGTTCTTCGTCGAATATTTCGCCATCGACCTGATCATGGACGGCGACGCCTGCCGCGGCGTCATGGCGTGGTGCCTGGAGGACGGCAGCATCCATCGCTTCCGCTCGCATATGGTGGTGCTGGCGACGGGCGGCTATGGCCGCGTGTACCAATCCACCACCGCGGCGCATACGTGCACCGGCGACGGCGGCGGAATGGTGCTGCGCGCCGGACTGCCCGTGCAGGATGCGGAGTTCGTGCAGTTCCACCCCACCGGCATCTATGGTTCGGGCGTGCTGCTGTCCGAAGCGGCGCGCGGCGAAGGCGGCGTGCTGCTGAACTCGAACGGCGAGCGCTTCATGGAGCGCTACGCACCGACGGCCAAGGACCTTGCCTCGCGCGACGTGGTAAGCCGCGCCATCACCGTGGAAATTCGCGAAGGCCGCGGCTGCGGGCCGAACAAGGACTACATCCACCTCGACGTCTCGCGCCTGGGCGCCAAGATGCTGCACGAGCGCCTGCCCGGCGTGGTGGAGAACGGCCGCGTGTTCTCGGGCCTCGACGCCACCAAGGAGCCGCTGCACGTGGTGCCGACGTGCCACTACAACATGGGCGGCATCCCCTCCAACATTCATGGCGAGGTGGTGCGCCCGCTTGGGCAGAACCTGGAAGCGCCGGTCGAAGGCCTGATGAGCATCGGCGAGGCCGCGTGCGTTTCGGTGCACGGCGCCAACCGGCTGGGCTCCAACTCGCTATTGGACCTGGTGGTGTTCGGCCGCGCCGCCGCCCACCGCGCCGCCGAAGTGGTGAAGCCGAAATCGCCCCACGTGCCGATGCCGAAGGACGCCGGCGAGCAGGCCATCGCGCGCCTGGAGCGCTACCGCACTGCCAGCGGCGGCACGTCGACCGCCGAACTGCGGCGGCGCATGCAGAAGATCATGCAGACCCACTGCGCGGTGTTCCGCGAGGATGGCGTGCTGCGCGAGGGTATCCAGCAGCTCGCCGAGGTGTGGCGCGGCATGGACGACTTGAAGCTTGCCGACCGTTCGCTGATCTGGAATTCGGACCTGGTCGAAACGCTGGAACTCGACAACCTGCTGCACCTGGCCGTTGCCACCGTTCATTCGGCGCATCAGCGCACGGAAAGCCGCGGCGCCCACGCACGCGAGGACTTCCCCAAGCGCAACGACGAGGTGTGGCTGAAGCACTCGCTGACGTGGGTGAAGCCGGACGGCACGGTCAACGTCGGCGCGCGTCCCGTTCACCTGCGTGCGCTCAGCGAGGACGTGCGCGCCTTTCCCCCCAAAGCCCGCGTATATTGAGTCATGGTCGCCTTCACGCTTCCGAAGAACTCCAAGGTCGGCCCCGGCAAGACCCATGCTGCCCCGCCAGGCGCCAGCAACGTGCGCAAGTTCCGCGTCTATCGCTGGAACCCGGAGGACGGCGCCAATCCGTCGATCGACACGTTTGAGGTCGACCTGGCCACGTGCGGGCCGATGGTGCTGGATGCGCTGATCAAGATCAAAGACGAGGTCGACGCGACGCTGGCCTTCCGCCGCTCGTGCCGGGAAGGCGTGTGCGGCAGCTGCTCGATGAATATCGACGGCACCAACACCCTGGCCTGCACCAAACCGATCGCCGAGATTGCGGGCGACGTCAGCGTCTATCCGCTGCCGCACCTGCCGGTGATCAAGGACCTGGTCGGCGACCTGACGACGTTCTTTGCGCAGTACGCGTCGATCGGGCCGTGGCTGCGTGCGGAAAGCGCACCGCCCCAGCGGCGCGAGCGGCCGCAGTCGCCGGAGGATCGCGCCAAGCTCGACGGCCTGTGGGAGTGCATCCTGTGCGCGTGCTGCTCGACGAGCTGCCCGAGCTATTGGTGGAACGGCGACCGGTTCTTAGGCCCGGCAACGCTTCTGCAGGCCTATCGCTGGATCGTCGACTCGCGCGATGAGCACACGGGCGAGCGCCTCGACTACCTCGAGGACCCGTACCGCCTGTACCGCTGCCACACGATCATGAGCTGCACCGCGACGTGCCCGAAGGGGCTAAACCCGGCCAAGGCGATCGCCAGCATCAAATCAATGCTGGTGGAGCGGCGGAGCTAGATCTTGCGCCCCCGCGCCTAGAACGACTCCGCCCGGCAGCCCATCAGCTTGTGCAGGGCTTCGGGCGTGATGACGGCGCCCTTCAGCTTGGCGCCGGAAACTTCGCAGCCGGCGAGATCGGCGCCGCGCAGATCGGCAAAGCGCAAGTCGGCGCCGGACAGATCGGCATCGCGCAGCTTGGCGCCGCGCAGGTTGGCGTTGCGCAGGTTCGCCTCCTCCAGCTTGGCTTCGGTGAAGTCGGCCTCGTGCAGGTCGGCGCCCTCCAGGTTCGACTTTGAGAACACGCCCTTTCTCAGCATCGCGCCCGCGAGCTTGGCGCCCGACAGATCACGGCCGATCATGCGCGCCTGCTCGCCGCCATCGTCGGCGGCCCAGCGCTTGTGGTCGCGCACCATTCTGTCGACGTCGGACTGATCCATAGCTTCAGCCTACCATGCGAAGTGGAGCATCGCCGCGCTGGGACGGGCGTTGTGGCGCTGCCCCAGGGCAGCCATCGCGCTGGAGTTCCACGCCAGCTTGGCGAAGCCACCGAACTCGTCGGCGTGCAGGCCGGAGAGGATC
>CAIVPW010000101.1 GCA_903907895.1 uncultured Alphaproteobacteria bacterium
AGTCTGTCGCGGTTTCCACAGAGATTTCCGCTGCGCCAGCTCGGCATCTGAAAGATCGATCGAAAGCGTGCCGGCATTGCAATCGATGCGGATGATGTCGCCGTCCTTCAGCAGGGCGATCGGGCCACCGACCGCCGCCTCAGGACCGACATGCCCGATGCACAGGCCGCGGGTGGCACCCGAGAACCGGCCATCCGTGATCAGCGCCACCTGCTCGCCCATGCCCTGGCCATAGATGGCGGCCGTGGTAGACAGCATTTCGCGCATGCCGGGACCGCCGCGCGGCCCCTCGTAGCGGATGACGATGACGTCGCCCGCCTGATATTTGCGCGCCTGCACTGCGGCGAACGCGTCTTCCTCGCAGTCGAACACGCGAGCCTTGCCCACGAACGTCGTGTGCTCCATGCCGGCCACCTTCACGATGGCGCCCTGGGGCGACAGGTTGCCGATCAAGCCGACCACTCCGCCGGTCGGGCTCAATGGCCGCGATGTCGGGACCACGACATCCTGGTTCGCAGGTACGACGACATCCTTCAGGTTCTCTGCAATGGTCTTGCCGGTCACGGTGATGCAGTCACCGTGCAGGTATCCGCCGTCCAGCAGCGCCTTCATCAGCACCGGCACGCCGCCGACCTCATAAAGGTCCTTGGCCACGTACTTGCCGCCCGGCTTCATTGAGGCGATGTAGGGCGTGCGCTTGAAAATCCGCGCGACCTCATGCAGGTCGAAGTCGATACCGATCTCGTTGGCCATCGCCGGCAGGTGCAGCGCAGCGTTCGTCGAACCGCCCGAGGCGGCCACCACGACGGCAGCGTTCTCGAGCGCCTTGCGCGTCACGATATCGCGCGGGCGCAGCTGCTTGGCGATGAGGTCCATCACCACGCGGCCGGAGACCTCGCACAGATGGTCGCGCGACTCGTACGGGGCCGGGGCGCCGGCCGAACCGGGCAGCGCCAGGCCGATGGCTTCGGACACGCAGGCCATGGTGTTGGCGGTGAACTGGCCGCCGCAGGAACCGGCTGACGGACACGCCACGGCTTCGAGCTCGAGCAGGGTCTTGGTGTCCATCTTGCCGGCGGCATGCTTGCCGACTGCCTCGAACACGTCGCCGACGGTGACGTCGCGACCCTGGAAGCGGCCCGGCATGATGGTGCCGCCGTAGATGAACACCGACGGCACGTTCAGGCGCAGCATCGCCATCATCAATCCCGGCAGCGACTTGTCGCAGCCGGCGAGGCCGACGAGCGCGTCATAGCAGTGGCCGCGCATCGTGAGCTCGACGGAGTCGGCGATCACCTCGCGGCTCACGAGCGACGACTTCATGCCGGCATGGCCCATGGCGATGCCGTCGGTCACGGTGATGGTGGTGAACTCGCGCGGAGTGCCACCTGCGGAGTCCACGCCGCGCTTAACCGCCTGCGCCTGGCGGTGCAGGGAGATGTTGCACGGGGCGGCCTCGTTCCACGCGGTCGCAACACCGACGAACGGCTTGGCAATGTCCTCGGCGCCCAGGCCCATCGCGTACAGGTACGAGCGATGCGGGGCGCGATCGGGCCCCACGGTGACGTGGCGGCTCGGCAACTTGGATTTGTCGAAGGTGTTCTTGGATTGGGGCATATGCGGTTCTAGCGGGAACCGCCTAGCCGGTTCAAGCCACCGCCCGCCGGGCACCCCGCCGCGCGCCGAGATAGAGTTCGGCCACCACTAGGTTCGGCACCCAGCAGAGCCAGGAGACCGTCTGGTACGCCTCGTCGAACGGCACCCCGAGCCCGCCCAGGAGCGGCAGCCACAGCCGAAGGAAGACGAAGGCCAACGCGACTGCGTAGGAGCGGATCATCCACTCGCGGTGCGCCTCGATCCGCCGTACCCGTATGTTCCGGTAGGCCATGAAGGAAGTGCCGGCCCATGCCAGGGCGAGGCCGGTGAATCCGACTGGGGTCACGGCCCCGCCGTGCGCCCAGGGAGCCAAGAAGAAGCCTGCCGTGGCGCCGAATGCGACCCCGGCCAGATAGGCCCGTCCCACCCAACGGTGCAGGCGGATGAAGCGGGCGCGAAATGCGGTCCAAAACTGCCAGGGACCGCACAGGATTGCGACGATGCCACCGCCAATGTGCGCAAGGAGCAGCGGGCGCAGCTCGCGATATAGGTCCGCCTGCTGGGGAAATGCCGCCGGCATCGAGGGCAGGAAGTAGCGCGCCGAACCCAAGGCCAGAGCGAGCCCGGCCAACCATCAGCACCCAACCCACACGACGCGCCATGAGTGCCATTTCCCCTCCCCTTGCGACGGTCTCCTAGCCGACGGGAGTTACGGTGAGCGTGCTCCCTTGCACTCCCGTTACGCGTATGCGCGCGCCGGCAGGCACATCGGGCCCGCTCAGCGCCCAATCGATGCCACCGACGCGCAGAGTCCCCTTCCCCGCTGCGAGCGGCTTCCACAGCGTATATTCGCGGCCGACCAGCTCCTGCGGATTCGACGCAGGCCTTGCCGCCGCTGCGGCAGGCGGTGCCGGTGCTTTGGCAGCGGCGGGCACGGCGGCCGGCGGCGACTTGACTGCCGGAGCCGGCGTTGTTGTGGCTGTCGGCCCAGAAACCCGCATGGGCCCCATCTGTGTGGGACGCGGTGGCGGTTTTGTAGAAGCGGCAGGCGCCCGCGCATTCACGTTCGGCTGCGGTGCAGGCGCGGCCTGCGGCTGCTGCGGGCTCATGTTTTCAGGTTTCGGAGCAGGTGGGCGCGCGGGCGCTGCCGTCGCCGCAACGGTCGCTGGCGAAACAGCGGCCTGCGGCGCTGCCGGAGCAACGGGCGGCGGCGGCGGCGGGACGGCTGATGCCGCGGCCACCGGCATAAGCGGTTTGGGAGCAGGCGCAATCGGCGGCGGCGGGGGGACCACGGGCGCCGGCGCGGGACCCGGGGGGCAGCCGGTGCTGCGGCCGCGGCTGGAGGTGCCGGAGTGGCCGCAGCGCGATCCACCATCGCAGCAGCCCGGCGACGGCCAATGCGCATCGCGGTGGAGAATACGGCCATCAGCACCGCGAACGTTACCACCTGGGTGCCGAGGCCGAAGCCGAGGTCAGGTGGCAGAGCGTCGGGGAAGCGCTGTGCGGCGAACGAAGCAGCTCCGACGAGGATGGCAGCGATCGCGCCGCCCATGAGGAAACCGCAGTTGAACAGCATTTCCAGGGCGCCGAGTGCTACGGCGACGATGAACCAATGCCAGGGCTGAATGCCGGACTGCAGTGCGAAGATGGGTTGCAGAAATTCGCCGACCGCTTCCATCGTCACTCCACGTCCGTAATTGCATGGGAGTATGCCAGAACTGCGCGCGCCGCGCGACGGCACACCCAAGGGGAAGTGGGCGCTACTGTCTCCGGTACATTCCCTAGACCGCAAGCCCAGCAGGGAGGGGCCAGGCGCCCGTGCTAGCCGCTAACCGCGGCCCCGGTAGGGCGCAACGCCCGGATCTGCAACCCAGACGCCTTTTGGCGGGGTGCCCGATTGGAAAAACACGTCGATCGGCATGCCGCCGCGCGGAAACCAGTAGCCGGCCAGGCGCAGCCATTTCGGCTTGAGTTCCCGCACCAGGCGCTTGGCGATGCCGACGGTGCAGTCCTCGTGGAACACGCCCTCGTTGCGGAAGGCACCCAGGTAGAGCTTCAGGGACTTGCTCTCGACCAGATACGGACCCGGCACGTAATCGAGCACCAGGTGCGCGAAATCGGGTTGCCCGGTGATCGGGCACAGGCTGGTGAACTCGGGCGCAGTGAAGCGCACGACGTAGTCGCTATCCGCGTGCGGATTGGGGATGCGCTCAAGCACCGCCTCGGCCGGCGAGGCCGGAAGCTTGACGTTGCGCCCAAGTTGGCTCAATTCGGTGCCGCCCGCGGTGCTGCCGCGGCGGCGCTTGTTCCCTGCCATGACGCGGAAGCTAGGTCGAACATGGTCGCATCGCAACGGTTGGTCGCGTGCTCGCGCGCCTACCTTAAGAAATCCAGGGTTGTGAAGGGGTATCAGTGCCTATGACGGTCTCAACGCGCTTCGCTTCGCTTGTTGCCCTTTTCGTGGCGGCACTCATCGCCTCGAACCTGATCGCCGTTAAGCTCGTGGCCTTCGGATCGCTGGTGGTGCCGGCGGCGGTGATCCTGTTTCCGGTCACGTACATCCTGGGCGACGTGTTCACCGAGGTATACGGCCTCGCCGCCGCCCGCCGCGCGATCTGGCTCGGCTTCTTCGCCAACCTATTGGTGGTTGCCGCGATCTGGATCGCCGGCACCCTGCCCGCCGCCGTGTTCTGGGAAGGCGGCGATGCGTGGAACGCCATCCTCGGCCAGGCGCCGCGCATCCTGGCGGCGTCCTTCATCGCCTACCTGATCGGTGAGTTCACCAACGCCTACGTCCTGGCGCGCATCAAGGTGGCAACCCGCGGGCGCCATCTGTGGATGCGCACCATCGGCTCCACGATCATCGGCCAGGGATTGGATTCAGCCGTGTTCCTGACGATCGCCTTCGCCGGGATCCTCCCGCCTGCCGCGCTCGCAACCGCCATCGTGACGCAGTGGCTGCTCAAGACGGCGTACGAGGCACTGGCGACTCCGGTCACGTATGCCGTAGTCGGCTACCTGAAGCGTGCGGAGGAAATCGACGGAGGCGTCGCGCGACCTGCGTGACACCTGCCATCAGACAGGCTTGATCCGCGCACCGGCGGGCGGTGCGCGGAAAGCTAGCAGCTACTTGCCGAAGGCAGCCGCCTACTTGCCGAAGAACGTCAGCGCGGCGTCCAGTGCGTCTTCGGATTCCGGATCGCTGAAGTGGCCGGGGGTGGAGACGATCTTCGTCTCGGCCCCAAGGCGCTCTTTCCACTCATCCTGCACGCCGATGGCGTTGATCTGGTTGGCGTCGGAGCCGGAGACGACGTTCAGGATGCGGTTGGCATTGCTCGCCGCGCGCTTCTCGTCGAACGGTGTGTCGAGCCAGGCCCCGATTGCCTTGGTGCGCATATCGAGCTTGAGCCAGCCCGCGATGCACAACAGTCCATCGATCTTGCTGCCCTCGGGCAGTTCGGCCAGCGTACGCAGTGCCACCTGCGCACCGAGCGAGTGGCCGATGATCGCGGTGCGTGCGAGCAAGCCCCTGTCACTGCCGATGGCCGACTTCAGCGCCATCACCGAATCATTGATGGTTGCCTTCTCGGCACCGGGTTGGAGCTCGACGACGGTGTAGGATTCCATCGCGAACTTCTTGCGCGCCTTCAGGCGCTCGCCCAGCCAGTTGTACCAGGCAGCGTCCGCCGTGCGGGCGAACATTGGGACGCAAAAGACGCGAAAGGATTCAGTCATGGCAACGCTTCTCGCAGAAGTCCGCGGGGGTGGTCAATCGTGTAGTGCGCCCCCCGATGGGCCCCGACTCGGCCGCGCAGGCATCTTTTTCCCTCGACATTGACACCGAGGCGCTCCATGCCGCCTTTTCCCCTCGGTCCACCGTGAGGTGCCGGCCGGCGATCCCGAATGGGAAAGCCGGGAGTGCCTGGAACGCCGCGCCGCCATTGCCGACTTGCCCGCGCGCGCACGGCCTGACACCGGTGTTCACCACCAATGACTTGCCGACCAAGGCCTACTGCGGCTTCGGCCTCGTGGTGGCGCGGGCCGGCTAGGCACCGATCCTCTTCAGCGCTTCGTTCAAGCGCACCTGCGTAGCGGCCAGCGACTCTTTGCGCTCGTGTTGCTCGGCGACGACGTGCTCAGGCGCCCGCGCGACAAAGTCGGCGTTGCCGAGCTTGCGATCGATACCGGCGATGTCGCCGGCCACCTTGTCGAGTTCCTTGCGCAGGCGTGCCTTCTCGGCGTCGATGTCGATGATGCCGGCGAGCGGCAGCAGGATCACCGCTTCGTCGTGCACGATCTGCGCCGATCCCACCGGGACGGCGACGTTATTCGCCTGCAATGCGATGGGCTCCAGCCGCGCCATGCGCTGAATTGAGTCGGTGTGGACCTGCAGGCGGCGGCCCGATGTTCCACTCGCGCCGCGCAGGTTCAGCGGCACTTTCGCTGCCGCCGGCACGTTCATCTCGGAACGCACCGCGCGCACCTGGCTGATCAGACGGATTACCCAATCCATTTCGGCGTCGGCTTCCGAATCGACCGGCAGGTTGGACAGGTTCGGCCACTCGGCGGTAATCAGCAGCCCTTTGCCGTCCATACGTTCCCAAATCTCCTCGGTCAGGAACGGCATGAACGGATGCAAAAGGTGCAGGATCTGACCCAGGACCCACGCGGCGGTCGCCTGCGCTTCCGTCTTGACCACCGCGTCAGTGCCGTTGAGTGCCGGCTTGATGAACTCCAGGTACCAGTCGCAGTAGGTGCCCCATGTGAACTGGTAGATGGCGGTTGCGGCTTCATTGAACTTGAACGTCTCGAGCGCTTGCGTCACCTGCAGTGCGGTGCGCGCGGTCTCGCCGACGATCCAGCGGTTCACCGTCTGCTTCACCTTCGACGGATCGAAAGCGGCGTCCGGCTTGCACTCGTTCATTTCGGCGAAGCGTGCCGCATTCCACAGCTTGGTGGTGAAGTTGCGGTAGCCTTCGACGCGCTGCGCCGACAGCTTGATCTCGCGGCCTTGCACCGACATGGACGCCAGCGTGAAGCGCAGAGCATCGGTGCCGTACTTCTCGATGAACTCAAGGGGATCAATCACGTTCCCCTTGGACTTCGACATCTTCTGCCCCTTCTCGTCGCGCACGAGGGGGTGGATGTAGACGGTGCGGAACGGGACTTCGCCGAGGAAGTGCAGCCCCATCATCATCATGCGCGACACCCAGAAGAAGATGATGTCGAAGCTGGTGACGAGCGTGTCCGTCGGATAGTAGCGCTTGAGCTCCGGCGTCTGCTCCGGCCAGCCCAACGTCGAAAACGGCCACAAGGCGGACGAGAACCACGTATCGAGCACGTCGGTCTCGCGCTGCAGTACCACTTCCCTGCCGTAGAAGGCCTTTGCCTGCGCCTTGGCCTCCGACTCGGTGTTCTCGACGAACACTTTGCCGTCCGGTCCGTACCACGCCGGAATCTGGTGGCCCCACCAGATCTGCCGGCTGATGCACCACGGCTGGATGTTGCGCATCCACTCGAAGAAGGTCTTTTCCCATTGGCGCGGCACGAACACGGTGTCGCCCTGCTCCACCGCCTTCACCGCGGGGATCGAAAGTTTCTTGGCGTCCACGTACCACTGGTCGGTGAGCCATGGCTCGATAACGACGCCCGAGCGGTCTCCGTGTGGCACCGACAACACGTGGTCGACGACCTTGTCGAGGAATCCTTGCGCCTCGAGATCGGCGACGATCTGCTTGCGGGCATCGAAGCGATCCATGCCGCGGTACGCGGCCGGCGCGTTCTCGTTGAGCTTCGCGTCCGCATCGAAGATGTTGATCATCTCGAGGTTGTGACGCTTGCCGACGTCGAAGTCGTTGAAGTCGTGCGCGGGCGTGATCTTCACCGCGCCGGTGCCGGCCTCGGGGTCGGCGTGTTCGTCGCCCACGATGGGGACCGAACGCCCGACCAGCGGCAGCATTGCCCGTTTGCCGATGATGTCCTTGTAGCGCTCATCCTCGGGATGCACCGCGACCGCCGTGTCGCCCAGCATCGTTTCGGGACGCGTCGTCGCCACGACAATGAACCTGTCGGGCATCCCTTCGATCGGATAGCGGATGTGCCAGAGGTGACCTTTGGTCTCCTTCGGCTCGACTTCGAGGTCCGAGATCGCCGTGTGCAGGCGCGGGTCCCAGTTGACCAGCCGCTTGTCGCGATAGATCAGGCCCTGTTTGTAGAGCGTGACGAACACGTGCTTGACCGCTTCGGACAAGCCTTCGTCCATGGTGAAGCGTTCGCGGCTCCAGTCAGCCGATGCACCGAGACGGCG
>CAIVPW010000102.1 GCA_903907895.1 uncultured Alphaproteobacteria bacterium
GCGCTGCGCCTGCTGGAGCAGTACGGCGTCGCCCAGGTGCCGAACGTGATCGCGGAGTGTCCGCAGGGCGGCGTGGCCGCGTTCACGTGGATCGACGGCGAGCGCATCAAGGCCCCCACCGAGGCGCATATCGACTCAGCCATCCGCCTGATCCTCGAGCTGCGCGCGTTGGTCGAAGTGCTCGGCGCGCAGCGCATCGGCCCGGCGTCGGCGGCGACCTTCTCCGGTCACGACGTCTTCCTGCAGATCAGCACGCGCCTGAGCCGCATCCGCGCCGTTGCCAACGAGCATCCGTCGCTGTCGCGCTTCCTGGAAGAGTCGTTCGCCCCGGCGTTTGAGCGCATCGCCGCTTGGGCCGAAGACGTCTACGCCCGCGCCGGCTTGCGCTTCGGTGCGGCACTCGCCAACAGCGAGCGCACGCTCAGCCCGTCCGACTTCGGCTTCCACAACGCCCTGCAGGACCAGGCCGGGCGCACGTGGTTCCTGGACTTCGAGTACTTCGGCTGGGACGACCCGGCCAAGATGGTGTCGGACTTCCTGCACCACCCCGGCATGCAGCTGGCGCCGGCTCTGCGCCGCCGCTTCCTGCTGGGTGCGCGCAGCGTGTTCGGCGGCGCCAACAGCGCCTTCGCCACGCGCCTGCACGCGCTGTACCCGCTGTTCGGCCTGTGCTGGGTCCTGATCCTGCTCAACGAATTCCTGCCCGAGCGCTGGGCACGGCGCGCCCTGTCGCGCACCCCGTCGGCGGGCGAGTCCATGGATGCCCTGCGCGAGGCAGTCCAGGCACACCAGTTGACCAAGGCACGCGCACTTCTCGAACGAATCGAGGCTACCTATGCAAACGGTCCCGATGCTTAACCCGGTGTCTCCGCCGCTGGATGCGCGTTCGCGCGCGCTGCGCAAGCTCTGCGTCGAGGCGATCGACGGGGCTGGCCGCGGCCACCTGCCGTCGGCGCTGTCGCTGATCGAAGTGCTGCGCGTCCTCTACGACGACGTCATGCGCTACCGCGCCGCCGAGCCGATGTGGCTGGAGCGCGACCGCTGCATCCTGTCCAAGGGTCACGGCTGCCTCGGCCTGTACGCGATCCTCGCCGACAAGGGCTACTTCTCGCGCGACCTGCTGCGCACGTACTGCAGCGACGACACGATCCTGGGTGGCCACCCCGAGCGCGGCAAGGTGCCGGGCGCGGAAGCCTCCACGGGTGCGCTTGGCCACGGCCTTGCCATCGGCATCGGCATGGCAATCGCGGCCCGCATTCAAAAGCGTGACTCGCGCACCTTCGTCATCACCGGCGACGGCGAGATCAACGAGGGCTCGATCTGGGAAGGCGCCATGGCGGCCTCCAAGCATCGCCTCGACAACCTCACGGTCATCGTGGACCGCAACAAGCTGCAGTCCTACGGCCGCACCGTGGACGTGCAGGACCTCGAGCCGCTCACCGACAAGTGGCGCGCATTCGGCTTCGCGGTTGCCGATGTGGACGGCCACGACGTCGAGGCCCTGCGCGGTGCCCTCAAGCAGCCGCTGCAGGCCGGCAAGCCGACGTGCGTCATCGCCCACACCATCAAGGGCAAGGGCATCCCGCACATCGAGAACAATGCCGAGTGGCACCACCGGTCCAAGGTGACCGCGGACGATCTGTCCAAGCTCTACGCCGCCCTGAACCCCGCAACCGAGGCCGCCTAATATGCGCAAGTCCGCTCTCGACGCCGTCTACGACCTCGCGAAAAAGGATCCGCGCGTCGTCTTCATCGGCTCCGACCTCGGCGCCGGCGCGATGGATAAGTTCCGCAAGGAGATGCCGGACCGCTTCTTCATGGAAGGGGTCGCCGAGCAGAACATCATCGGCATGGCCGCCGGCCTCGCCATGGACGGCTTCATCCCCTATGTGAACACCATCGCCACGTTCCTGACGCGCCGCTGCTACGAGCAGATCGCGGTGGACCTGTGCATGCACAACCTGCCGGTGCGCCTGATTGCCACCGGCGGCGGCATGGTCTACGCGCCGCTCGGCCCCACGCACATCGCCATCGAAGACATGGCGATCCTGCGGGCGCTGCCGAACATGACGGTCACCGCGCCCACCGACGCGCCCGAAGCGACGCGTCTGGTCAACGCCACGCTCGACGTGCCGGGCCCGGTCTACGTGCGTCTCGCCAAGGGCGGCGACCCGGTCGTCTCGCGCGAATCCGACGGCTTTGCCATCGGCAAATCGATCCTGTTGCGCAAGCCGCAGGACGTCCTGTTCATCGCCAACGGCGTCATGGTGAACCGCTGCCTCACCGCGTCCGACACCCTGCAGGGCCGTGGCGTCGGCGCCGGCGTGCTGAACGTGCACACCCTGAAGCCACTGGACGAGGAGGGCATCCTCGCCGCCGCGCGCGGCGCGCGCCTCGTCGTCACCGTCGAGGAACACACCCTGATGGGCGGTCTCGGTTCCGCCGTGTCCGAGCTGTTCATGCGCCGTCTCGGCCGCATCGCGCCGCAGCTCGTCACCCTCGGCATTCCCGACGTGTTCACCGAGAAGTACGGCTCGCAGGACTACCTGCTCGAGCAGTACGGCCTGCAGCCCGCCCAGATCGCCAACACTGCTGCCGCGGCCATCGGCCAGCTGGCGGCCTAGAGGAGCCCTTCGATGTCTCAGTCCTTCAAGGTCCGCTACTCCTACCTGCCGCAGCAGTTCGCCGACGTCGGCGAAGTCTTCGAGCAGATGAAGAAGTTCATCCCCACCGGCGACTTCACCCTCGGCAAGCCGCTGGCGCAGTTCGAGGAGCGGTTCGCCGCCCTGATCGGCGCCAAGCACGCCATCGGCGTCGGCTCGGGCACGGATGCCCTGAAGCTCGGCCTCAAGGCCGTCGGCGTCGGGCATGGGGACGAGGTCATCACCGCTGCCAATACCTTCATCGCCACGGTCGGCGCCATCTGCGAGCTCGGCGCGAAGCCGGTGTTCGTCGATGTGGACGACAGCTTCTGCATGAACGTCGACCAGGTCGAGGCGGCCATCACGCCGCGCACCAAGGCCATCATGCCCGTGCAGCTGACCGGCGAGATCACCGAAATGCGCCGCCTGATGGCGATCGCCAACGCCTACAAGCTGCCGGTCATCGAGGACGCCTGCCAGGGCATCCTCGCCGCCACAAATGACAAGAACGGCAACCTGAAGAATGCCGGCACCTGGGGCGTCGCGGGCGGCTTTTCGCTGCATCCGCTGAAGAACCTCAACGTGTGGGGCGACGGCGGCGTCGTGGTCACGTCGGACGACGAGGTCGCCCGCACCCTGCGCCTGTTGCGCAACCACGGCATGCGCAACCGCGACGAGATCGAGATCATGGGCTTCAATTCCCGTCTCGACACGTTGCAGGCCATCGTCGGCAACTGGCTGATCGGCTCGACGCACGACATCACGGCAAAGCGCATCGACAACGGCGCGTACTACGACAAGGCCTTCGCCGGCATCCCGGGCATCCGCGTTCCGGGGCGCCGCGCCGGCGTGCGCCGCGTCTTCCACCTCTACATGGTGTTCGCGGACCACCGCGACGCACTGTTCCAGCACTGCGTCGACAACGGCGTCGAGGCGAAGATCCACTATCCGATCCCGCTCTACCTGCAGGACGCGCTGACGTTCCTCGGCCACAAGCCGGGCGACTTCCCGGTCACCGACCGTCACGCGCGCACCATCCTGTCGTTCCCGTGCGACCAGCACCTGAGCCGCGCCGAGCAGGACATCGTGATTGACACGGTGCGCTCGTTCTACGCGTCCAAGAAGACGCGCGCCGCCGCATGAACGCGCCGTTCGCCTTCAAGAAGGTCGATGCGGCACCGGTCATCCGCGTTCCCTATGTCGACTTCGCCGCCCAGTACGCGGAAGAGCGGGCGGACATCCACGCCTGCGTCGACCGCGTCTTCGCCAAGGGGGATTTCGTCGCTGGCGCCGCTGTAGCCGAGCTCGAGGCCGCCCTCGCCACCAAGTGCGGTGTGAAGCACGCGGTGGCGCTGGCCAGCGGCACCGATGCGCTGATCCTCGCGCTCAAGGTGCTGGGCATCGGTTCGGGCGACGAAGTCATCACGGCCCCGAACTCGTTCGTCGCGAGCGCCTCGTGCATCGCGCTGGTGGGTGCCACGCCGGTGTTCGTCGACGTCGCTGCCGACCAGAACATCGACCCGGCGAAAATCGAAGCGGCCATCACCGCGCGCACCAAGGCCATCCTGCCGGTGCACCTCACCGGCCGCATTGCTGAGATGGACGCCATCAACGCCATTGCCGCCAAGCACGGTTTGGCCGTGGTGGAAGACTCGGCGCAGGCGATCGGCTCCACGTACCGCGGCAAGGCCAGCGGTGCGCTGGGCACCGTCGGCTGCTTCTCCACCCACCCGCTCAAGAACCTGGGCGGGGCAGGGGATGGCGGATTCCTGACCACCAACGACGGCGCGCTGGCCGAGCGCATCAAGCGCCTGCGCACACACGGCATGATCGACCGCAACACGGTCGCCGAGTGGGGCGTCGTCTCGCGCATGGACACGCTGCAGGCCGCCATCCTGAACATGCGCCTGGCCAAGCTCGACATGCTCACGGCACGCCGCCGCGCCAATGCCGCGCAGTACCGTGCGCTGCTCGATGCGCGCCACGTCTTCGTGCCGCCTGAGCGGACTTACGCGACCGACACCTATCACACGTTCGTCGTGCAGGTGGACCGGCGCGACGAGTTGCGCGCCTACCTCTTGGAGCGCGGCATCGAGACGTTCATCCACTATCCGATCCCGATCCACCTGCAGCCGGCCGCCAAGGGCCTCGGCTACGGCCTGGGATCGTTCCCGGTCGCCGAGCAGCAGTCGGCGCGCATCCTCACTCTGCCGGTCAACCAGTACCTGTCCAGCGAGCAGATCGAGCTCGTCGCCACCACCGTCAACCAGTTCTTCCGCGCCTAGGAGGCCACCATGGCCCGCAACGTCGCCCAGCTGAATGTCGTGCAGAACGCCCGGCCACTCGCCCAGAACGAGCCGAACTTCTTCCTTCCCGAGGAAGAAGAGTTGAGCCGGCGCTTCCTTGAGGACGGCTACGTCATCGTCCCGGTCGAGAACCGCATTGCGCTGGACCGCCTGCGAGCGACCGTGGCCGAGGCGGCCGCGAAGTGGCTCGGCGTCGACACCCCGTCCGATGCCGGCACGTTCCTGGACAACATCCATGCGCGCGCCCCTTACGACCGCATCAACGAGATGCGCCTGTCGGTCATCAACAGCCTCAACACCCAGCCCTGGGTGTCGCGCGCGTATTTCTCGCTGGCCCGCAAGACGGTCGAGACGCTGGTGGGTAACGAGCTCGCCATGCAGCGCCGCCTGAATCTGTCGGTGCAGATGCCCAACGACGAGACCAGCGTGCTGCCGGTCCATGCCGACGTGTGGGACGGCGACTCGCCGTTCGAGGTCGTCCAGTGGACGCCGCTCGTGGACTGCAAGGGCACCAAGGCGATGTTCCTGCTGCCGCCCAAGGCGGACGCGCGCCACGCCGCCGAGTTCCGCCGCTTCGACGGCAAGTCGGTCGAGGATCTCTTCCGCGCCATCGAGCCGGACGTGATCTGGCCCGAGGTGAAGTACGGCGAGACGATGGTGTTCTCGCTCAACCTCATGCACGGCAACCGGGTCAACTTCGAGCCCGGCACGCGCTGGTCGTTCAACTGCCGTCTCAAGGGGCTGTTCTCCCCGTACGCCGACAAGCGTCTGGGCGAGTTCTTCGAACCCATCACCGTGCGTGCGGCAAGCCGCTTCGGCCTCGACTACGCCTACCTGGAGGGGTTCGATGAATAGCCTCACGCCCATCCGTCAGCCCAGCGGCTATCGCGGCTACATTGCCACCCGCCGCGTGCGCGGCGACCGCGTGCAGCAGTCGGTCCAGAACCTTGTTGTGCGCGACTACGCGCAGCGCATGAAACTGTACCTCAAGCTGCCGGTCGTCGAGTACGGCATGCCCGGTTGCTACATGATGCTCGAAAGCGTCTTGGAGGAGATGCCGCAGCTCGAGGGCATCGTCTTCTACAGCCTGTTCCAGCTGCCCGAGCGCCCCTCGCGCCGCGAGGCGATCTACCAGCGCATCTTCGATGCCGGATGCTCGCTGCATGGAGCGCTCGAAAGCATGGCGCTGTGGCAGCCCGACGACGTGCGCCGCATCGAGGACATCTTCCGCATCGCTCGCGTTGCACACACCACCCAGGACGACATGCGCGCCCTGATGGCGCGGCCCGAGCGGGTCGGGCCATGAACGCCATCGGCCCGACCATCACCGCTATGATGGCCCCCAACCGCTACGTCGATTTCGTCGGCGGCCTGCACAACGCCACCAAGCGCAACTACGTGCAGCGCGTGGTGGAGTTCGACAAGGCCGAGTGCTCGACGGTCGCCAGCCAATTTGGCGCCGACTATTGGGACGGCGAGCGCCGCTTCGGCTACGGCGGCTACAAGTACGATGGCCGCTGGCGTCCAATGGCCGAGAAGATGGCTGCGCACTACGGCCTGAAGGCCGGCATGCGCGTACTGGACGTCGGCTGCGGCAAGGGCTTCCTGTTGTACGAGCTGACGCAGGTAGTGCCCGGCCTCGAGATCGCCGGCCTCGACGTCTCCGAATACGCCGTCGCCAACGCCAAGCCGGAAGTGCAGAAGTTCCTCAAGGTCGGCAACGCCACGTCGCTGCCCTGGAGGGACGAGAGCTTCGACTTCGTCGTCTCACTCGGCTGCCTGCACAACCTCTACGCTTACGATCTCAATACGGCGCTCAGCGAGATCGAGCGCGTGCGCCGCGGCTCGGCCTACGTGATGATCGAGAGCTACCGCACGGAGACCGAGAAGGCGAACCTCCTCTACTGGCAGCTCACCTGCCGCGCCTTCCACACTCCCAAGGAATGGGAGTGGATCTTCGGTCAGGCCGGCTACACGGGCGACTACGGCTGCATCTACTTCGAGTAGAGCCACGACCCGCGCCATCAGGAAGGCCGGCCTAACCCGCCGGCCTTCGGCGTTTAACAGCCGCCTGGCTAGCGCCGCACGTCCTCGCTGCGGGTGACGTACGCGGCGGCCGCGAGGTCGCTGGCGGCGTACGCGACAGCGAAGCTCGGCGTGTCGTGCGCCCAGCCGATGCCCCCGCGGGCATCCAGCACGATGGCGGCCGCTGCACCGCCGATCGGCCCTGCGTCGGCAACGGCGCGGTCGGCCGCTCGCTGGGCGTCGTCGCCCTCGCGGAGGTACTGCATGGTCCGGGCGGCGAGCAGCTTGCGGGCGATGCGCTCGCCGATGCCGGAGAACGAAGCGCCGCCCGCTGCGTTGTCGGCATAAAAGCCGCAGCCGGGCAGGGGCGAGTCGCCCACGCGCCCCGCCGGCTTGCCCGACAGGCCACCGGTTGACGTGCCGGCGGCGATGTTGCCGCTTGGATCGAGTGCAACGCATCCGACGGTGTCGCCGAGGTCGCTGCTGGGCGGGGCCTGGGTCTTGATGCGGTGGAAGGCGCGCTCATCGCACAGCTCGGCGCCACGCGCGCGGGCAAAGGCGCGGGCGCCTTCTCCGACCAGCAGGATCTGCGGTTCGCGCAGCAACAGGCGCGCCACCTGCGCCGCGTGACGGACGCCGCGGATGGCGCCGACCGCACCGATGTCGAAGCTGGCGCCGTCCATGATGGCGGCGTCCATCTCGACCTCACCGTGCTCGTTGAGGACCGAACCATAGCCGGCGTTGCACAGCGGGTGCTTCTCGAGCTCCATCATGGTCTCGGTGGCGGCATCGACAGCGGCGCCGCCGTCCCGCAGAACGCTTTGCCCCCGCGCCAACGCGTTCAGGCAGACGTCGCGTGTCGGCTGCGCGTCGTTCTTCGGCCGCCGCCCGGCGCCCGCATGCAGGATGATCGCCCAGGTCCGTGTTGCTGATGTCATTGGTTGCCGCCTCGCACGGGGCGGCACACTAGGGCCGGGGCGCTGCGCCGGCTATACCGCGGGCGAAAGACCCGCCTCGTGCTCGCGCCACATGGTCTCGTAGGCAGCCTCCACGTCGCGGGCCCAGGCCACTGGCTGGAACGCCGGTGTGTTGCGCACGTTGCCAAGGCGCGTGCCCAGGTCGGCGCGCGCGGCAGGATGCTCGGCCAGATGAATGGCGAGGCGCTCATAGTCGGTGACGTCCTGCGCGATCGTCTCGGGCGTCCCTGCGGCCACCGCCAGGCTGGCGCCCCAGGCGGGCCCCGGATTCTGCAACGTGAGCACCGGCACGCCGGCGGCCAGGCACTCGAGCGCCGTGGCGCCGCCCTTGTAGGTGTAGGTATCGAGGGCAATGTCGGCGCAAGCGAGCCGGCGCAGGTGTTCGGCGTGCTTGAGCGGCGGCGCCCACACGATGCGCTGGGCGGCGATGCCGTGGCGTGCAGCTTCGCGCAGCAGGTTGCGGCGCACCGTATCGCCAGCGTCCAGCATCCACAGCACCGCGCGCGGCACCGCGCGCAGGATGCGCATCCAGGCACCCCACAGCACAGGCTCGAGCTTCTGTGGCGCACTGAAGTTCGCCATCACGAAGGCAGCGTCGGGTAGGCCGGCCTCGGCACGCGTCATCGGCGGCACCGGTGCCTGCGGTTCTCCCGCCACCCACGATCCCTGCAGCATCACGAGCCGCGCGGGCAGGGCGGAGCGAATGGCCGGGTCCGCGAAGGAAACCGGATCGCCGATCAAATACGGGCACCAGTCGGCACCGAGCGGCAGGTTGTAGCCAAGGTAGTGGCATTGCACGGGGGCTGGCTGCAGCGCCAGGATTTCGGGCCGCGCGCCGCGCGTGTAGCTCGCCAGGTCCACCAGCACATGGATGCCGTCGGCGTGAATGCGGCGTGCAGCGTCCTCGTGCCCCAGCATGTGCACGTCGCGGAAGGCGTCGAACGCGTCGGAGAACGCGGCCGTCGCCAGATCGCGCGTGGCCGCGGTGGTCAGGGAATAGCCGAAAATCTCATAGCGGGAACGGTCATGATGCCGCAGCAGCGTCTCGAACAGGCGCCCTGCCGAATGTCCGCGGAAATCGGGCGAGATGTAGCCGATGCGCAGCTTCCCGGCGCGCCCGGCGTAGCGGAACGCAAGGCGTTGCCGCACCGGCTCGGCCGCTGCGGTGATGGCGGCGGCGTAGGCGCGCGTTGCCGTCATCTTCAGAACGAACGGTGCGTCCGCCCCATACAATGCGAACGGCGGGGCGGTGGACGAATCGTTCGTGTTCAATTCCGCTTGGGTTTCGGCGACCAAGCGCGCATTGGTCTCGGCCAGTTCGCGCCAGTCGCACACTTTCAGCTGCATGTGCAGCAGGTGCGCGTCGATGCTGGCGTGATCCGCCTTGTGCTCGCGTGCACGCCGGAAAGCCGAGCGCGCCTCGTCGAATCGTCCGGCGGCCTGCAGCACCGTGCCGTAGTTGAACCAGATGTCGCCGTTGCGCGGCGCACCGTTGACAGCGAGGTCGTATGCCTTGAGCGCCTCGGTGGTCCGGCCCAATGCATGCAGCGAAGCGCCGCGATTGGCCCACAGCGTCGGATCGGTGGGTCGCGCCGCCAGCGCCAGGTCGAATTCGGCCAGCGCCGCCGAGTGGCGGAACTCCGCCTGGCGCAATTGGCCCAGTACCGCCCGCGCGCTTGCGTTGCCTTGCTGGCGGGCAGTCGCCTTCTGCGCCATTGCATCGGCGTCGGTGGCGCGGCCGCAGGCAAACAGGGCGGCGGCATAATCAGCCAAGAGGTTGGCGTCGGCCGGCGCCGCGCGCAACGCAGTTTCAAACCAGGCAGTGGCGTCTTGCGGGCGGCCCGCTGCCGTCAGCGCGCGCGCAAGCGTCGCCGCCATGGAGTGCGGCTCGCGCGCGGCCGCGCGCTCCAGGAACGGCACGGCGTCTTCGGGTGCGCCCCGCATCAAGTGCACCGCACCCCACAGGAAGGCGAGGTGCGGATTGTCGGGCTCGATCTCGTGCCAGCGCTGCAGCAGGGGCAGTGCCTCTGCGACCTTGTCGCGCGCCAGCAGTAGTGCCGGCAGGCGCGGCAGGGCGCGCATGTCTTCTGGGTCGATGCGCAGCACGGCACGGTATGCCTCGATGGCATCGTCGAAACGGCCCTGCTGCTCGAGCAGTACGGCCAGATTGGCCTGGGCGGAGGAAAGGGCAGGGTTGGCCGTGATGGCCTCGCGGTAGCGCCGCTCCGCCTCATCGAGCCGGCCCAGCGCCTGCAGCACCGTGCCGAAGTTGGCGAGGGCGCCCGCGTTGCGCGGGTCCTGCGCGATCAGGCGTTGGTAGGCGGCCGCTGCCTCGTCGTTGCGGCCCGCGTGCATATAAAGGACGGCGAGGCGGAAGGCCGCGTTGTAGTCGGACGGATCGGCCGACACGACTTCGCGGAACAGGGCCTCGGCTTCCGCCAGCCGCCCTGCTTCCTGCAGACGTACGCCTTGGGCGACCTTCTCTTCCGCCAGTGCCATCAAAGCAGCGTACCTGCGCCAAGGTTAACAGGCGGTTAGGGGCGCCTTGCCAGACGCACCCCTGCCGGTAGGCAACGATTGCGCCGCGATCCCGGCAAGTTCGGTAGCGGCCGGTCGATTCGTGCCGCACGTCCGATGCCATCGATGCATGCCGAGGCGGCCATTGTGCGCGCCCGCGGATGCGAAAGCCGCAGAATCCCGGGCATTCCGGCGTTGAGTGCGGGGGATGGCACACCGGTTGCGATTAGACGCGCCAAAGGCGGCGCGCTCGTGCGCCGTGCACAGGACTGAAGGCAGGAGCCGTCCACCATGGTGATGTCGGTCAACACCAACGCAGGCGCGATGATCGCGCTGCAGAGCCTGGCCAAGACCACGCGCCAGTTGGAGACGACGCAGCTGCGGGTCACGACGGGCCTGAAGGTCAACGGACCGAAAGATGACGCGGCAACGTTCGCCATCGCGCAGAACATGCGCGGCGACATCGCCGGCTACGGAGCGGTCGGCACCTCGCTCGCGATGGGCGAATCGGTGGTGAACGTCGCCATCGACGCTGCGAAGTCGATCGCCGACCTGCTCACCGAGATGAAGGCGAAGGCGGTGCAGGCGACCCAGGAGGGCATGGACACCGACTCCTACGTCGCC
>CAIVPW010000103.1 GCA_903907895.1 uncultured Alphaproteobacteria bacterium
CGCCACCCTCGCGCGCTCGTCCGAAACTCTGGCGTCTCCGGCGATGGCCGAGATCGCTAAGGAACTACGCGAGCGCTACCCAGACCGCATCATCATCTACGACCTGCCGCCCGTGCTGCTGTCGGATGACTGCCTGGCCTTCATGCAGCACCTGGATGCGTTCCTGTTCGTGGTCGGCGAAGGCCGCACGGCGAAGCAGGAGGTGGACCGCGCGCTGTCGCTGACCGATCCGGCCAAGCTTATTGGCACGGTGCTCAATGGCGCGCGCAACAACGTCGACAAGCCGAAGTACTATTATGCGAATCATTGATACCGAGATCCCCGACGTCAAGGTCATCTGCACGGATAAGCACGTCGACCATCGCGGCTCGTTTTCCGAGACGTACCACGCCCAGAAGTTTGCCGAGCTTGGCGTGGGCGCGGACTTCGTCCAGGACAACCATTCGGTATCGGCATGCCCTGGCACGGTGCGCGGGCTGCACTACCAGACGCCGCCGTTCGCCCAGGCGAAGCTGCTGCGGGTGGTGCGGGGTGCAATCTTCGACGTCGCAGTCGACCTTCGGCGCTCGTCGCCCACGTTCGGACGCCATGTGTGCATCCGGGTCAGTGCCGAGAACTGCAATCAGGTCTACATCCCGGCAGGCTTCGCGCACGGGTTCTGCACGCTCGTGCCGGATACCGAGGTTCTCTACAAGGTCACGTCCTTCTACGCGCCGGAGCACGATGCCGGCCTCGTTTGGGACGACCCCGACCTCGAGATCGATTGGCCCGTCGTCCGGTCTGACGCGGTCCTGTCGCCGAAAGACTCCCGCCTGCCGCGCTTCCGCGCAGTCGCCGATTGCCTGGCGTTCTGACGCCGAACCAAAAGTCCTAGTGAGGGATGATGAAGCGTGTACTGGTTACCGGCGGGGCCGGGTTTATCGGCTCGGCAGTGGTCCGTCATCTGGTGTCGCTGGGCGAGTACGAGGTCCTCAACCTCGACAAGCTCACCTACGCCGGCAACCTCGATTCGCTGCGCGAGGTTGAGGGAAGCCCGCGCTACGTCTTCGAGCGGATCGATATTTGCGATGCATCCGAAGTGCGCCGCGCCATGTCGGGCTTCCGCCCGCACGCAGTGATGCACCTAGCGGCAGAAAGCCACGTCGATCGGTCAATCGAAGCTCCACAGGTATTCCTGCGCACCAACGTGGTCGGTACCTGCACGTTGCTGACCGAGGCGCAGCGCCACCGCGAAACCCTCCGGGGCCGCGAGGCGGCAGATTTCCGCTTCCATCACATCTCCACCGACGAGGTCTTTGGCGAACTCGGCGACACCGGCAAATTCGTGGAGACGATGCCTTACCGGCCCAACTCGCCCTATGCCGCGAGCAAGGCCTCGGCCGACCACTTTGTGCGCGCTTGGATGCGTACGTTCGGGCTGCCGGTGGTGGTCTCCAACTGCTCGAACAACTACGGGCCGTACCATTTCCCCGAGAAGCTGATCCCACTCGTCATCCTCAAATGCCTGAAGGAGGAGCCGCTACCGGTCTATGGCAAGGGTCAGCAAGTGCGCGACTGGCTGTATGTGGACGATCACGCATCGGCCCTGTGCACTATCATGGATCGCGGCACGCCGGGCGAGAGCTACAACGTTGGCGGCGACTCCGAGCGCACCAACCTCGAGGTGGTGCAGACCATCTGCGACATTCTCGACCAATTGCGCCCGCGTAACAGGGGCTCGTTCCGCGATCTGATTCGCTTCGTCGCCGATCGGCCGGGTCACGACTTCCGCTACGCCATGGACTTTTCCAAGCTCGAGCATGAGCTCGGCTGGCGCCCGCAGGAGACGTTTTCCAGTGGCATTGAAAAGACCGTCCGCTGGTACCTCGAGAACAATTGGTGGTGGGAGCCGATCCAGAGCGGCACCTATGCGGGCCAACGCCTCGGCCTTAACACCGAGCAGCAACAACGCAGCCGGGAGTCGGCATGAGCGGCGAAACGCGCGTCCTAGTCACCGGCGCGGGAGGTCAGCTGGGTCGCGCGCTGCTTCAGGCCAGCTGGCCCAAGGACATCCGGGTGGTCGGTAAGAGCCACGCCGAGTTCGATATCGCCTGCGAGCCGGAGCTCGAGGCTTGGCTCGCCACCAACCGCTTCGATGTGATCGTCAATGCGGCCGCGTACACAGCGGTGGATCAGGCCGAGGTCGACTCTGGGCGCGCCATCCGGGCCAATCACCATGGCCCGCGCGCTCTTGCGTCGGCCTGCAGGCGACTGGGGACGGCGCTCGTGCACCTGTCCACCGACTACGTGTTCGACGGCACCAAGGACACACCGTACGTCGAGACGGATGCTGTCGGTCCACGCTGTGCCTATGGCCGCAGCAAGGCAGACGGAGAGGACGCCGTACGAACGCAGCTGGCCGAGCACGTCATTCTGCGCACGGCCTGGGTGTACAGTCCGACCAACAAGAATTTTGTAAAGACCATCCTGCGCCTTGCCGGCGTTCGCGACGAACTCAACATCGTCGCCGATCAACTCGGAAGTCCGACCTCGGCGCAGGATCTTGCCAAGGCCGTGCAGCAGGTCGTCCTGCGTATCGCCAACGACAAGGCGTCGGTGCCGTGGGGAACGTACCACTGCACCAATTCAGGGTGGGCCAGCTGGTTCACTCTCGCGCGCGCCGCGGTCGATGCAGCCGTTCCGTTTACGGCGCGCCGTCCGTTCGTGCATCCGATTCGCGCGGTCGAATATCCAACGCCGGCCGTGCGACCAGCCAATTCTCGCCTCGATTGCAGCCGCCTCGAAGCTGCGTTCGGCATCCGCATGCGGCCATGGCGGGAAGCGTTGACGCCTGTGGTACGTGAAGTCTTCGGGAGTAAATAAGAATGAAGGGAATCATCCTCGCAGGCGGCAAAGGCTCGCGCCTGTACCCGATCACCTACGGAGTCAGCAAGCAGCTGCTCCCGGTGTACGACAAGCCGATGATCTACTACCCGCTGTCGATGCTGATGCTCGCCGGCATCCGCGACATCCTGGTGATCACCAGCCCCGGAGACCAAAACCTGTTCATGCCGGCGCTGCGCGACGGTTCGCAGTGGGGCATCAACATCAGCTACGCCAACCAGCCGAAGCCGGAAGGCCTCGCCCAGGCCTTCATCATCGGCGAGGAATTCATCGCCGGTGACAGCTGCGCCTTGGTGCTTGGCGACAACCTGATGTGGGGCGAAGGCCTTGGCGAGAAGTTGCGCCAAGCCGCCAATCAGAAGGCTGGCGCAACGGTCTTCGCCTACAACGTGCAGGATCCGGAGCGGTACGGCGTCGTTGATTTCGACGGTGACGGCCGGGCGCTTAGCATCGAAGAGAAGCCCAAGAAGCCGCGCTCCAACTGGGCGGTGACCGGGGTCTACTTTTACGACAACAAGGTCGTCGATATTGCCAAGTCCGTGCGTCCGTCATGGCGCGGCGAACTCGAGATCACCGACGTCAACAACGTGTACCTAAAGTCGGGCGATCTGCGCGTGCAGCAACTCGGCCGTGGCTATGCCTGGTTCGATGCGGGCACGTTTGACTCCCTCGCCGAGGCGACCGAATTCGTGCGTGTGATGGAGCGCCGGCAAGGGCAGAAGATCGCCTGCCCGGAAGAGATCGCGTACTCCCAGGGATACATTGGGCATCGCGCCCTCGAAGCACTTAGTCTGGAGCTCGACAAGAGCGGCTACGGCGCCTATCTGCGCAGACTAGTCGACGAGGGCCGTTCCGTCGGCTCCCGCTGGGGCAGTCCTCCCGCCGAGGCGCGCCTGCGCCCGTCGAACGCCCGTCGCAAACCCGTGCAGGCTGACGACTACCTCGAAGTCGCTCCGCTGGCGCTGGGGGATGCTTTGGCTCTCCCGCCGGGCGGACCGGCGGAGTAACTCGGCTTGGGCCGTGGTGGGCCGGGTTCACCTGCCCGTGCTCGCCGCGGCCGCTCCCCGTTTTGTCCACATCGATGCAGCGCACTCGCGATCTCAGGCGAACGGTCCAGGCCAAGTCAGGCTCTTTCCCTACCACCACCGCACGCACTGACCGCATCGGATGGAACAGGGCAAACTCCTGCCAACGGGCGCGCGTACCGCGGCCGCGAGAGGCAGCCGTCTTTTGTTGATCCAGAAAATCTTCGTGGGAACCCTGCAGATGGCGGGGGGGCAAGGAGCCACCCAGCTCCTGAACTTCGCCCGCAACCTTCTGATTGCGCGGCTGATCGGGCCCGAGCAGTTCGGTCTCGGCCTTACTTGCCTCCTTGTCGTCGCCTTCGTCGAAATGGCGTCCGACTTCTCCTGGCACAGGTTCATCGTGCAGGACGAGCAGGGCGAAGCCCCAAGTCTGCAGGCGACCCTGCACACCTTCCTGCTCGTCCGCGGCGTCATCCTGGCTGCCGCGCTGCTCTTCGGCGCCGGCTTCCTCACGCAGGTGCTGGGTGTGCCGTCTGAACTGCAGTGGACATACCAGGTTCTGGCCGTCGTGCCGCTACTGGTCGGAATGACCCATCTCGACGTGAAGCGCTTCCAGCGCCGCCTGCGCTACGGGCCCGACGTCGCGTCGCAGTGCATCGGCAATCTCAGCGGACTTCTTGTCGGCGTGGCCGCTGCAGTGATGCTCGGCGATTACCGCTCGATGCTTGCGGCCGTGGTCGTCCGCTACACGGTGGCAACGCTGGTGACGCACCTCGTTGCCGAGCGTCCGTACCGCATCGGCTACGACCGCGCCATCGCTCACCGGGCTTGGCGCTTTGGCTGGCCACTGCTCGTCAACGGCTCGCTGCTGTTTGCCAGCAGCCAGGGCGACCGCGCCGTGATCGTCCGGACTTTCGGCGTGGCGGTATTCGGCGTCTACGGCGCAGTGGCGTTGGTGACCCAGGCGGTCGCCAGCCTGATCGTCAACGTCATCGGGAACCTGGGCCTGCCCATTCTTGCCGCTCATCAACGTTCGCGGGCGGATTACATCACTGCGTACAACAGGATGGGCAGCATCTCGGCGCTTACGGCCATCATTGTCTGCGTGCCGATGTTCGCGGTCCTTCCGACGCTCATTCCGCTGCTGTATGGCGATGGCTTCACGATGCCGCACATGCTGGTGGGCGTCCTGATCATGGTGCTGATGGCCCTGATCTTCCGCAACTGGCCGACCATTGCCATGCTCGCGCTGGGCGACTCCCGCATCGTCATGCTGGAAAACGGCTCCCGCATCAGCGGGATCGCCTTCGCTGTGGCGGCGGCTTACACCGGCGGCAGTGTGCTGCACGTTGCGGGTGCGCTCATGTTGGGCGAGTTTGCCGCCACGGTGACGATCTTCCTGCTTATCAAGCGCTTCCACAACTTCCCGATCGAGTACGCCGCGATGCTGTTCAGCATCGTGCTCGCCGTTGGCATCTCCTGCCTCCTGGTCGAGTACTGGTGGGAGCGGAATCTCGTGGTCTCCTTCACGGCGTACCCGCTCATCCTCGTGGCCGGTCTCGTCTCCCTTTACCTCGCGTCATCGGAGGTGCGCAGCCTCGCGCGGGACTTGCGTGCAATCGCCCAGCGCCAGGTGCCGACGCAGGACCCGCTTCGTTCCGAATCCCTATGAAGAAGCATGCCGTCTGGAGAAGTGTGATGCGTACTACGAGGTTTGCTGCTGCCATCGTCGCGACGCTGCTTGCCTCGAGTGCCGCGTCCGGCGCTGAAGTCTGGCTCAAGAGCGCAAGGGGAGAAGTAACCGTCCACAGCGCGCAGGAGTTCCAGCGCGCGCTCGCCAACGTGAAGCCCGGCGACGCCATCGCGCTCGCACCCGGGAACTACCCCAAGCTCACCATCCGCAACGTCAAGCCTTCGGAGACGATCGTGGTCCGCTCCGAGGATCCGTCGCGACCGGCGCAGGTATCCGGCATCGACATTGCCGACTCTCAGAATGTCTGGGTGCAACAGCTCGCCATCACGACCACCGCCGGCATTGGTACCGCTCGCGACAGCGCCATGGTGAATGTGCGCAACAGCAAGGACATCGGCATCGTCGCCAACAAAGTGTTCGGTTGGCCGGACGGCAACTACGGCAACGACCCCGACGGCGTCCACTTTGATACGGCCGACAACGTCACGTTTGCCCTCAATGAGATGCATGATCTTGGGCGCGGCGTCGTATTCGCCACGGTGCGCGACGCGCGCATGACTGAGAACACGCTCTACAATCTGCGCAGCGACGGCGCCGATTTCGCCGGCGTGCAGAGGGTGGAGATCGACGGCAATCTTTTCACCACCTTCCACCCCATCGAGCCCGACCATCCGGACTTCATCCAGTTCTGGACGCGTGAGGCAAAGATCCGCGACACGCACTCGGTGTACATCCACCACAACGTGATGCTGCAGGGGGCTGGAACGGGTGAGTCGCCCCAGGCGATCTTCATTGGCAATGAGAATCCGGGGTGGGTCTATCGGGATTTCCGCATAGAGAACAACATCATCTACAACGGCGTCCCGCACGGTATATCGCTCTACGACGTCGTCGGCGCCCGGGTCGCCAACAACACGATCGTGATGGCGCCGGGAAGTGACCCGCGCATGCGTCCCAAGATCAACCTCACCGGCTCGCGTGACGTCGAGGTGGTTGCGAACGTGGTGCCGCAGATCGGCCAAGAACGCTCGCAGGCGATCCGCCTCGACAACAACATCGAGACGTACGCCGCGACGCCCGGCCAGGCGTTGCACCCCGAGCAGCTGTTCCTCGATCCGAATGCCGGCCCGAATGCCACAGCTCTCAGCTTTGCGCCCGTTCCAGGCAGCCGTCTGGCCGGAGTGATGCCCGTGGGCGCGCTGCCGCCACTGGCGCCTGCGTGGCGCGAGGAGCTTGCCATCGTCCGTACCCCCCTGGGTGTGCGCCGCAACTTCGAGGTCCAGTTCGACGCACGCATGAACGACGATCCTGCCGCAGCAGCCGATGTCATTTATCAATGGGATTTTGGCGATCAGAACACAGGCGAGGGGCCTGTCGTCGTGCACCGTTACGGGGGGCCCGGCGTCTATCCCGTAAAACTCACCGTTCGCCGTAACGGCAAGGTCATCCAGGGCGTCCGCCACGTCCAGGTCGGCGAAGTCGCGCTCGCTTCGCCGGCCATGCGCCCGGAGGTAAGTCATGGCTAGCGTGGCAATCACCGCTCCCGCCAATGCGGGCCCGCGGGTCAAGTCCGGCGGCAATCGCGCGGCGCTCAATTGGATCGGCCTGTCACTGGTCTGGCTCTTTGTGATCGGCCTCGTGCTGCCGGTCGAGAGTTCGGTGATGGTGGGCGACCTGCGTCTATCGCCGTACCGAATGGTACTGATCCTGGCAGCGTTACCGGTCCTCTACCGGTTCCTCACCGGTCAGGCGCACGGCATGATCTGGCCAGACGCCTTGATGCTGGCGCACACCTTATGGGCGGTCGCAGCGCTGTTCGTCACGCACGGCGACCTGGCGGTTGAGCCTGCCGGCATTTACGCGCTCGAGGCGGCAATCCCGTACTTCTTGGCGCGCACGTACATTCGCTCGGCCGCCGACTTCGAGGCCTTTGCCCGCGTCATGGCCGTGTTGATCGCGCTACTGATTCCATGGGCCGCCTACGAATCGATCACCCACGACATCCTGCGCAACCCGCCGGTGGTCTATCCGCCGCGCTGGGGCCTGATGCGCGCCTACGGCCCGTTTGAGCACCCGATCCTGTACGGCACCTTCTGCGCCGCAATGTTCGGCATCATCTTCTTCGCGCTCAAAGACCGCGTATCCGCGTCGAGCCGCATTATGCGCGGTGGCGCAGTGCTGGCAGCTACGTTCTTCTCGCTCTCGGCGGGGCCGCTTACCGCGCTGGTGGCGCAGATCGGACTTGCCGGATGGAACTGGGTGCTGAAGAACGTGCGTTACCGCTGGTTGATCCTCGCCGGCATGTTTGCCGGCGCGTGGGGCATCGTCAGCCTGCTGTCGACGCGTACGCCGATCCACGTCTTCATCTGGTACTTCACCTTCGATCGCGGCACGTCATACATGCGCATCCTGATCTGGGAGTACGGCAGCGCCAACGTCGCCGCGCACCCGGTGTTCGGGTTGGGCATGGGCGATTGGGCACGGCCGGAATGGATGCCGCCCAGCGTCGACAACTTTTGGCTCGTCACCGCCATGCGCTACGGTGTGCCGGCGGTGGCCTTCCTGCTGCTTGCGATGCTGTGGATGTGCTTCCAGGTCGGCCGCAACAAGAAGCTGGAAGACCAGCACGCCCGCAACTGCCGCCTGGGCTGGATGTTCAGCCTCATCGGTCTGATCGTGGCGGGCTCCACCGTCCACTATTGGAACGCCACGTTCTGCCTGTTCATGTTCCTGCTCGGCGCCGGCGCCTGGATGACGCGCCCTGCGCCCGCCACCACCAGGCAGGCGGCGGCAATGACGCAGCACCTGCCCGCCTACCACAAGCTGATGCGCGACCGCACGAAAACCGCCACGGCAGGAGCTGCGGCAGAATAGATTTTTCGGACGCTTAGAAGAAGCTTAGGCCGGCGGGATGGTCCAGCCCGGCAACCACTCGCGGCGACGCCGCCAGACCTCGCCCCAAGTGCGTTCGGCCTCGACCACACGCTCGCGGGGAGCGAGGCGGCGCACTACGCTCAGACCGGCGTACCGGCTGAGGGGCCAACCGAGCAGCAACGCGGCGCCCAGGCGTTCGCGTAGCCCACTCCAATGGCGCAGCATAAACGTGCGCTTGCCCTTCAGCAGGCGCACCATGCGATCGGCGCGCACCGGTTGGGTCTTGCCCACAAGGTGCACGATCTCGATGTCGGAGGACACCACCGGCCGGGCGCCCAGCTGGCGGGCGCGCAAGCACAGATCCACCTCTTCGCTGTACATGAAGTAGATGGGATCGAAGCCGCCAAGCTTGTCCCACAGGTCCTTACGGATCATGAGCAGGCATCCGCTCACGACGTCCACGTCGCGCACACCCTGCAGCGGTTCGCCGCCATAGGGTTCAGGGTTGAACAGCGGGCTCCGCTCAAAGAGTCGCGAGAGACCGAGGCTGACGCAGAACGTGCTCCACAAGGTGGGGAAGCGCCAGCACGAGCCGGGCACCGGCGCGCCATCCAGCGTCACCGTCTTGCCGCCATAGATGCCGGCGTCGGGGAGGCGCTCCGCAAGTGCCATCAGCCCGTCGATCGAGCCAGGCCGTACGATCGTGTCCGGATTGAGCAGCAGAACGTAGCCGCCGCGCGCGGCCGCCACGCCGATGTTGCAGCCAGGCCCAAATCCTACGTTCTTGTCGAGCGCGATGGTGCGCACAGCCGGCATTTCGGCGTTCAATGCGGCGACGGTGCCATCCGTCGAAGCATTGTCCACGAGGATGACCTCGACCGGCGTCTGCGGAGCAGTCGCCTCAAGGGACTTCAGGCAGTCGAGAATCAGGTCTTTGCAGTGATATCCGATCATTACGACCGACAGGGTCGGCCTGTACGGACTGTTGATAGAGATCATGGCTGCGGCTGTCGGTTCCAGAAGTGGGCATCCGGAGGCAGCGAAGTGCGCGTCGCGACGCGGACCATGGTGATGGCGCGGTAGACACGAATGCGTGCCAGCACGCGCATCGCCTTGATGCGGGCTCCAAGGCCAGAAATGCGAGACGAGGCAAAGATGCGGCGCAGATCGAGCAGAGACGAGAGCATCACAGCCGCGGCGCGCAAATACCATGCGCTGCGGCCCTTGCCCTCCAGCCGCCAGTCCTCGTAGTCGTGCAGAATGTGGCGGTCCCACTTCGCCTGCAACTCGGTGAGCGACTTGCGGGCGGGAGTGAAGACGACCATCTCCGGTACGTACAGGATGCGATAGCCATGACTGCGCGCGTCGCGGCCCCAGGCGCGGTCCTCCGACACATTGATGCCGCCAAACGGTCCGATCTTGAAGAAGTCGTCGCGGCGCACGGCCAGGTTGCCGGTGCCGGAAAAGCCCTGCTTCTCGATGTATTCCTTCTGCCGGTAGGCGAACACGCTCTCGTAGGCTTCAAGCAAGGTTGGGCGGTCCGGGTTGCGGCAGGCAATGCGCACGTCGCCGCCCAGCACGATGTTGTCGGTGGTTGCGCCAAAGCGCAGGCCTATGGAGCGCAGCCAGGAGCGTTCGGCGAACTCGTCCGCGTCGATAAACGCGAACACCTCGCCGCGCGCCAACTGCGTGCCTTTGTTGCGCGCGGGGCCGGGCCCGGGCGTCATCTCGAAGTCGAGACGAGTGTTGCGGAATTGCTCGACTACGGTGCGTGGCGGAATGGCTGAGCCATTGTCCACCACGATCACCTCGTAACGGTCCCTCGGGTAGTCCTGTCCCGCCAGGGAGCGCAGGCACCGCCGCAAGTGGTCGGGTTGGTTGAGGTGGGCGATGATCACGCTTACGAACGGACTATTCTGGTACACGGAAAGCCTCCGTTGACTTGCAGAGGTCTAGTTGTTGGCGACTCCGCGCTCTCACGTAGTGACGTCCTCGGCCCTGCCGGCCGGTACGCGCACCGGCACGGCGGCGTCGTAGGCGGCCAGCAGTGCGCGTTGGGCATCCTCCCAGCGGAACTCGGCCTTGGCGCGGGCCATGCCGTAGGCGGACATCCGCTCGCGGCGTTCTGGGTCGTCTACGAGCGTCAGCAAGGCGTCGCCTAGGGCGGTGCCGTCGTCTCGCTCCGCGATCAAGGCAGCTTCGCCGGCGGCGTTGCGGCCTTCCGTGACGTTGAACTGCACGAAAGGAATGCCGAGGCTCATGTACTCGAACACTTTGTTCATGGAGATCTTGTCGTTGTAGATGTTCGGCGGGTCGGGGATCACGCCTACATCGACTGTCGACAGATACGACAGCAATGGCTGGCCGGTGAGGTAGCCGGTGAACTCGATGTAGTCGGCAACCTTCAGGTTCTTTGCCTGCGCCTTCAGGCTCTCGAGTTCGGTGCCATTGCCGATGATAGCGCAGCCAACATCCGTGCGGCCGCGCATGTGCACAACATGCGCCATCGCCTGCACCAGCAGATCGATGCCGTCCTGATTGCCCATCACGCCTACATAGCCGACCAGGGTCTTGCGTCCCCGCTTGAGCGAATCGTCTGTTGCCACGCGGTGGAAGCGGCCCAGGTCGGGATAGCTCTTCACTACATAGACCTTGTCCGGGTCCATGCCACCGCGCTCGATGGCGATCTGCTTGAACGATTCGTTGGTGGCGATCGCCGTGTCCGCGGTCTTGAACGTCAGACGCTCGAAGAACAGCAGTGCGCGGTGCAGGAAGCCGCGTTTGCCAAACTTCGCCTCGTACAGCTCCGGCGAAATGTCGTGGTGGTCGAAGATGAAGCGCTTACCGAAGAAGAGCTTATAGAAGCCGCCGACCAAGAACAGCAGGTCGGGAGGGTTGCAGGCTTGGATTACGTCGAAGCCGTGCCGTCGCAGAACTTTGAAGGAAAGCGCGAACTCCCAGGACAAGGCGGTGACATATTCTGTCAAGAATCCGGCGAGCCCTTTGCCTTCGAGCGGCAAGGGGTGGCGGTAGACATGGATGCCTTCCAGCGTCTCCTCGGACTTTGTATAGCCCCAGCCCTTTGGGCAAATGACGCTGACCGTCCAGCCGGCCTGCTGCAACGTTCTGGCTTCCTGCCATACACGACGATCAAACGGTACGGGCAGGTTCTCTACGATAATGAGTGCGCTTCGGCTCACTGGGTACGCTCACAGGTGGGGAAACCAGCTCGGCGTCCATGCGCGGCGCGATGAGCGAGACCGTCACAAAAAAGCCGTGCAACAAACGCATCTTCCGCGAAACAGCGAAGTCCTCGCCATCGGGGTCATTCCCAATGATGAGCGGAAATCACCTGAGAAGAATGCGGAGTGGCCGTGGGAAAGAGCACATCTCACGGCTATTAGCGAACCCTTGATAGGGTGATATCCCGATAGTGGCCCGCTGTGCCGCTCCCGTACCGTTCAAGTGCTGCGCATGGTTACAAAGGAAGAGCAATTGAACATGTCTGGTCCTCGTGTCGGTGGCCGGAAGAGCTCGGTCACTTCGCAAGAGACGGCGGATATTCAGCCGCGCTCCACGCGTGTGGCTGAGAAGCCGGCGTCCAAATCCATGACTATCCTTGTGGTCGATGACCACGCTCTCGTGCGCGAAGCATTCCGGCTTCTGCTGGAAGACCTCGAACTCTGCAAAGAGGTGATCACCACCTCGAGCGGCAGCGAGGCTCTAGCTGTGCTCGAGAAGCGCGAAGTCGACCTCGCCCTCCTTGACCTCAAGCTGCGCGGCGAAAGCGGTCTCGAGATTCTCGGCAAGATCAAGGAGAAGAAGAAGGATCTGCCGGTCATCGTCCTGTCGGCATCCGAATCCGCCTCCGATGTACGCGAGGCGATCTCGCACGGCGCGGACGGCTATGTCGTGAAGTCGGCGAGCGCCGACGTGCTTATCCACTCCATCAACCTTGTCATGATGGGCCAGCGTGTTGCACCGCTACCGCTCGACATCCTCGGCGACAACTCGGTGCATAGCGCCACTGGCCAGGGTGGCGGCAATATGCAGGCGCGTCACCATCCGAAGCTCACGGCGCAGGAATCGCGTGTGCTGAGCTATCTTGGCGAAGGCATGTCGAACAAGGAGATTGCCCGGACGCTGGGAATCTTCGAAGGCACCGTTAAAGTCCACGTGAAGTCGGTGTTCCGCAAGCTCGGCGCCAAGAACCGCACGATGGCGGCACTCATGGCGAACCAGGAAGTGCGGACGCACAACCAGGAGCAGTCGTCTTAGCGGCATTTCCCGGGCGGTGCTCGCCCGTGGCGCGGACCAGATGCAAAGCTGCGCGGCGCCCACGCCGCGCTCCTTTGCGTCTCCTTCCGGTAGCGCGGCGCTGCAGCTCCACTCGGGTAACAGCCTGATAGCGAACAATAAGCAGATCGGCGACGCTGCAGTGGCCGGAGCGTGTGCGCCTTGGCTGCATTTGGTTCGTAGTAAAGTGCTTGGTGACCCACATGAATAGAGCGTCGAAGCGGCGCGGTCGCGATGTGGTGCAGTGTGGCCGTTGCACACTCGAGTTTCGCGTGGCCTCTCCGGGAGACGATGGCAGCGTGTGGATCATGTGTCCCGACTGCGGCGTCCGCTTCTGGCACCTTGGCTCCGCCGCGTCCGACGGCGTGGCGATCCAGGACGTTGAAGAGAGCCGCGCCGCATGGGAGGCGGCCGCCACGCGTTGATTCGCGACTTCTGGGCCGGGCCTGAACCGGCGTGCCAGTAGTGACCTGATCCCTTTCGCCTGAGCGGGGGGCGCATACTGTGGTCTGTTTCGCACCCCCTACGGCCCGGCGTCCATTGCGCTCCCGGCTTGGGCAGTTGCGCAGCCGATCGCGTCGGAGGCCGCTCGTTTCCACATGACAACCGATCCCTTTGTCGGCGCTGCAGCGCCGCCGGGCGCCAAGCCCGCGCGCGAGGCGCGGGTTTGGCTGCTCGGCGGCCTGCTGGCGTTGCTCCTGCGTCTGCGCCACACCTCCTGGCGCAAGAACGTGGCCGAACTCGCGGCGATCGACCGCCGTCTCGCTGCCGGCGAGCGCGTGCTCGCCGTCTTTTGGCACGGCAATTATGTTCCCCTGTTCTCACTGCTAAGCGGCCGCAAAGCGTGCGTTTTTGCCAGTGACTCGTTCCGTGGCCGCGTTATCGCCGAAATTTGCCGCCGCTTTGGGTATGCGTGCGTCCTGTTGCCCGATCGAGCGGGCCGGCGCGCGCGCGAATTGCTGCGCGCAGGGCTGGCGCCACATCGGGCGGGCGCGTTGGCTGTAGATGGCCCCCTCGGGCCCTACCACGTGGTCAAGTCGGGCGCGATTGAGTTTGCATCCGAACTTGGCTTCCAACTGGTACCGGTGGCGGTAGCCTCAAGCCGCAGCCAAGTTGACCACGAGCGGTGGGACAGGATGGAGATTCCGCGCCTGTTTTCCCGCGTACATCTGGCGGTGGGAGAGCCGGTGCCCGTTCCGCGGGTGCTGGACCCGGCCGTCGTGTCCGCACTACAGGCAGAGGTGGCAAGAAGCCTCAATGAGGTGACAACGCGCGCCCGCGCCGAGCTGGGCCTCCCGCCGACGCAAGACTAGCGGGCCATGCGTATTCTGATGGTCACCAATACCTTCGCGCCGCACGTCGGCGGCGTCGCGCGTTCGGTGATGGCGTTCACCGACGAGTATCGCCGTCGCCGCCACGAGGTCTTGGTAGTCGCGCCCGAGTTCTGTGGCGCAACCGCGGAGGAAGAAGGCGTTCTGCGCGTCCGGGCGCTGCAGAACTTTAACGGCAGTGACTTCTCGGTCGTCCTGAAGCCCACGCGGCGGTTGAGGCGGGTTGTCGAGACCTTTGCGCCGGACCTCATCCATTCGCACCATCCATTCCTGCTCGGTTCTACTGCTCTTCGTCTGGCGCGAAGCCTGAGGGTGCCACTCGCGTTCACCCACCACACGATGTACGAGCGCTATACGCACTACGTGCCGGGCGACTCGCCCGCACTGAAGCGGTTCGTCGAGCGTCTTTCGACGAATTACGCCAACCTGTGCGCTCACGTGTTCGCACCCTCTGCCAGCACGTCGACGACGTTGCGCGAACGCCAGGTCGATGTCCCGATCGAGGTTCTACCCACCGGCGTGCGGCTGGGGGACTACGATTGCGGCAATGGCGCGGGCTTGCGTTCCGCCCTGGGGCTTCCCGACGAGGCCTTCGTGGTCGGGTATGTCGGCCGCCTGGCGGAGGAAAAGAACCTGCCTTTTCTGGCGCGCGCCTTCGTACGCTTCCTGCAGCAGCAACCGCAGGCGCGCGCCCTCATCGTCGGTGACGGCGCGCTGCGCAACGGCTTGCAGCAGGCGTTTGGCGAGGCGGGGCTGCAGGAGAGGGTGCGGTTCACGGGCATGCTGCAGGGCGCCTTGCTGGTCAGCGCGTACAAGGCGATGGACGTCTTTGCATTCGCTTCGCAGACCGAGACTCAAGGCATGGTTCTGGTGGAGGCCATGGCGGCGGGCGTGCCCGTCGTCGCCCTCGATGCCTCCGGCGCACGCGAGGTCGTCGTCGATGGGACCAATGGCCGCCTTCTGGTTGCGGCCGACGAGAACGCCTTTTGCGACGGCATTCAGTCCGTGCGAGCGAACATCCATACCCTGCGCGCCGGGGCCCTGCGCACCGCCCAGGATTGGGCGATCGAGCGTTGCGCGGATCGCGCGCTGGCACGCTACGAGCACCTCCTTGCGCAGCCTGCACACGCACCGCTCGCAATGGACGAGGCCTGGTATCGCACGGCGCGCCTGTTGCGCGCGGACTGGGATCTGCTCGGAGCCGCCATGGGTGCAGCCTCCAAGGCGCTGCAGGGGCGATTGCGGCTACCGGCGGCCGACGCAGGCTAGTGGTCTAATCCCGGCGGTGGGCGCGGCGGGCGGTGCGCGGCGGTGCCTGCACCAGGGGACCATCGGTTGAAAGTCGTAGGCCCCCTTAGGGCTATCGCTTAGGCGCTACCTGCACGTCGAACGCTGTATCGCAGGAAGTAATCGAGAATTCGTCGAAAGGAATAGGAAAGTACGCACTCAATAAATCGAGCATCCCCGCTGGGGTGTTCTCGCGAGCCTATTCGCCGAATTAAAAAATGCGGCCAAGGACTTCTGCAATTCCCCAGAGCGAGGCAGCCTTTGCGGGCAAGAGGTCCACATCCCGGGAGATGCTGCGCCGGCATGTCGGCTTGCAGCCCGGCCAAGTGATGGCCAAGATGCCGGCCCGATGACGGTCGTGCATTTCACGGCGCACCTTGCCCGCTACCTTGCATGCCCGGCCCAGCAGGTTGACGGCGCCACCGTGCGCGCTGCATTGGATGCCGTGTTCGCGTCCAACCCGCGCCTGCGCTCCTATGTCGTCGATGACCAGGGCCGGCTCCGCCACCACGTGAACGTGTTCATCAATGCGGACGCCGTCGCCGATCGCGATGGGTTGAGCGACAAAGTGGGACCGCAGGACGAACTGTTCGTCCTCCAGGCCTTGTCAGGGGGTTGAGATGGCATTGCGAATCAAGAAGCGCGCAAGGAAGCCGGGAGTGGCCCGCAAGCCCAAGACCCCGCAGGCATATGTCGCTACACGCAAGGGGCTATTCACTTTCCGGCGCTCTGCCCTTGGCTGGAAGGCCGGCGAACCGGCGTTCCTGGGCGAGCCCGTCTCCGCCGTACTTCCCGATCCACGCACGGGCCGCATCTACGCCGCGCTCAAGCTCGGCCATTTCGGCAGCAAGCTGCACCGCTCGGAAGACGGCGGTTCAACCTGGGAAGAGGTCGCGGCCCCGGCATTCCCGCCCACCGCTGCCAAGTACAAG
>CAIVPW010000104.1 GCA_903907895.1 uncultured Alphaproteobacteria bacterium
GCTGTCTTCCCCATCGCCAGCAGGATGTCGAACTTGGTGGCCAACGTGGCCAGGTCGTTCGGCTGGCGCGTGAGGGCCTCATTGAGGACTTTCACCGCCGAACCCGGCTGATTGTTGGTGGCAAGTAGCTGGGCGAGTTGCACCGACGGCATGGGATTGCGCACGTCGGCCGCGACTTGCTTGCGCAGGGTCTCGGCGGCGAGCTGCCACTGTCCGTTGCGCATGTAGGCGTGGGACAGCACCGTGAGCGCCGGTACCGAGTCAGGCACGTTGCGCAGCACCGAGCGCATGGAGTCGATGGCGTCCGCGACTTGGCCCTCATCGAACTGAATGCGGCCGCGAAGCAGCAGGGCCTGCGGGTTCTCGGCCTCGGACTTCAGCACCTCGCCGATGAGCTTCTTGGCCTCTTCGACGTTGCCTTCAGCGTGAACCAGGCCTGCGAGGCCGGCCTGGGCGTTGATGGCCGACGGCGTGCCATTGCCGGCCGTGATGATGTCGCCCAACACCGTCTTTGCCTCGACCGCTTGGCCGTTTCGGCGCAGCATCTCGGCCAACGCAAAGCGCAACTGGAACTCCTTGGGCACACTCGAGATGTAGCTATCGAGTGCGGTGCGCGCGGCAAGAACGCTGCGGCGGTTGGAAAGGAAATCCACCAGGGCGAGTTTCGCCTCGGTCGTCGCCGGGCGAACCTCCGCGCCGTCGCGCAACACCGCCTCGGCGTCGTCGAGGCGGTTCCAGTCGACATACAGGCGTGCGAGCTGGATGCGATTCCACACGCGGTCCGGCTCTATGGCGACAATAGCCTTGGCTTCGGATTCGGCCTCGGAGCGATGGCCCTGTGCGAGGTGAAAGTTGAGCTTGGCAAGACGGAGGCTGGTGTCGGACGGGTTCCGTTCGATGCCGACCGCGACGGTCTCGATAGCAAGTTCGGATTCGCCGAGGCGCTGATAGACGCCAGCAAGCGCGGCACTCGCCATGATGCTGGCCGGATCGAGCACGAGCGCACGCCGTGCGTCTCCTTCGGCGCCCTCGAGGTCTCCGGTCGCGGCGCGGACGGATGAGCGGAGTGCGAAAGCTTCGGCGTTTTCGCTGTTGGAGACCTCCATGACCTTCTCGGCGAGCTTCAGCGCTTCGTCATAGCCGCCACCCAGCACGTAGTAGCGGGCGAGGCGAATGGCCGCGTCTTGATGGTTCGGATCCTGCGCGACGGCGGCGGCGAACGAGCGTACCGCCTCGGGGATCATCTCTTGCGCGTCGAAGATGCGGCCCAGGTAGTAGTAGGCATCGCCGCTGGCGGGCTGCAGCTGCAGCGTGTTGCGGAACTCGAGGCGCGCTTTGTCGTAGTTGTGTGCTTCGAAAAGTTCCACGCCGCGCTGCATATGCATCGCAGCACGCTCTTCCGGGCTGTCGCAGGCCGCGAGAACGAGGAGGACAGGCAGACTCAGCGCTAGAATCGAGGCGCGAAAATCAATCGGCTTCATGAGCGGACGCTTTCGGTAGGTCTTGTTCTTTTGTTTCGTCTGCGTGGGGGTGGGCTCTGAACCTTCCGCACCAGCAGACCGAGCGCCAAGGGTCCAGCCGTCGACCCGGTGAACCGCTGGCGATCGACCCTTACAAACCGCTGCCTCGTGCAGCCCGCACGCGCGCCCGTCGCGGCGCGGAGGGGTCGAGAAGAATCCCTGCGGCGAAAGGGAGTGACGCCAGCTTGTGAGATGAGGCGGTGGCGCTGCCATTTGCAGCGGGCGAGATCGCGGTAGTTGGTGCCTTCACGGCTATTCTCCTTTTGCAGCATCTCGAAGCGTTGGACTGCTTCCCTGTCGAAATGCCACAAGCGCACCGTAGCGTTGGCTCGGGTTACTGCCCTCTTCCAGGAAGTGGTGGCGCCACGTCTCGAAAGAGGTACCTAAGTGCTTAGGGACGCAGGATTTCCACCTGTCAGTAGGCGTTGGGGTGGATTAGGCAGCGCGCCGTCATCAGCACGCAGCGCAGATCGAACTTGAGCGACCAGTTGTCGACGTAATAGAGGTCGTACTCGACGCGCTTCTGCATCTTCTCGAGCGTCTCGGTTTCGCCCCTACAGCCGTTCACTGCTGCCCATCCGGTGAGTCCCGGCCGGACGCGATGACGGCCGAGGTAGGAGCGGATGCGCTGTGCGTAGTGGTCGTTGTGCTGGATCGCGTGCGGCCGCGGACCCACGATCGACATGTCACCCCGCAGCACGTTGAAGAGTTGCGGCAGCTCGTCGATGCTGGTGCGGCGGATGAAGGCCCCGACGCGGGTTACCCTGGGGTCCTGCTTGGTCGCCTGCACGACATTGGCGCCGGGATCGACCGGGGCGTTGCGCATGCTGCGGAACTTCAGCACGTGGAAGGTCGAGTTGTTGAAGCCGTGGCGGGGCTGCTTGAAGAGGACCGGGCCAGGGCTATCGAGCTTGACCGCGAGCACCGTCAGCAGCATGAGCGGACTCAGCAGGACAAGCGCCATGCTGGCGATGACAACGTCCTCGACGCGCTTCACCATGTGCTGGCGGGCATCGAGGGGACGCGTCATCACACGGACGGACGGCAGGCCGGCAATCTTGTTGACCGGGCGCGACGCCCACGTCTCATCGACATCGCCGGCGATCAGGTCCACGTCGAGGGCCACGATACCTAGGCGCTCAAGCACGGGCTCCAGACGCTTGTGGTCGTCCGGCGGCATGACCAACACGGCGCGGTCCATGAAGGAGCGGCCGTGCCACTTGGCAAAGTCGTCGAACGAGCCGGCGATCAGGTCGTGGCCGGTGAATGTGTCGGGCACGGCGTTCGGATTGTCGACAAAGATCGCGGCGACACTGTCGGAGCGCGGCATCTGGCCCTGCCAGCGGCGCAGAACGCGACCGGCGAGATCGATGTGCGCGGCACTGGTGAACAGAACGTAACGGTGGTCGAACGTGCCGGCCGCCTCCAACCGCCGATACGCATTCGAAATCGGCGCGCGCGTTGCCACGACGGCGAGTAGAGCCCAGACCACCCACAGCAAGCCCCAAAGCCGCGAGAAGTCTTCACCCGTCTTGGTGATGTAGCCGACGGTGGCGACGATCAGGAAGGTCGATAGGACCGCCATGCTGACGATGCGCAGGTGCGTCAGAGGACGCGCGGCCAGGCGCATGGTGTGCGCGCCAAAATAGCGAAACACGAGCCAGGCCACCACGACCGCGATCACCACGGCGGTGACGCGCGCATTGTTGATATCCGGAGTGCCGAAGCGCAGCCAGTGTGAGAGCAGCCCCGTAAGGCCGATGATGGCAAGGTCGGCGGCCATCCACAGGGCGAGGAACCCGCTTTCCGAGACGCCGGCCAACCACCAAGGTGCATAGCGTTCACCTCGCCAAGCCGCCGCCGGCGCTTTCACATCGGCGCGCAGAGTCTGCGTAGCAGCGGAGCTGGCGGCGCCGGCGGCGCCGGAAAACGGGTTCCCCCGTGCAAACATGGCGTTACGACTTTCTACGCAGGAACGGCGTGGACAACAGCAGCGCTAGCGCGCTGACAAACAGCGTGAGGGCAGGCGGCAGTGGTGTGACCACAGGCGTGATCTCGGCGACGATCGGCGCGTATGCGCCGCTTCCACCGGGGGACGCTTGTGGCAGCAGGTTTCCCATCGCAATCGTCGTGTTGATCGGCGGCACAGGAGGCAGCCACATTGCCGGCGCCGGATCGTTCGCTGCGGTCTGCGCGGCCGATGTGGGCACCTCGGTTTGCGGCGCAGCGAAGCTCGTGGGCGCGGTGGCCTGTTGGGCGCGTGGAGCGGCACCCTCGGGTGCGAAGGGACCAGGGAACAGCGTGAGCGACGGGCCAATCGCTGCCGGCTGCATCACAGGGCCTGGACTGGTCGTGGCGACTGCCGGCAGGGAGAACGCCACCGCGACCGCGTTGCCCGACCCGCTGCTGCCGGCAACCCCCGGCCGCAACGGCATAGCGGCAAAGACCACCGGCGCATTGGCACCGTCGTCAGGCTGACCGAGAAATGCCGTCGGAGATAGGAAGCAGCCCGCCAGCGGCAAGCAACCGGCAGCGCTGATGAGGACGGAAGGCAAACGACTGCGCATCGCACGTACCGACAACCTCGCTGATCTGAGGCCGTCATCTCCCGGGGGGCCGGTTGTTATTCTTGAGGGAACTCTATTCGGCGCCCGTGCGAGTGCGATTGCGCAACGGGGCTAACCCCGCGGTGCGTGCGCACCGCAGGGGATGTCCCGATCGAAACTACTTGCGGAAGAGAGGTACCCCGTCCGGCGCTACGCCGAACGGAACTCTTAGTGCGAGCTGGCTATTTCCTAGCGCAGCGGCGTCAGGTTCCAGGTTACCTGCGCGAAGATTTGGTTGCCGTTCGCGGTTCCGTCACCGTCCTCCAAGTGACGGAATCGGTAGCCGGCATTGAATGTCCAATTCGGCTGAAACCGCCATTCAATGCCGGGACCGAAAGTGAGGTACTGGCGGTCAGCGGCACCGGACGGCAGAAATTCGACCTCGTACCACGCAGCGGAGTACTCCGCGTCGAAGCGGGCACGCACGGTGGGGCGAAGCTCGTATGTCGCCGCAGCGCTGGCGGCAAGGCGCTGGGCCATCGTACCGCGTGCAGTCGGTTCGAAGCCCTGCTCAAGGTCGAACGAGAGCGTGACGCGGGGGATGGTGTAGGTGATGCCGGCAAGCAGCGTCAGCGCCGGGTCGGTGGCATCGCGGCGGATCGATGCGTCATCCTCGTCATCGAACTCGCGCTGCGCAAGTCCGAGGCCGCCGCCGAACCGCGTCGTAATCGCGGCAGAGCGCTGACGTTCCAGCGTGCCGGTCAGCTCGTACGTCTGGCTCTTGGAGTTCAGCGTGTCGTCCGCGTCCATGAACCGGGCGGTAAGCTCGGTAGTGAACGTGTCGCGCGGCGTCAGCTGACGGATGTGAGCGCCGCCAATCGTCACCGCGTTAAACGGGTTGCGGCGGCCGGATGGATCCGGATCCCCCTGGAAGTCGACATCCTCGAATCCGGCAGTGCCCTCGATGCGATCGCGGGCGCTGCGCTGCCAGCCCATCATGCCGCTGACGGTCTTACCGATGCGGTCGGCGTCGCCCGTGGTAGCACCGGTGTCGAGTAGCTCGGCCTGCTGCACGGCCTCGCGGCGGTAATTGGCGTTGGCCGAATAGTCGAAGCGCGGGCCGCGGCTACTCGCCGCCACGCCGGCGCGGTAATTGTTCGAATCCGGCATCGTGTCGGCGCCGGGGCCATAGTACGTGTTGTGGTCTGCACCCAGCGTGAGGCCGAGCGTCATGCGCGGGCTGCGCCAATCGGCCGCCAAGTCCGCCATCACAGTGTTGTTGAATACGTGATCGTTGCTGCCCGGCGCCATTAGTGGGTTGTCGTCCACAGTGATGCGGTCGCCGATCGTGGCGCGCCAGCGACTTTCCTGCGCGGCGGCGGGATGCGCTGCGAAGGCCAGCACCACGGCGAGTGCGGCGCCTGTGACGGCGGCGACGCGCCAGGGCGTCAGCACCGTTGTCGCCACAGCGCTCTGCTTGCTAGTGCGGGACGTGAACTGCGAATTTTGGTTCGACGCTATCGAGGAAGCGAAGAAGCCGCGCATCGGCCGCTGCCTCGTCACCGGCACCAGCGAGCGGGGTAACCAATCGGACGAGAGCGCCATCCGTGCGTCGCCGCATGATGCCGTCCCAAAGAATGTACCATTTTGCCAGGTATTCATTGGTCACCCGTCTCCCTCGTCCATCGAACCAATAATACACAAGAGCGCGTGAAAGTCCCTTTTGGATCACGGCGCGGTTAACGGGCATCACGGCGCCGGCCGCGGGTTGTACCTGGACGGTGGTGAAGCTGGTGGTCTCCCAGCCATCGCCGGGCAGGCAGACCTCGGGAGAGTGGACGGCCCGCCCGTCGGTTTGATTCGCGTAATATGCAATGAATAGGTTAACGGCCTCGCCCCCACCCTCGGTCGGTTTGTAAGTGGCAAGCACGTAATCGTCGGCCGCCAGGACCCGGAGCACCTCGGACGAAAGGCCGGTCTGCTCCCCCCGCCAACCCTGGATCGAGGTGGGGAATTGGATCAGGTCGAGGCGCGGCGGCACCGCGTTGGCGTCGTTCGCGAGCGTCGCGGCGCCGAGCGTGACAGCGCCCGCAATCAGGAGACCGGTGGCGGATGCCAACGGGCCCGCCCAGGCACGCTCGTGCGAAAGCGCACGCAAGTTCGGCGGTGGCCCGCTGACGTCGAGCATATCCCGCAGCGGCCGCCGCGTGCGCAATAGGCGCATGAGCAGCAAGGTCTCGCCGAACAACAGCGCGATGCACGCGAGGAAGATCACCCAGCCTTCGAAGGCATGCAGGAAACCTTCGGCCTGCTCGATGCCGAAGTAGGTGACAAGCATGCCGATTGCGGCAATTCGGATGCTGTTCATGGCGATGGTGATCGGAATGGTGGAGAGGAACAGCATCCACTTCTGCCACGCCGGCCCGCGGTAGAGGGCCGCGAACAGAAACCCGAACCCCATCAGGGGGAACAAGTACCGCAAGCCACTGCATGCCTCGGCGACCTGCAGCTTGTAGGTGCCGAGATCGATGATGTTGCCCTCGAGCAGGACCGAAACACCCAGCAGGCGCACCATCTCGACGCCAAGCTCCGATGAGAGCAACTGCATGGTGGCGGAGAGCTTCAGGTACACCAGCTGCGGCAACGGCAGCATGAACGCGAGGTACGCAAGCGGCGCCCACAAGCGCAGCGTGGCGGGGACGCCAAGCACCGCGATGAAGCCACCCGTAAGCGCTAGGATGAATCCGTAACCTGAAAGATCCGCGATGCGGCTGAGAGCCCCGACGACGCCGAGCAAAGCCGCCAAGGCAACCAAGACAACACCGGCGGCACGATAGCGCACGGACA
>CAIVPW010000105.1 GCA_903907895.1 uncultured Alphaproteobacteria bacterium
AACGAGCCAGCGCATGCCGCACCCTAGGCGCCGCATTTCCGCCTTCGCAAGGGGCGATAAGCAACCATGTAGACCTAAGTGCGCTGCTGGCGGAATCGCGGCCTGCAGGCTGTGCGAGCTTCCGCTTTGGCCGCACGCCTGACGGTGAATCGGGCAGAAATGCCAAGCTTACGCTGCTGGTGGGGTCGTACGCGCAGGCGTACTATCTCGGCTCCGGACGCTCGCTGCACGAGCGCGTGAGGGCGTACGCCGAAGCTCCGGCCGGCGTCTTTCCAATGCCGCGCCCGAGCTGGCGCGTGCAGGGACGGATAAAGCGGAACTCGTGGTTCGCTTCCGACGTACTGCCTGTCTTGCGGGAGAAGGTGCGCGCTGCTCTGGGACCGCTAAAGGTCGACAGAGAAAAACGGGCCTAGATTAGTTCGGCCCGGCCCAGCGCCCCCGGGGGATGGAAAGGAGCCAGGACCGGGCCGAGTTGGAGGCCCAACACTGAGGAATATGAGCTTAGTTTACGCCGGAACAAGGGCTGAAGTGCGGCATTTATGCGGCAATTCCAGCACGTCCGTGCGCAAAGGCAGTACCTGCAATGTCGCGTAAATCGGTCGAACTCACCGACGAGGTCTACGACTATCTCGTACGCGTCGGGACGCGGGAACACCCTGTACTGCAGCGCTTGCGCCAAGCGACGTTGCGCGAAGTCGGCGATGCCGCTGGCATGCAGATATCTCCCGACCAAGGCGCCATCATGGCAATGCTCGTGCGCATCGCCGGGGCACGCCGCTGCATTGAAGTAGGCACGTTTACTGGGTACAGCGCGCTTGCGGTCGCCTTGGCGCTGCCCGAGGACGGCAAAGTCATCGCTTGCGACGTGAGCGAACAGTGGACCGCCATCGCGCGCAGGTTTTGGACCGAGGCAGGTGTCGCGCACAAGATCGATCTGCGCCTCGCACCCGCGCTGGCAACCATGGATGCGCTGCTTGCCCAGGGCGAAGCTGGCCGCTTCGACTTCGCGTTCCTGGACGCCGAGAAGTCGGAGTACGACGCGTACTATGAGCTCGTGCTGAGGCTGCTGCGTCCGGGAGGTCTCGTTGCGATCGACAACGTCTTGTGGAGCGGTAGGGTGGCCGACCCATTGGCCAAGGACCCCAACACCCGCGCGCTGCGTGCGTTGAACGAAAAGGTGCATGGCGACGAACGAGTAGATATCTGCATGCTGCCGGTCGCCGACGGCCTCACCCTGGCGCGCAAACGGCGCTGACGGTGTCCTCGTTCCTTGTTCGCCGTGCGCTCGGGCTGCTCGCTGCGCTACTTGCCGCTTCGGTGTTGATCTTCCTGGCCGTCGAAGTGCTGCCTGGCGACCCAGCGCGCGCGATCCTCGGCATCAACGCCGAGCCGGCGGCGGTCGAGGCATTGCAGCGCCAGCTTGGCCTCGATCAGCCAGCTCCCCTGCGCTACCTGCGCTGGATTGCCGGCCTGTTGCAGGGCGATCTCGGCACCAGTTGGTCTTACCGCGTACCGGTAGCCGAACTGCTGGCACCCCGGTTTGCCGTCACGCTTCCCCTTGCTGTGCTGGCGATGGCCCTAACCGCTACGGCGTCGATCGCGCTCGGCGTGTGGGCGGCGCTGCGTCACGGCCGCGCTATAGACCGTGCCATTGGCATCGGCACGCAGCTCGGCCTCGCTATACCGAACTTCTGGCTCGGGCTGCTGCTGATCCTGCTGTTCTCGGTGGAGCTCAACTGGTTGCCGGCCGGTGGATTCCCCGGATGGGAGGCGGGCGCCTGGCCGGCGGTGCAGTCGCTCCTGCTACCGGCGTTCGCGTTAGCCGCGGTGCAGATCGCGATTCTGACGCGCTTCACGCGCACGGCAGTGCTCGACTATGCGCAGCAGGACTTTGTTCGCACCGCCCGTGCCAAGGGCCTCACGCCCGCTGCCGCCATCGTACGCCATGTGTTGCGCAACGCGCTCGTACCCATCACCTCGATTCTCGGCCTCCAGTTCGCGTTCCTGCTGGCGGGGGCCGTGATCATCGAAAACGTGTTCTTCCTGCCCGGTCTCGGACGCTTCGTGTTCCAGGCGATCGCTAACCGCGACTTGATTGTCGTCGAGACCGTCGTGCTGGTGCTGGCAGCGCTGGTGATGGTAGTCACCTTCTTCGCCGACGTGGCGGCGCGCGCCATCGATCCGCGGCTGAAGGTGGAGCCATGACGGTGCTTACACTCGCCGGCCTGCCTCCGGTTGCTGCGCACACGCGGACGGTCTCCGGCCTGCTGTGGGTCGGCGGTCTGTTGGTGGCCACGTTGGTCGCGGCCGCGTTGCTGTCCTTGATCTGGACGCCCTACGCCCCCGCTGCCATCGATGTCCTGTCCCGGCTGGAGGGGCCGAGTGCCGTCCACTGGTTGGGCACCGACGCATTTGGCCGCGATGTTCTCTCGCGCGTGCTTGCTGGGGCTCGCAACGCACTGTGGGTCGGATTCGCGTCGGTCGCGCTGGGCCTCGTGCTCGGTGCAGGCATCGGCCTCGCTGCGGCCGCACTGGGTGGTTGGAGCGAGGAGGGTCTGTCGCGTTCGGCCGATTTCCTCTTCGCCTTCCCCGCCGTGCTAACCGCAATTCTCCTGGCCGGCATCGTCGGGGCCGGTATGGCGAGCGCCATCCTGGCGATCGCAATCTTCAATATCCCAGTGTTCGCCCGCATAACCCGCAGCGCGGCCGCCGTCCTGTGGCGCCGCGAGTTCGTGCGCGCGGCGCAAGGCATGGGAAAATCGCGCGTGCGAATCACGCTCGACCATGTGCTGCCGAACCTTTCGGGCCTCATCGTCGTGCAGGCGAGCGCGAGTTTCGCCGTCGCCATCCTGGCGGAAGCCGCACTCTCGTATCTCGGGCTCGGCATTCAGCCGCCCGACGTCAGTTGGGGACGCATGCTGTACGAGGCGCGTACGTATCTCGCCACGGCACCGCACCTGGCGGTATTTCCGGGCCTCGCCCTGGGTGTCCTGGTCCTCGGCGTCAACTTGCTCGGTGACGGCCTGCACGACCGCTTCGACCCGCGCCTGCGGCCGCTGCGGTAGGGTGCGGTCGGCCCGCAACGCTGCCTTTGCCCCGCTCAGCCGGCATGGCATCTTTGTTCTGTAACAAACGCGCTGGTGCCGGGAGGCGCCTTGCATGGCGGATGTAATCAGTATCGAGAGCTATCGCCCCGCCCGGGTCGGCGCAGGAGCCCGGGTGGGGAAGTCAAAGATGACGGTGTTCAACCGTCGTGAGCTCGACCTGATCCTGCAGCTATATGGCCGCTACGTCGTTGCGGGCCGCTGGCGTGATTACACGCTCGACTTCACGCCCGCGTACGCCTGCTTTGCGGTAATTCGCGGCGTCGCCAACGAAGGGCCCGCGTATCGCATCCTGAAGTCCGCCAATCGCAATGGAGCGTACGCGGTGCTCGCTGGCGATGGGCGCGTCGTGCGACGCGGCGAGGACCTCCGCGCAGTGCTCAAGTTCTTCGAGGAGAAGCCGCGCGCAGTCTGACGCGCCGTGCGGAAAAGAAAAAGCCCGGCCCAGTTTCCTGGAGCCGGGCTTTCCGTCTGGTGCAGTGCCGCTTTAGCGGCGTTCGCCGAACAGGCGCAGCAGCATCATCATCAGGTTGATGAAGTCGAGGTACAGGTTCAGCGCGCCGTAGACCGCCTTCTTGGTCATTTGCTCGGGGGCGTCACCGTCCACGTACCACTCGCGAATCATCTGCGTGTCATGGGCCGTCAGGCCGACGAAAACCAGCACGCCGATCACCGAGATCGCAAAGCTCAACCCGGAAGAGCCCAGGAAGATGTTCACGATGCTGGCCAGCACGATGCCGACCAGACCCATGAACAGGAACGACCCGAACTGCGCCAAGTTGCGCTTGGTGGTGTAGCCGTACAGGCTCATCGCGCCGAACGTCGCCGCCGAGATGAAGAACACGCGGGCAATGCTCGCCCCGGTGTAGATCGCGAAGATGCTGGCAAGCGACACACCCATGGTGGCGGAAAACGCCCAGAACAGAATCTGCGCAGTTCCCGCGCTCATGCGGTTGATGCCGAAGCTCAGCACCAGCACGAAGGCAAGCGGTGCAAGCATCACGACCCACTGAAGCGGCGTGCCAAAGATCGCCGCCATCATGTCCGGCGAGTTGCCGACGAAGTACGCAATGATGCCGGAGAGCGCAAGACCCGCGCCCATGTAGTTGTAGACCCGCAGCATGTAAGCGCGCAGGCCCTCGTCCACGTCGGGACGGGCGTACGCGCCACTGGTGCCGAACCGGATCGAAGGTTCCGCCATCGCTTGAAACTCCTCCGAAAAACCTGTGCAAAACGCTCAGGTTCAGTACACCCGATATGGCCCGAATCGCCCGCACCTTCAAGGTGCGGCGCGGCCCACACGGTATTTGACCGCCGCAGGCGCGGCGCTGATTTCTATGTGGATTGGCATCGCGGGCCGGTTTGCAGTCCGGGGGACTGAAAGGACTGAAAACCGGCCTCGCAATGCACCTTGGGAGGAGGTGCACTCTCGGGGACGACGCAAAGGGAGGCCATCGACCCTGAGATACGGCAAGCATACGTCCGCCGTGGCTAGGACGTAATCAGTGGAGGCACGTACTTCAATGGGCCCCGCGCCGTACTTCATCACAGCCTAGACCGTGCGCAGCACCGGTGCCGGCCTTTGCCCCAGGACGGTCCAAGTGCCGGCCAAACCTAGCAAAATGACCAAGGCAACGCCTCCCGCCGCGGCCTGCAGGACCGGCACCCAGGCGAAGCCGAAGTCCATCTCCATGAGGAACGTCACCGCGCCCCATGCCGAAAGGGTGCCCACCGCGGCTGCCAGAGCCGCCGTCAGAGCGCCCAGCAGGGCGTACTCCAGCAACGTGGCCCGCAGTACGTCGCCCCGGGTAGCCCCCAAGACCTTGAGGATCACCGAGTCATAAAGGCGCTGGCGCCGGCCGGCGGCGATGGCGCCCGCCAGCACCAGGACGCCCGCGGTGATCGTCAAGAGCGAGACGCCGCGTACGGCCACGCCGATCTGGGAGATGAGCCCGGTCACCCGTTCCAGCACCTCGCGCACGCGGATCACGGTGACGTTGGGCAGAGCCCCGGTCACGGTAGTGAATACCGAGGTCTCCGAGTTGGGTGCCACGATGGCACTGGCGACGTGGGTCTGCGGCGCACGCTCGAGCGCGCCGGGCGCGAAGATGACAGTGAAGTTCAGTCCCATGCCCTCCCAGTTCACGCGGCGCAGGTTGGCGACCTGCGCGGGAATTTCGCGGCCCAAAATGGTGAATGACACCGTGTCTCCCAGTCGGATGTTCAACTCGCGGGCGATTTCGGCGTCCAACGAAATCTGCGCAGGGCCGCTGTAGTCCATCGGCCACCATGTGCCCTCGGCGAGCAGCAGGTCGTCCGGTGGCGTGGCGCGGTAGGTAAATCCGATTTCCTGGCGCAGCCACCAGTGTCCGCCGAGTTCCTCGCGCAACTGTTCGGCCGACTTGCCGGCAACGGCCGCCACCCGGCCGCGCAGCGTCGGCACGCGCGTCGTGGATTCGACGCCGGGCGTGCCGCGCATGAGCGCGTCGAACGCCTCGGCCTGGTCGGCCTGGATGTCCATGAAGAAGAAGGCGGGCACCTTGTCCGGCACCTCGCTCTGCACCTCCCGTGTCAGGTTGGCATCGAGCAGCGCGACCGAAACCAGGACGCTCAAACCCGCTCCCAGCGATAGCATCACGTTGGCCGTCGGCGCGCCCGGACGCACCAGCGCCGCAACTGCCAACCGCACCATGGGGCTGCGTGGACGCGGCAACAGGCGAACGACCCGCACCACGGCGGCTGCCGTGAGCCAGAACCCGACCAGCACAGCGATAGCGCCGCCGACAAACCACATTGCAAAGAATCGGTTGCCGCTGCCGAGGACGGCCAGCGCGATCAGCACGGCGGCTGCTGCGGCGAGGATGATGGTGTAGCGCGCGCGTGGCAGGCGACTCACCGGAGCGACGACGGCACGGAACAAGCCGGCGGCGGGAATGTCACGGGCGCGTGCCAAGGGCCACAGCGCAAACACCAGCGTGGTCAGGGCTCCGTACAGCGCCGCGATCGCCAGCGCGCCCGGTTGAACAGCGAATGCCAGCGGCACCGGCAGGCTGTCTCCGATCAGCGGCGGAGCCATCAGTGGCGCCAGCGCTCCAAGCACGAGCCCGATGGCGATTCCGATGCCGGCCAACGCCCCCACCTGCCAGAAGTAGATGCGGAAAACCAAGGTGCCATCGGCGCCAAGGCATTTCAGCGTAGCGATGGTCTCGGTGCGCGAGGCGATGTAGTTCTGCACCGCATTGGCAACGCCCACGCCGCCCAGCACGAGCACGGTCAGGCCGACCAGCGTCAGGAATGCCCCGAAGCGATCGACGAAGCGCTGCACCTGCGGTTGCGAAGCGGTGTAGGTGCGCAGACGCCAACCGGCGTCGGGGAAAGACGCACGCAACGCGGCGGTCCAGGTTTCCAGATCCTCATCGGGTGCCAACCGTAGCCGATACTCGTGGTCGATGAGGCTGCCAAGCTGCACCAGGCCGGTGCCCGCCAACGCCGCGTCGGCGATCATCAGGCGCGGGCCGAGCGAGAAGGGGCTGGCTGTGCGATCCGGCTCGCTCAGGATCACGGCGCGCACGGCGAACGTCGCATCGTTCACGGTAACGCTGTCGCCGACGCTAATGCCCAGCCGCTCGAATAGCTCTTTCTCCGCCACCGCACCGGCGACGCCATCGACCGCGGCCAATGCAGCAGCGAGGCTCATGGGAGGGTCGAGCTCCACGGTGCCGTACAGCGGATAGGTGCTGTCTACCGCCTTGAGCTGCACCAAAGTCGGTAGGCCTTCGGGTGGCCGCGCCATGGCGCGCATGTCGCGCACGGCGGAGATGTCCACCGTATTCGCGCGGAAGTACGCAAGCTGCTCCGCCGTAGCCGGGCCTGTTGCCAGATCGAGTTCGATGTCGCCACCCAACAGGGCGCGCGCATTGCCGCGCAGGCCGTCGACGAGGGACGCAGACAACGACCCCACGGCGGCGATGATGCTGACGCCCAGCGCCAATACCGCGAGGAACACACGGAAGCCACGCAGGCCCCCACGCAACTCGCGCAGCGCGAGGCGAAGGGAAAGCGGTGCGCTCACTGTGCGGACCGCACCTGCGCCTCCGCCTCCGGCAGCAAACGTCCGTCCTCCATGCGCAGATGACGACGGCAGCGCTTGGCGACGTTCTGATCGTGAGTGATCAGCAACAACGTGCAACCGATGCGTGCCTGTGTGGTGAACATCAGGTCCACGATCGAAGCGCCGGTGTTGGAATCGAGATTGCCGGTGGGCTCATCGGCGAGCACGAGTGCCGGTCCATTCGCGAAGGCGCGAGCCACGGCGACGCGCTGCTGCTCGCCGCCCGAAAGCTGTGCCGGATAGTGAGTCAGGCGATGGCCAAGGCCCGCACCGCGCAACGCCTCGGCGGCGATGTCGAAAGCGTGGGCGCGACCGGCGAGCTCTAGTGGGACGGCGACATTCTCCAACGCAGTCATGGTCGGGATGAGGTGAAAGGACTGGAACACGATCCCCACCGACCGGCGGCGGAACAACGCGAGTTGGTCCTCGTTGAGGGTACCGAGGTTCTGTCCGGCGACCTCGACCGTGCCGTACGTCGGGCGCTCCAAGCCGCCAACCACGGCCAGCAGTGTGGATTTGCCCGATCCGCTGGCGCCGGTGACGGCGAGCGTGTCGCCGGGCGCGATTTCGAGGTCGATGCCGCGGAGGATGTTGACCGCCCCGGCGCCGCTCTCCAGAGTCAGTGCAACGCCCTTCAACCGCACCAGAGGCTGGGCGGTCCGTTCCACAATTGAGTCAGGCATAGAGGATCCGCTCCGGGTGGGCAGTTTCGCATATAGGCGCGCTCGCACAGCGATCAACGTCGCGCTCGCGGTGTTGATTGCCGCGCTCGTGTTCGTTCGCGGCGCCGAGGCCGTCACCATCGTCGCATTCGGCGACAGCCTGACAGCGGGGTACGGCATCGCAGATGCCAGTCAGCATTTCCACATCCGCCTCGAACAGTCTCTCAAAGCTGCCGGCATCGACGCCAAGGTCATCAATGCCGGCGTATCTGGTGACACGACGGCCGCAGGGCTGGCTCGTCTCGATTGGTCGATCCCCGACGGCGTCGATCTGGTGATCCTGGAGCTTGGGGCCAACGACGCGTTGCGCGGCGTTCCGCCCTCGGTTACCCAGGGCAACCTTGACGCCATGCTGGCCCGCTTGGCGGCCCGCAAGATACCCGTTCTGCTGGCAGGAATGTTGGCGCCACCCAATCTTGGGTCGCAGTACGGCGCCGCCTTCAACGGCATCTTCCCGCAGCTTTCCGGGAAATTCGGCGTACCGCTGTACCCCTTCTTTCTCGATGGTGTCGCGGCGCAAACGCCGCTCCTGCAGAACGACGGCATGCACCCGAAAGCGGAGGGCGTGGAACTCATCGCACGCAACATCACCGCGTATGTCTTGTGGGCACTGAAGGTGGGACCCAAGCCTCCGGGGGCTTAGGCCGGCGCACGTTCGCTGCACGAAGTCGTTGCGTGCGGCAAACGGCCACAGCATGATGGTTGCATGGTTCGCTGGATTGCAGTGGTAGCCGCGTTGACAGTCCTCGTCGGGGGCGCGGCCGATTCGCTCGCCCAGCAAGCAGCGCTCAACCCGAAGGCGCCGGTTCACTCCTGCGACCACCTCGCCGCCAACCCCATCGATCCGGGGCGTGCAGCGGATGGTGTCGCAACAGCGCTTCTCCGTGCGGATGCTGCGATCCGCGCCTGTCAGGAAGCGGTTCGTCTCTATCCGCAGGAGTTGCGCTTCCAGTTCCAGCTGGGTCGGGCCCTGCGGCAAGCGAACCGCGTGGACGAGGCGTTCAACTGGTATCGCAGTGCGGCCGAGCGCGGTTATGCAGGCGCGCAGAACAGCATGGGCGTGATGTTCGCCCGCGGCGAAGGCATCAAGGAAGACTGTGTCGCGGCCGCGCGCTGGTTCCAGCTCGCTGCGACCCAAGGGTACCCCGCCGCGGCCGACAACATGCGCACACTCGCCTGCGTACGGCAGGTCTGAACTGACCTTTCCCCGGGCTCTGCGCGGGCCCATTTGATCCCAGGAAACGTTGCTGCGCGGAGACGCGTGTCGCCATGCGCCTATTCGTTGCAACCGAACTTCCCGACGTGATCAAGAGCCGCCTCGAGCGTTTGATGGGGGGACTCCACGGCGCCAAGTGGACGGACTCCGAGCAGATGCACCTCACCTTGCGCTTCATCGGCGAGGTCGACGCGCGCCACGCCGACGACATCACGGCCGAGCTGGCTGAAATACGGGCCCTTGGATTCACGCTCTCCCTCGTCGGCCTCGGCGAGTTCTCCAGCCGCGGCCGTGTGCAGACGTTGTGGGCGGGCGTGGAGAGCAACCCAGCGCTCACGGCGTTGCAGGCGCGGGTCGAGTCGGCGGTGCGCCGCGCCGGCACCGAACCGGAAAAGCGGAAGTTCCACCCGCACGTCACCCTCGCGCGCTTCAAGGACGGAATACCGAATCTCGGTCGTTACTTCGCCGAGAACGAGCCGTTTCGCTCTGTTCCCTTCGACGTAGAAGAGTTCACGTTGTTCTCGAGCCTGCTCGGGTCAGACGGCGCCGCACATCATGTCGAGGCGCGCTACCCGCTCGGATTTTCCCTCGAAGGCGCGACTGAGGCGCAGTAGCCACGGCACAGGCACCGCTCATCCCGAACACGCGCGTGACACTGGCGCCGGTTGCCGCGCCTCGGAGTATGAGGGCACGGGCCATCCATATTGCAGAGTTGGTGTTTCATGCGCGCATTCGTCTGGCGGGGAAAGGCGACATCCGGTGCGAAACGGCCGACGATCCGGTGATCGAGCGGGACACCGATCAAGGTCGCCTTGAAGCCGGACGCAGACGCGCGCCGCTCCACCCATTAGCAGCCGAACCTGCGCAACGTACTGTCCACCTGGTGCACGTAGCTGCCACCGAACAGACGCACGTGCACCAGGAGAGGATAGAGGTTGTAGAGATCGCGCCGCTCCTCGAAGAACCCTGGGCGCAGGCCGCGCAGTTCGCCGTAGCGGTGAAAGAACGTATCGCCGAAGGTGCCGAACAGGGTGGCAAAGGCGAGCTCTATTTCGGGGTCGGCGAAGTAGATCGCAGGATCGATGAATCCGCTGATTCGCCCCTCCGCTGCGAGCACGTTGCCGCCCCATAAGTCGCCGTGGATCAGAGACGGCGCAGCGGACTCCTCGATCCATTGATCCAGCTTGCCGCACAGTGTGTCGATGCGCTTGCGCATGCCGGTGGGCAGCACTCCGGCCCGCATCGCAGCATCGGCCATGGAGCGCAGGCGCTGGTCGCGAAAGAACGGCAACCACTTTGGTGAGGGCGTATTGGGTTGGTGCAACCCGCCAATCAAAGTGTCGCGTTCCAGGCCGAACTCCTGGGCGGAGATATCATGCAACGCTGCGATCAGATCTGCCGCGTGGCGCTGGAAGTCATCAGAAAGCCCACCACCGCTCGGCAGGCGCTCCATGATCAGCAGCGTATCGGTCTCGTAGAGAACGGCGGGGACCGGCAGTGCGCTGCGCTCGCGCAGCGTGCGCAACATCCAGCCCTCAATCGAAAGCTTGGCACCCTCGCCGCCGACCTTGGCGACGAGCGTCTGCCCGTCGGGCAGCGTCAGGCTGTACACCTCCCCGACGCACCCACCCGAAAGTGGCCGCAACTCGCGCGGCCGTTGGCCGAGGGCTTGTTCGATTCGGTCCGAGAGATTCAACCGGCGATGAGCCCGCGCTTGCGGATATCGGCGAGCAACCCCTCGGACGCGATCTGCACGAGGTCGAGTACCTGCTCGAACCCTTCCGGTCCGCCAAAGTACGGATCCGGCACCTCGCGGTGCTTCTGATGCGGGGCGAAGTCGAGGAACAGGTGCAGCTTGCCTTTCGCCTTCGGTCCGCCGACGGCGACGAGATCCTTATGATTCTCGCGATCCATGCACAGGACGAAGTCGAACGCGTCGAAGTCCTTGCGGTTCACTTGCCGTCCGCGACGGTACGAGAGGTCGATGCCGCGCCTCATTGCCGCAGAAAGCGTCCGCTCATCGGGCGGTTTGCCGATGTGGTAGGCGTGGGTGCCGGCCGAGTCGATTTCGATCAGGTCCGCCACGCCGGCGTCCTCGATCACCTTGCGGAACATGCCCTCGGCCGTCGGCGAGCGGCAGATGTTCCCCATGCACACGAACAGCACGCGGACTTTCTTCTTGGGTTCGTTGCTCATGACTCGTTGTCGATCGCTTCCATGTCGTCATCGGAGTAGCCGAAATGGTGGCCGATCTCATGGATCAGCACGTGGCGGATGACGCGTCCCAACTCGTCCCCCGACTCGCACCAGTAGTCGAGCAGCGGGCGGCGATACAGGAAGATCATGTCCACGTCCTGCACGATCGTCGTGACGCTCTTTTTGTCGAGGCTGATGCCGCGGTAGAGCCCCATCAGGTCGAACGGGCTTTCACAGCCCATTTCTTCCAGCGTCTCATCGTCGGCAAAGTCTTCGACGCGCACCACCACTGCATCGACCCGGCCGCGCAGGACCGAGGGGATCGATTGGTAGGCGTCGTTCGCAATCGCCTCGAACTCTTCGAGGCTGGGGGCACGCGCGGTGCCCCATTCTTCGAGCTTCACCATGAGGTCCGGCTGGATCTGGGGGCCCGACCATATCGCCGGGGGTAGTCCGGGCGCCAGCCGCCCACCTCCCTAGCTTGCGCTAGCATTTTGCTCGGGTGGGCCTTGGCCAGGGCGGTTGCCGCCCCTACCTTTGTGGGATGGATGCACGCGATTGGTTTTCCGGCGGCGGCGGCGGGCGCGAGCCCGCGGGGTCGCCTGCGCCCCCGGCGGGCTTTTGGGACAAGGTGAAGGCCAACCTCCACCGCGTTCCCTTTCTCGAGGACCTGCTGGCCGCCTACTACTGCGCCGTTGACGCCAAGACGCCGACGGCGGTGAAGGTGGCTCTCGTGGGCGCGCTCGCCTACTTCGTTCTGCCGTTCGATGTGATCCCGGATTTCCTGGTGGGGGTAGGGTTTACCGACGATGCTGCCGTGCTCGCGGGCGTCGTGGCCACGATGCGGCGGTACATGACCGTGGACCACTACACCCGGGCCAAAAGCTGGATTCGCACGGTCCAGGGCCGCGAGCCCATTCGCACCTAGGCGTACAACCCGCGGGGTGGCACGGACAGGCCTGCGGGGGTATTTAGTGCCCATGATCCGCCGCGCCGCGCTAGCCCTGGCCGCCCTGTGCGGTGCCTTTGGCTCGGCGTGCCATCCGGCCGTGGCACAGCAGTGGATCGGCACCTATAACGACTGGAACATCTTCCAGCGCAGCGAAAGCCGCACCTGCTACATGTCCTCGACCCCCATCGACATGGAACCGAAGGCGTTGCGCCGGGGCGATGTGTCCGTGCGCGTCACACAAGCGCCATCAGGGGGCGCCACCGTGTCTCTCGTTGCCGGCTACCCTTTGGATGCAACGACGGCTGCGGTGATGACAGTGGATGCAACGGAGTTCCGCCTGCGACCCAAAGGTGCAGAGGTCGTCGCGAATGACCCCGCCCAAGACGCCGCGTTGGTCCGCGCCATGATGGGCGGCTCGCAGATGGTGGTGCGCGTCACTTCGGGACGCGGTCCGGCCACCACCGATCGTTACTCGCTCACCGGTTTCACCGCCGCCCTCAACTCGATGAACGCCTCATGCCGCAGCGCCCTCTGACTCCGCTCGTTCTTGCACTTGGTGCGGTGATTGCACCGTCGCTCGCCTTCGGCCAGGCCGCAACGCCGCCTGAGCAGTTCAATGACTGGGTGCTGACCCAGTATACAGAGGCTCGCAACAAGATCTGCTACATGGGGGCGACGCCACAGGACAGCGCGCCCAAGAACGTCAGCCGCGGCACCGTCTACATCAACGTCACGCACAAGCCAGGTGTGCGCGACGAGATCAGCATCAACTTCGGTTACACCTTCGAGGCGAATGCCGAAGTCACGGTGTCCATCGACAAC
>CAIVPW010000106.1 GCA_903907895.1 uncultured Alphaproteobacteria bacterium
CGGCGGCTGAGTACCCGTCCATCGGGCGCCGGCATATCCATGCGCCTATGTACCGCGTCTGGCCGGGGTGCCGCGTAAATCCCGCGTCCCATACGCGGGGGCTGTACCGGCGCGCGCGCATGATTCTACGCAGATCACGCGTCCGTGAAGACAGACACAGGTTGTATATGCAACACGATACATATCGTGTCAATCCGAAGGGCGGACCCTACAAACGACAACGCCGCGGACCAAGGTCCGCGGCGCCGGAAACCAGCAACAAGGCGCGGGCGTTAGCCCTGGCGAACCTTGTAGCGCGGGTTGGTCTTGTTGATGACGTAGACCCGGCCCTTGCGGCGCACGACGCGGCAATCGCGGTGGCGCGTCTTCAGGGTCTTGATGGAGTTCACGACTTTCATGGGTCTACCCGGAGCTTGGTGAGGGCGGAGGTATAGGCGAGCCCTGCCCTGCCCGTCAACCACCCGGCGATGGTCCGAAGGTTCCCTAATAGGCCAGGCCCGCCTTCATCATGGCGAGACCCAGGGCCGAGGTGCCTGTGGCAGGCCGAGGCCGCTGATGCCAGAGACGTCCATGCGCAGGAATGCGGGTGATAGGGGTGCCGCGCAGGGCGCGCGGCAAATACGCGTGCACGTCCACGACGCGCTCAGCCGAATAGGCCCTGCTCCGCCAGCAGTTCGTGCGCCTCGCGGAGCGAGCGGGCCACGAGTACGGGAAAGTCCGGGCTTGCGAGCGCGGACGCATCGCGCCGCTGGCGCACGCCGTGGCCGGTCAGCAAATGTACCGCACCGGCAAGGCCGGCCGCCTTCGCTGCCTGGGCGTCGCTCGCCATGTCGCCCACCATCCAGGCCCGGCGCGGACGGACACCGAGACGCTCGACCACGAGTTGCAGCATGCCCGGGCCCGGCTTGCGCCAGTGGGCGTGCTGATCCGCCCAGCCGCGCGTGTGCTCGGGGTGAAAGCCGTTGGCGACGGATGCGTTCAATGTCGCACCGCGGGCGCCCAAGCGGCGGCGCAGCTCGCGCTCAACCGCGTGATAGGCGTCCCACCCGAACATGCCGCGATCGATACCGGATTGGTTGCTGACCGCAGCCACCGCAACCCCTGCGTCGTTCGCTGCCTTGATCAGCGCTACGGCACCGGACTGCAAGCGCAGATCTTCGAGCTTGTGCAGGTAGTTCACTTCGCGCACCAGCGTGCCGTCGCGATCCAACAGGAGCGCGGCACGCGGTGCAGCAGAGAGCGGAGCACCGACGGTGTACACGACACCGGCCGGCAGAGTGACGACATCCACGCCGCTCCAATAGCGCGGCGGGGCGCCCGAGGCTAGGGCTGTCGCGAACGGCTCTTAGCGGGTGCCAGACCCAACGGTCTCCAGCATGTTGGCGAGATCGTCGGCGTGCTCCTCTTCCACCGACAGCAGCTCTTCCATGATGCGGCGCGTCGTGGGGTCGTCGTTGGCAAGCCAACGCACGATTTCCGAGTACGTCTGCACGGCGACGCGCTCGGCGACGAGATTCTCGCGGATCATCTGCTGCAGGTTTTCACCGTTCACGTACGGCGCGTGTGAGCGCGTCAGCAATCCCTCGGGGCTCCAGTTGGGAACGCCGCCGAGTTGGGTGATGCGCTTCGAAACCAGGTCGGCGTGCCCCTGCTCTTCGTTGGCGTGCACGAGGAACTCGGCAGCGATCGGCTCGGCGAACGCACCGGATGCCATGTAGTGGTGGTTGCGGTAGCGCATTGTGCAGACGATCTCGGTCGCCAGCACTTCGTTTAGGACGGCGATGACCTGTTCGCGGTCTGCCTTGTAGGCACCGGTCACAGCACCCTCGTCCATCTTGTCGCGGGCCCGGCGCTGGATTGCCTGCAGGTCGGCCTTGAATGGCTCTTTCATTGTACATGCCTCCGCTTTGGGTCTTGGCGCGAACGTCTTGGCGCGAACGCGGGTTACGCCCAACGGGCGCCGCGCGCGACGGCTGAGGCGAAGAGTAGGCTTTGACCGGGCAGTTTGGAAAGGTTCTAGGCCAGGGCGCGCACCAGACAGACGGGGTATCGCCGCAGACAGATGGAATCGGCACCCGGGTGGCGCCGCGTTCTTCCGTTCCCCCCAACGCGCGGGCACCTCTACCCCAACCGCGAGCCCAAGCGTAAGCGCGCCTGTGGTTGCCTGTGAGCAGAGACTTACCCTCGCAAGGAGAAGCCTATGATGTTGCGTCAGCTGACCTCCGCGTTTGCCTTCGCCACCGTGATTGCCGTGGCACCCGCCGCGTTTGCCGCGGAGAAGGCCCAGGACTTCTTCACGAAGGCCGCCGCGGCCAACCAGTATGAGATCGAGACGGGCAAGATCGCCGCCGACAAGGCGGTAAGCCCGGCCGTGAAGGAATACGCGCAGAAGCTGGTCGCCGACTACACCAAGGCCAAGGCGGAACTGGAAGCGCAGGTCAAGGTTGCCGGCGTGAACGTCATGGCCCCGGTTCTGCACAACGACCAACTCAAGGACATCGACAACCTGATCCGTGCCAACGCGCAGGATCTGGAGAAGGATTTCATCAAGCTCCAGAAGGACGCGCACGAGGACACGATCGCGATGTTCAAGGACTACGCCAAGGACGGCGATAACGCGACCTTGAAGACCTTCGCGGCAAAGATGGTGCCTGACCTTGAGAATCACCTCGCTCAGGTCGAGCAGCTCGACAAGGCTCGCTAGCGCGAGCGCAACGGCAGCGCCCGCCGCAGCGATGCGGCGGGCGCATTCGTTCCGGGACCTGGCGCGCGATGAAGAACGTTGGCGCTTGGCTGGTGCAAATCCTTCTCCCGCTGCGCGAAATCTCGGCGGTACGTTTCCCCAGACGACGTGGGAGGCGCCGAAGCGGCGGTTGGTGGACACCTTCGGTGGCGTCACGGCCTATCAGCGGGCACCGACGGAAGGGCTAGGCAGCAGCCGACTCCAACCCAAGCGCGGCCAGCACGCCGCGCAGCGACGTGACCACCAGATCGGGACGGGCGATTGCCGACACCGGCACACCGGCGGCCGTGCCGTCGTACCAGACGGAAAAAATCCCAAGCCGCTGCGGCGCCACCACTTCCCATTCCAGATTGTCGCCGACCATCCAGCATTCGTGCGGCGCAAGACCGAGACTCTGCACAGCATGCCGGTAGGCGCGCTCCTCGGGCTTGCCGAAGCCGTGCTCGCCTTCGATCTGGATGTGATCGAAGCGACGTGCGAGGTCGAAGCGCGTGATCTTGGGCCGCTGGTCGATGCTGGCGCCGTTGGTGATGAGCGCGAGGGCGATGCCGGCGCCGCGGACCGCATCGAGCACGTCATGCGCGTGCGCAAATAGATGCATCTGCTCTTCGCGGTAGGCGGAGAATCGGTCAGCAAGGCGGTCGCCCACCTCGGGTGGGGGCGTGGCGTGGCCGGCAGCCCGCAGCGCGGAGAGCGCGCCGGCGACGACCGCGCGGCGCGCGGCGATCAGGTGCTGGCGCCAATGCCGGTGACGATCGGCGTCCGACCAGAAATGAGTGGCAAACGCGATGAGGGCATCCACCACATCGTGCGGCGGCAGCGGATGCAGGGCGGCCGCCATCTCGCGCACCACCGCATCCCATGCCGCGCGCTGGTTCGAATAGGCCGAGATCAGCGTATCATCGAGGTCGAACAGGATGCCGCGTGGCCTGGCGCGCAAGGATCTTCGCCCTGTCGTATTGCTTCGCTTCTGGCGCGCCCTTAGATAGCGGGTTTTCCACCCGGGGCAAGACCGAGCCGTGACGGAAACCACCGCGGCCGCCTTGCCGGAGCAACCCGCGCGACGCCCCTTGCGTGGCGTGGCCCTGCTGATGGCCGCGTTGATGGTGTTCGCGTGCATGGACGTGGGCATCAAGTACCTGACGGCGCACTACAACGCGCCGCTGGTGGTGGCGGTCCGTTACATCGTCCACCTGAGCTTGATGGTTGCCATAGCCGTGCCCGTGGTGGGACGGCAATTGGTCCAGACGCGACGGACGGGGTTGGTCCTGCTGCGGGGCGGCTGCCTCGCGCTGATGTCCCTGCTGATCGCGTTCGCGCTACAGCGCATGCCCGTGGCGGAGGCGACCGCCATCGCGTTCCTGGCGCCGATGCTGGTGGTGCTGCTGGCCGGGCCGCTGCTGGGCGAGCGCATCGGGTGGGCCGGATGGACGGCGGCGGTGGGCGGCCTTGCCGGCGTTCTCCTTATCGTGCGGCCCGGCGGAGGGCTGCCGTGGGCGGGCGTGGCGTTCGCGTTGAGCGCGGTCGGGGCCAATGTCGTCTATCAGATGCTGTCCCGCACGCTGGCGCGGACGGACAGCGCCGTCGCCATGCTGTTCTACACGGCGCTGATCGGCGCGGTTGCCTTCGGCATCCTGCTGCCATGGACACTGCACGGCGAGCGGCCGACGCCGTTGGCCATCGGCCTATTCGTGATGATCGGTGCGTCCAGCGGGCTCGGGCACTACCTGTTCACCCTGGCGTTCCGCGAAACGCCCGCGTCGGTCTTGGCGCCGCTCAACTACGTGCAACTGCTGTGGGCGGGCCTGCTGGGCTGGATCGTGTTCGGGCATGTGCCCGAGGCGGCGACCGCCGTCGGCATGGCCGTGGTCGCGGCGTCCGGCGAGCTGATCGCCATCAAGGCGCGGCGCGACAGCGCTCGCTAAGAACGAGAGGGCGCCCATTGCCATGGTCGCCGGCATTGCCTGCGTCAGCGGCAGGCAGACGAGCAGCGCGAGAAGCAGGGCGCGCATGCGCGCATCGCACGGCACTCGGCTCGCTACTTCATCGTCGCCTTCCTGGGCGCCGCTTTTCGCTTTGCGGTTGGCGTTGGCTTTGCCGTTGCGCCGGCAGTGTTCAGCGCAACCGCGGCACGAATAAGCGCCTTGAAAGAGGTTGCATCGACCTTCTCTCCCTCGGCGATATCGATGGCGCGGCGGACATTGCCATCGAGGCTGGAGTTGAACAGCCCCGCAGGATCCTGCAGCGATGCACCCTTGGCGAACGTGACCTTCACCACGGACTTATAAGACTCACCGGTGCAGACAATACCGTCGTGCGACCACACCGGCACGCCGGGCGACGTGGCTTTCGCCCACTTCCATTCCTCGACGATCTTGGGATCGGCTTGTTGGATCAGCTTTCGCATCCGGCGCAACGTCTCGGCCCGCCAGTCGCCCAGTTCGGCAAGCCGGTCGTCGATGCGTGCAGACGCCGCGCGGTCTTTGTTCGGATGCGCCTTGGCCATGATTTCCTCCCGCTGCCCGTGCCTGCGCCCGGTCAGGACGGTACGCAACTGGCGACCAGCGCATGGGCGTCGGTGATGCCGAAGACCTGAGGCGCCGATGTCTCGCTTACGTCACGGCCGCGCAGGCGGCCCTCGACAAGATACTCCTTGCCCATCTTCTGCTGGCACCAAGTCATCACGCGGTCGTGCATCGGCGTTGAAATGCCGACAATCTCGGCGATGCCTTTGACGATGGCCATGCCGTGCGGAACATCTTCGGTGAGAAAGCGGCTGCCGAAGTTGGGCACGAAGCCCCCCGGCACCGGCAGCACGGGGGTGCGCACGCCGCGGTAGGCGTCGTTGGTGACGATGGCGCTGCGCAGCGTCGACGGATCGCCGATTTGGCCGTGATAGCCGACACGAATTCCCATGTGCAGCGTGGCGACCGGGCTCATCCAATACGCAGGAACTTGGTCACGGAGCCGGCGTGCCACCAATACCAACTCGTCGCTCATGGCTTGCAGAATCTGCGCGCCTTCGACCGACAGGCCTTCGTAGAAGAGCGGCGCCTCCGCCATCGGCGTGCCGTGCCAGTCCTTGAACAAGGAGTACAGGATACCGGGGTGAAGCAGTTGGTTGGAAGGCGCCAGCGTGACGTTGAGGAAGCTCGCCATCTCGATCATCGGCATTCCCAGCAGCACCGCCATGACATCGGCAACGAAGGCCGCGTCGGCCGCGCGCAGGGGCTGAAAGGCGTTGATCGACTTGGCGTTGCTGATGCGGACGGTTCCCGGCCCCTGCAGCTTGCACATCCACGGGATGCCGCCGACGCCGAAGATGCGGACATCGCGAGCGGTCTCCCGCAGCACCGCCTCGGCCTTCCAGTTGAAGCCGCCGGCCGCAGGAATTGCCGTCAGATAGGCGCCCGGCTGCATCGCCGGCACGATCGCGCGCAGGCGTTCCCCGTGGACCTGGACGGGTACGCACAGCACGACGAGATCGGCGTCGCGCACGGCCACATCGACGATGTGTGTGACGAACTCCGGACGGGCGACAATGTCGGGGCGGCCGTCCTGCTTGACGCGGATGCCACGCTCAGCGGCGATGCCCGCGCGCACGGATTCCGCGCGCTGTTCGGTCGAAACGAGGAGGCGCACCGCGACATCGGCGCGTGCGGCCAGCACCCCTGCCAAGGCATGACCCAGGTTGCCCATCCCACAGACGGCGACCTTTGCGCGCCCGACGCCATTGCGGAACCAAGCCGGCGCAACATCGCGCAGGCTGCATTCCTCGGCCAGGGTGACAATCTGCGTTGGCGGGCGCCGCAACAGGAGGCACAGCCCCACCAGCAGACGCAGCGGCGGCATCAGGCGATCGTCTGCCTTCAGTGCACGCGCCTCCAGGCCGGAAAGGCCGGCGGCGCGCGCCAGCAGCGGTGCCGGCACGAGGCGCAGCAAGCGCGGAACGTGCGACCGATAGACCTTGCTACGGTTCGCCATGGCGAGACGCGTTCAGCGGAAGCCGGGAATCCCCACGACATAGAGCGCGAACAGCCCGATGCCGACGTGGGAAAGCGACACGCCAAGGAGAGTGGGGTGGCGGGAGTAGAGCCAGCCCCAGAACAAGCCGAACGGAAAAACGAGCAGCGCCAGCGTCACCGACACATGCAGGTGCGTCGAGCTGAACATCAAGGTCGACAGGAAGATCGACAGCCAGACTTTGTGGCGACTCGTCAGAAACATCATGAACGAGCTTTGCATTCCGCTGCGGGCGACCATTTCCTGGATGGGTGCAAACACGCAGTAGGCAATCGCCGAAAGGACGAGCGTGAGCGTGTCCTTCGACCGGTAGAGTTCGAACACCGGCTTGCCCTCCATCGGCGCGTACGTGAGCACCAGGATCACCTTGAGCAGGACGATCACGGCGGCGACGGGCAAGGAGAGCAGCAGCGCCTCGCGCACCGCCGGCCGCCAGTTGTGCAGCGTGAAGCCGTACGAGCTGGCCGGAAAGACGCTCGCCTTGATGTTGAACCACAGCCCGATGGCAAAGGCGGCGAGAATGGGCACCGTCACCAGCGCCGTGTCGCGCGCCATGTCGGCCAGCGACTTGGTGGCACTCAGGGCGAACATGTAGACGCACGTGCCGATCAGCACGCGGCTCATGAACTTGCCCATCTCCGCGCGCTTCTCGGCCTCGTCCAGTTTTTCGCGCAGGACCTGAACGGTCGTCTCGTTGGTGGCACGCAGGCGACGGCCCATCTCGTAGGCCAGGTTGATCTTCATCTGGACGTCGACGGAGCGGTCTCCGTTCGACAACTGCTCGATGCGTTCGATGGGTAGGACCACAACGCTCGCGTCGGTCACGGCGCGTACGGACGCCGAGCGGGGCCCGGAGTCCAAAAGCGAGACCTCGCCGACGCTCATGCCGCGTGTCAGGACCGCGAGACGGTGCGCCTGATCGACGCCCTCGCCCAGTTCCCGCTTCAAGACTTCGAGTTCGCCGGCCGCGACGATGAACAGCTCGTGGGCCTGGTCGCCTTCGCGCACTAGGTACTCGCCCGCCGCGAGCTTGCGCACCTCGGACACGGTGGTGGCTAGGACGGCAAGCTGCTCGCCGGAGATCTGGTCGAACAGAGAGTTGCTGGAGAGAAGCGACCGGAGTGCCGAGGCTTCCATTGTGCCGGCGCCAGTCGTTGTCATCACCCTTGGTGCCTGGACCTACGCAGCTCGATCTCGGCCCCGAACACGCCGACGATACCCGACTAGAAACTGGTTAGTACACGCCTAGCCGCGAATCAAGCGAATGGACACGCTACCAAATGAAGGGCGCGGCGGCACGCCGGATGGCGTTTGAACTCACTCCGCGTTGCCCCGCCACGGCGCGCCTTCAATGCTCGGGCTTCATCATCGCGCGCCCGTAGTGCCCCTCGCCACAAACGGCGAGGAGCAGGCACCCGGTAAGCTCTCGAAGGAAATGGTGGGCGCGCCTGGGATCGAACCAGGGACCCCTACGATGTCAACGTAGTGCTCATACCGCTGAGCTACGCGCCCGTTTTGCCGGTGGCGCCGCTGGCCCCTGGGAGGGCCGTAGTCTGCGGCGGGTCGCAAAACAGCGGCAGAATTGACCCCATCTGGCCGGGCAATGCAAGAGGCAGGTTGCGGGCGGGTGGCCGGGAAGCCGCAGAAAAGCGCGGCAATCGGCCGCCCTCGGGGATGATCCCGGCTTGGCTTTGGCCGGGGCACTCGGTATGAGTGTTGGGCATGGCGATGCCTTCGCCCGCTTCCCTAAAAACCTCCGCATCGACGAGCGGTCGCGCGCCGTTCGACATCCTCGCGCCAGCCGTGCAGACGACACCGGCGGTGTTCGTCTCGGCGCACTCGGGCGCCGAGTACGACCCCGCCTTCGTCGCCACGTCGCGCCTCGACATGCTGACGCTGCGCCGCTCGGAGGACAGCTTCGTCGACGAGCTCTATTCGGACGCGCCGTCGTATGGCGCGCCGCTTTTGCGCGCGCACTTCCCCCGCGTGTTCCTGGACCCCAATCGCGAGCCGTGGGAACTCGACCCCGCGATGTTCGAGGACGAGCTGCCGGCGTTCGTGAACACGACGTCGCTGCGCGTCGCGGGCGGCCTTGGCACGATTGCGCGCGTCGTTTCGAACGGCGCCGAGGTCTATCGCCAGAAGTTGCGCTTCGCCGAGGCGGAGCGGCGGATACGCACGTATTACATTCCGTTCCACGAGGCGATCCAGGACCTGCTCGCTTCGACGGTCGAGCGGTTCGGATCGGCGCTCCTGATCGACTGCCACTCGATGCCGTCGGTCGGTGGCCCGATGGACCGCGACCCGGGACACGAGCGTGCCGACATCGTGCTGGGCGATCGCTACGGCACGAGCTGCGCCAAGGCCGTTACCGATATGGCCGAGGCGGTGTTGTCGAAGGCAGGCTACCGCGTGGCGCGCAACGATCCGTACGCGGGCGGCTTCACCACCCGCAACTACGGCCGGCCAAATGCCGGCGTGCACGCGCTGCAAATCGAGATCAAGCGCTCCCTGTACATGGATGAGGGCCGTATCGCGCGGCTGCCGGGGCTTACGCGCGTGCGCGACAACGTCGCCGCACTGATCGAGACGCTCGCCTCGCTGAACATCGCCGCGCTCTAGCGCAGCTCGAAGCGCACCCGACGGCCGCGCCGTGCGAGCGTTTCACTTCATCGAGCGTGCGCCTGCGCCTGGGCGGCGAACGCTGCGGTGAACTTCTTCATATCCACGCGCTGACGTTTCGGACCCCAGGTGCCGGCGGGGCCATCGAACACGCCTGCGCATTGCGTGCCGCAAGCGGTGCAGCGGCCATCCGCGGTGAGGTTCCAGGTGCCGAGCTGGTACCAATCGCGGCCGATCAACTTGGCATCGCAGCCGGTGCAGTACGTCGAGCCCGCCGTTTCGTCGTGCACGTTGCCGACGTAGACGTGCTTGAGGCCCGCCTTTCTCGCGATGGATCGCGCCGCGAGCAGCGTAGCGTGGGGCGTGGGCGCGGTGTCCTGCATGCGGTGGTCGGGATGAAACGCGGTGAAGTGCAGCGGCACTTCCGCGCCGAGGTTCTCGGCAAACCACTCCGACATGCGAGTGACCTCGGCCTCACTGTCGTTGTAGCCGGGGATCAGCAGCGTCGTGACTTCGAGCCATGTCGTCGTCTCGTGACGAATATATTTGAGCGTGTCGAGCACGGCATCGAGCTGGCCCGCGCATACGCGCTTGTAGAAGTCTTCGGTGAACGCCTTGAGGTCCACATTCGCCGCGTCCATGTGGCGATAGAACTCGATGCGTGGCTCGGCGCAGATGTACCCGGCGGTGACCGCTACCGTCTTCACGTCTACCGCGCGGCACGCAGCGGCGACATCGACCGCATATTCCAGGAAGATTGTCGGATCGTTGTAGGTGAATGCCACCGACCGGCAGCCGCCGGCGCGCGCAGCGGCGGCGATGGCGGCCGGCGAGGCCTGGTCTGCGAGCTTGTCCATGTCGCGCGATTTCGACATGTCCCAGTTCTGGCAGAACTTGCACGACAGGTTGCAGCCGGCCGTGCCGAAGCTGAGGATCGCGCTGCCCGGCAGGAAGTGGTTGAGCGGCTTCTTCTCGACCGGATCGATGCAGAAACCCGAGGAGCGCCCGTAGGTGGTGAGGACGATGCCGTCATCGGAGGCGCCACGCACAAAGCACAACCCGCGCTGACCTGGGTGCAGCTTGCAGTAGCGCGGGCAGACGTCGCACTGGATGCGGCCATCGGCAAGGCGGTGCCAATAGCGGCCAGGGACGCCGGTGACGGGTTGCGTTGGGGTGGGCGCCGGCGTCGGCTCGATTTCGGCCATTTCTCGCTTGCTTGCCGCGGCGCAAGGCGCGCCGCTATCCTTGGGTGATTCTTCAGCCCCGGCGAGCACCATGACCACACCTGCGCCCACCGTCGTGCGCAAGCCGTTCGTCGCCGGGACGTTCTATCCCGCGCAGCCCGACGAGCTGCGCGCCACCGTGCGCCAATATATGGCGGCTGCCGCGGCTGCCCAGGGCACCGCGCCGCCCGTTCCCAAGGCGATTATCGCGCCGCATGCCGGGTACGTCTATTCGGGGGCGATTGCTGCGACGGCCTATGCGCGCTTCCTGCCGGCCGCCGACCGCATCCGGCGGGTGGTGCTGCTTGGCCCCTCGCATCGCGTCGGGTTTCGCGGGCTGGCAGTCACGAGCGCCGGAGCCTACGAGACGCCCCTTGGCCCGGTGACGCTCGACCGCGACACGGCGCAGCTTCTGAAAGCCCTGCCCGCGGTCGTCGAGTACGACGCCGCGCACGTGCCGGAACACAGCCTGGAAGTGCACGTGCCCTTTCTGCAGAACGTGCTGCCGTCTTTCACGCTGCTGCCGATCGTGGTCGGCGACGCGACGCCGGCCGAGGTCGCGGCCGTGCTGGAAGCCGTCTGGGGCGGGCCGGAGACTGTCATCATCGTCAGCTCGGACCTGTCGCATTACGAGGCCTACGAGGCGGCGCAGCGCATCGACGCCCAGACGGCGAACGCCATCGTGGCGCTCGATCCGAATAGTGTGTCGGACCAGGGGGCCTGCGGGCGCCGGCCGGTGCGGGGACTGCTGGAATTGGCACGCCGCCGTGGCCTGCGTTGCGAGATTCTTGATCTGCGCAACTCGGGCGATACTGCTGGCGGGAAAGAACGCGTGGTGGGCTACGGCTCGTTCGCGCTCTTTGAATCCATGGCAAATGCCGGGGATCCTCTCAACGCCGAGCAGCGCCGTACGTTGCTGCGGTTGGCGCGCGACGTCATCCGCCAGAGCGCCGAAGGCACGCTGAAGGGCGAACCGACGGTGAACATGAATCCGCTGCCCCCCGCCTTTGCGGCGATCCGGGCGAGCTTCGTCACCATCGAGACCCAGGGCCGCTTGCGCGGCTGCATCGGCTCGCTCGAGGCACACCGGCCACTGGTGCAGGACGTGGCGCGCAACGCCTGGCGGAGCGCCTTCCACGATCCGCGCTTCCCCGCGGTGACGGCGGCGGAGGTCGGCGCTCTTTCCATCAAGCTGTCGGTGCTGAGCACGCCGGAAGCGATGCGATTTGAGTCGGAGGCCGACGTGTTGGGCCAATTGCGGCCCGGGATCGATGGATTGATCCTGTCTGACGAGGGGCATCGCGGCACGTTCCTGCCCCAGGTGTGGGAGCAGTTGGGCACCCCGCGCGAGTTCTTCACCCGCCTAAAGGCGAAGGCCGGCCTGGCCTTGGACCACTGGTCCCCGAACGTACGCATTTGGCGGTACACCACCGAAACCTTTGGCGATGCGGCCGCGCCTGTGGTTCAATAAACACTATTGTTTGTGTTGCTTGTTTCCGGCTTGGGGAAGATTCCCAAGCGCATGGGGCCGGTTTTTGTCGCCCGAAGTTAACCAATTGGGCGATACCTTTGATTTCCTTAAGGAATTGTTGACAATTCCTACACTCGCCCGGCATCGTGGCCGGGTTGCGTGGGGACGTCCGGCCCCGCGCAGGGGGATTCAACCGGCGGGGTACTCATGGTGGTGGATGCAGATGGCACGCAGAACGCAGATCCATCCCAATCCGCAAGGCGCGCCCGCCGGGCTGTAGCATTTGCTGCGCTGCTGGGCGCCACGGCGCTCGGCACGCTCGCGACCTTTTCGCCGTCTGTCGCCGTTGCCGCGGTAACCGCGCCGGCGAACGCCGCCGTCAAGAACGTCGCGCTGAAGAAGGGCGGCTCGCTCGAGAGCGCCATCATGGACGCGGGCGCCTCGCGCGCCGATGCATCCGAAGCGGCGCGCGCGCTCGCCAAGCAAGTCGATCCGCGCAAGCTGAAGATCGGCCAGCAGATCGAAGTTCACTTCACCGAAGCGGGCGGCAAACGCAGGCTTTGGAGCGTGCGCCTGCCGCTTTCGTCCACCAGCGGGTTGATGGCGGTGGCATCGAGCACCAGCTTTGCGGTGCGCGCCTACGATCCGTCGGCGGTGGCAGAAACCGACGTGCTGCCGGCGGGTACGCTGCCGCGCATCGAAGGCGGCCTTACCGCGAAATCCGCGCAGGTGCAGACCGACCAGACGCTGATGGTTTTGGCGCTCGAGCTTGGCGCGAACCGCGCCGAAGCCGACAAGGCCATCATCGCCGTCGGCAAGCTGTTCAACGTGCGCCGCCTGCAGGTCGGCCAGACCATCACGCTCACGTTCGGCGAGAACAGCGCACTCATCGGCCTCGCCATTGCGCTGGAAGGCGGCGTTGAAGTTGCCGCGTACCTTTCCGATTCAGGTGTCTACGAGCCGCTGCGCACCACGCCTGAGGAGCGCCTGCAGATGGCGGCCGAAGCCGAAGCGCTGCGCACACAACAACTGCGCGCAACGGCGCCGCTGCCGCCCCCGGTGACGGCGCCCGCCCCGGTCAACGACATCGCCGCCGTCACCGACACCGTGGCCCGTGGTGACACGTTGCTGGAGGTTGCCGTCCGGCTTGGCGCTGTCAGCGGCGATGCACTCACCGCGAGCCAAGCGCTGTCGTCCGTATTCAACCTGCGCATGCTGCGCGTAGGACAGCTGGTTACGGCAGTGTTCGGACACCGCGAGCCGGGCGAGCCGACCAAGCTGCTTGCCCTGTCGCTGACCGTGGACGCCGAAGAAGAGGTCGTCGCTCTGCTCGGCGAAGAGGGCCGCTTCGAGGTCATCACGACG
>CAIVPW010000107.1 GCA_903907895.1 uncultured Alphaproteobacteria bacterium
CAGTTTCGCAGCCGTGACCGCGGGCCCGGCATCCAGATGATAGGTATTGGAATCGACCTCGGGTGGCAGGTACGCGGAGGCGAGCGCCTTCATCGCGCCGTGCCAGGGCGCCACGAAATTCAGGTGCGTCGACGCGGCCGCCACGTCCGCGACGTCCTGCAACGCCGCGGTCCGCGGCAGCACCAAGACCTGGCGGGCACCGGCGCCCGGCGCGCGCACGCCGGGTGGGCGATGCACTGTCGCGCCGCAGACGCGCGCGGCGGCCGACGTCCAATGCCGGCGCGCCGCGATGCGCAACGTTGCGCGCAGCCCCGCCTCGGCGAGGGAGCGCACCAGTCCCAGAGGGTTCACTGTCGGCGCGAGCGCCCCAGCACCAGCGTTCGCAGCAGGTCTCCGCGGTACCGTTCGGCAGGAAGGTTTGTGACGACGGCACTGTCCGGGCCGTAGCCATCGTCCTCTTTCAGGTGGGCGAACGACGTGAACTGGAACATCAGGACCAGCCGGCTACCGCCGCGTGCGCGGCTGCCAAAGTGCAGGCAGCGCGAGGTATCGATCAGGCCGCCACTGCCGGACGGTCCCAGCAACTCGCGCAGCTCGGCGGGCGTGGCCACCGAGAATACTTCCTCGTCCTCGAGGCGCCCGCCCTTCCAGCCGTGCCGCAACTTGGTGCGCACGCGCTGCGAGACTTCGGCATCCAGGAAGCTGAACGGCCCCGCGGCGGCGTCCGTCGGCTCGACGTTGACGAAGCACTTGAGTTGCCGCAGGTCGTCGGTGTCGATGTGAAACTTCTGGCTCGCCTGCTGCAGGTCGTTCTTCGGCGAATAGAAGACGGCCATGGCGCGCAGCAGCGGCACCTCGCCAAAATAGGCGCTCGCCGCGCGGATCATGCCGTCGCTCAGGGCGAAGTCGAGCAGCGCCGGGTGCGCCACCAAGTCGTCGCGGTCGAGCACGTTGACCAGGAATGGCTTGCTGCTGGTGCGCAGAGACTTCGTCTCCTCCCAACGCTTGAACACGGTGCGCGCCGCGTCCATCGCGGTAGCGGTGCCGGGGAACACGTCGGGCGCGAACATGCCGAACCCTTTGGCGCGGGAGATGAGCGGTGACCACCGGGCATCCGCAAGAGCGGCCGCGGTGCGACGGCGGCGCAGGGCCTCGGCCGGATGCAGGGCGATGCGCCCCGCCTTCATCAGGTAGAAGAGGGGCTCGACCGGCAGGCCGACGCGGCGTACCACACGGCCCAGCGCGAGCTTGGCGGCCAGCATGGGCGAGGTGCGCTTGATCGGAGCCCGGATGCGCGGCGCCGATAGGTCGGACGAGGGGCCGGCGGGGGGCGAAGAAGGCATGGCCGAAGATATCATTCGCCGCGCGCTCGGGGAATCGGCGGCCAGCCTCGCGCCGCTCAAGGCAGCGAAGGTCTATCGGGCACGCCAGCTGCGCCGCGCGCTCGGCGAGCGCCGGGCGCTGCCGCCGCTGCCGTACCTAGTGACTCTGCGCGATGGCCGCCGCTTCAAGTTGCTGCGCGGCACCGGTTCGGCCCGCGCCACGGTTGCCGGGCTGGTGCAGTTGCACGCGGTGGTCGGGGGGCTGCCCTGCGTGCCAAGGCTCGTTGCCCACGACGCCGAGAACCTGCTGCTGGAGTGGATCGACGGGGCGGTACCGCGCATCGACGATCCGGCCTTCGCCGCGGCCCTTGGCCGCACATTGGCCGCTCTGCACGGGGTCGAGGCGAATGTCGTGGAGCGCGCCAGCCTGGTCGCCACCTTGGACGCCATCGTCGAACGCGCGATGCAGGCAGGGGCCCTCAACCAGCGAGGCGCGGAGCGCATGCGTGCCTGGTACACGCAGTTGCCGGAGCGCGTACGTACCAGCGTTACGTACGCCGACCTGAAGGAAGACAATCTCTGCTGGGGCACGAACGGCGAACTGGTGCTGTTCGACCTTGGCAGCTTCCGGCGGCACAGCGTCACTGACGAGCACCTGTTTGCCGGCAAGCTCTCGTCACCGAGTCTGTGGTCGCGGCTGTCCCATCGGGATGCGTTTCGCGAGGCATACCTCGCGGCGCCCGGCGCCTACCCGCACCTGCTCGAAGCCCAGGCGTGGCTCGCGCCTCTCAGCGCACTGCGCATGGCCGGGACGATTCTTGACCGCCGTGACGCCTTGCCCGTGTGGTTCTGGCGCCAGCGGGCTGCCTACCGGCGCAGCGTTGCCGAGCGGGCGCGCGCGGTCCTGCAGGCGATCAGCGCGTCCGGGCTTTGAGTTCGGCGAGCCGCCGTCGGCTTGCCTCGTTCAGCTTCGTTCCGGTCGGATTCACGAATCCCAGCGCGCGATTGAGCGGAAAGCGGTTGGCGAGGCTGAACCACGCCGCACCGAGCCGCATGGCGAGACCCGCGCCGGGCAGCGGCGATTCGGGCGTGGGCGCGGCCCCGGTGGGTGCCTCGAGTACGCCTGCTGCGGTCAGGCTGTAATCGGGCGTGAACGCGGTGGCCAGGTGCGATGTCGGTTCGATGCGCACGGGGCGGATGCCGTGGCGCGCAAACAGTTGCCGTAGCGAGCGCTTGCTGAAGCAGTACGGGTGTTCGAGCACGGCGGCGTGTCGGAAGAAGATGTTCGGTGTGCCGATCAGCAGAATGCCGCCCGGCTTCAGTAGCCGCCGGATGCTGGCAAACACCGCGTCCTGGTCCACGATGTACTCGAGCACATGGGAGAACAGGATCAGGTCAAAGGGACCGCGGTCGGCCGGCACGTCGTGGATGAAGCGGCCGAGGATGTCGACTTTGGCCACCTCGCGCGCGCTGGCGCTGGCATTGTCGGACGGCTCCGCGCCGAACGGCGTGGCCGCGAGGGCATCGGCCATCGTGCGGATGACCATGCCGTAGGCGCAGCCGACCTCGAGGATATTGCCGCCGCGGGGCACGGAGAGACCGGCCGCGTGCAGGCAGGCGAGGTAGCGCTGGGCGCGGATCAACTGGCTGCGCCACTGCACGGCATGGCGCTTCACGTCGTCGCCGCGATCCCGCGCTTTGTCTTCCCAGTAGTGACTGCGGAAGTACTCGTCGTACCAGTCCTGCGTCGGGCAAGGGTTCTGGAACACCAAGAGGCACGCCGTGCAGCGGTCGTGGCGAACCGCGACGCCACCCTGGACCTGGCGCCGGAACGGCGCGATGTGGTCCGACCCGCACAAGGGGCAGCGCGGCACCGGTGTCCAGGACGACGGCTTTGAGCTTTGGGGCTTCAAGCTTTGGGGTGCCGCTGCCTGGGCCTTGTCCATTCGTCCTCCTCGGCGCGGGAACTGGCGCAGGGTCCGCTGCTTACCAGGGGGTCCGCCGGGGAACAAGAAGCGCCCTGCGGGTTACGGCCCCAACCATGGACCCGGCCGCCGCTCCCGCAGTACAAGAAGTCGGAATCCGGCCCCTCCCGCCGGCCACCCCTGTCAGAGCACCGGCGCGACGCCCATTGGCGACCCTGCTGCAGATTCGTTGGGATCCACGATGACCTCCAAGGCCCCGGCTTTCGTTGGCGGAATGTTCAAGTCCGGCACCAGCCTGCTGCGCGCGATGCTGGGGCAACACAGGAACATTGCGTCGGGCCTGGAGACCTATTGGTTCGAGATGGACATCGCGGCCGGCAAGGGACGCGGGGGCGAGCCTCTCGAGGACCATCTGGCGCGGCTCGCCGCCTATTACCACGTTGACCTCGACCAAGTGCGCGCCATGACGCGCGACAACCCGGACTCCGAGACGTTTCTCGATCGTTTCATGACGGCCGCTGCGCGGGCGCAAGGCAAGCCCCGCTGGCTGGAGAAGACGCCGGGCAACATCGCGCAAGCCGATCGCATCGTGCGTCGCTGGCCGCAAGCCAGGATCGTGCACATCGTGCGCGACCCGCGCGACATCTATGGCTCGCTGCGCGAGGCGAAAAAGTGGGACGTGCCCGAGGCATTCGCCTCGCGCTGGTGCGTCATGTTTGCGGGGGAGGCCGCCGGCCTGAAAAGCGGTGCGCTCAACGCGCGCAGCTACCTGGCCGTGCGCTACGAGCAGCTGGTTGCCGATGCGGAAACGGTGATGCGCCGGGTGCTGTCGTTCCTGGACGAACCTTGGGATCCGGCCGCCGCGCAATTCTCAGGCCGCGACGACGAGTACAACATCGTGCTCAAGGAGACGGGCAAATCGAGCACGACCCTTGCCCGTATGCGCCAGCCGATCTCGGAGTCGCGGGTCGGCCTTTGGCGCGACGTGCCGCCGGCCGAGCTCGAGGCCGTTCGTGCCTACGCGCACAGCCAGGGCTTGGGTGCACGCTATGACGCCATCGTGGCCGAGAGCGGTACGCTCGCCGCCGCGGCGCAATAGCGAGGCAAAGAGCGTTGTCCCGCCCCTGGCTGCTGCTGCCAATCGAGATCAAAGCGCGGGAATTTCACGCCAAGGTGCTGCAGGCTGCCGTTGCGGCCGAACGCGGGTTCGATGTCGTGCTGGGCGAGCAGAACGCGATGGTGCGGCAGTTGCCGTGGCTGCCGCACGGCCTCTACGTAGACAAAAGCGTCTCGCGCACGAAGATCAAGCCATTCACACGCGCGCGCTCGTTGGGCAACTGCGTCGCGGCCTGGTGCGAGGAAGGTCTCGTCTACCGTGACCGGGACGCATACCTGCACGAGCGCGTCGCGAACGAGTCGATTGCGCTGGTCGAGCGTTTCTTTGCATGGGGCGACGTGCAGGCGCGGGACGTCAGCGGCAAGGCCCCGGAGGCGGCAGCCAAGGTCGTCGTCACCGGCAATCCGCGTTTTGACGTTTTGCGGCCCGAGCTGCGCGGCATCTTTGACAGCGACGTCGAGGCGATCCGCAAGGCGCACGGCCGCTTCATTCTGCTCGCCACCAACTTCAGCCGTTACAACCACTTCATGGGCGACAAGGTATGGATCGAGTTCCTGCGCCAACGCGGGACTGCCGAGACCGATGCCAAGGTCGCCTTCTACCGCCGCTGGCACGACTACATCGGCTCGCTCTATGACGGCTTTGTCGCGGCGGTGCCGGTGTTGGCGCGCGCGTTTCCGAACCACAAGATCGTCGTGCGTCCGCATCCGTCCGAGAACCACGATGCCTGGCGGGCCAACGTCGCCGGGGTGCGCAACGTCGAAGTCGTGTTCGAGGGCAACGCCATCCCGTGGATCGCCGCTGCCGACGCCTTGATCCACAACAGCTGCACCACGGGCGTCGAGGCATACATGCTCGGCCGCCCCGTCATCGCCTATCGGCCGGCGACCGACGACGTACTCGACTCCTTCCTGCCGAACGCCGTCAGCCGCAAGGCGCAGACTGCGGAAGAGTTGACGGCGCTGCTGTTCGAGGCAATCGAAGGCCGGCTCGTGCCCGAGGCCGACGCCGCCACCCACGTTGCGCGCTACATCGCCAACAGCAGCGGGCCGCTGGCCGTCGATCGCATCGGCGCCAGCATCGAAGAAATCGGCATCCCGTCGCACGCGTACGCGCCGGGCTTTGGGGGCCGCTTCCGCCTGGCGGTCCAGTCTGCCGCATTGCGCCTGGCACCGATCAGCCGCCGGGTGCGCCTGGGCCGTCGGGCGGATGCGTACGCGCGTCAGAAGTTCCCAGGCCTCGGCCTTGGCGAGGTGGAGGAGGCGCTGGCCCGGCTGCAGCAGGTTTCGGGCCGTTTCGCCGGTGTGCGGGCAAGCAGATTGCCCGCGCACGATTGCTTCCGCATTGGGGTCGCATGAGCAATCCCACCGCCACAGGCCGCCGCTTCGAGCAATCGCCGGACATCGCCGCCTTTTTGGCGGTCTGGCTGGAAGAGCGCGGCCTGCTGCAGGGCGAGGCCGCCGCGACCTTTGGGGCGTACTACGGCAGCTTCCTGCGCTCGTTCCCGCCGCGCATGCGGCGATTCTACCGCGACCAGATCGCCGAAGCCGCGACTCTGGTCAAGCCCGGCCGGCGCCTGCTCGAGATCGGCTGCGGTCTGGGCACCGAGTCTCTGTGGCTCGCCATGCACGGCGCCCATGTGGTGGCGGTGGACGTGCGCGAGGATCGCCTGGCGGCTGCCCGCGAGCGGCACACGGTGCTGCAACGCGAGCTGGGGCGCGACCTGTTCTGCCATTTCAGCCACGCCTCGGTACTCGACCTGCCCGAGCACGCGACCTTCGATCTCATCTGGCTGGAGCAGTCCTTCCACCACCTCGAGCCAAGGCGGGACGTGGTCCGCAAGATCGCCCAGCTCCTGGCGCCCGGCGGTCATGTCGTGATCTCCGAGGCGAACGCGCTTAACCTGCCGTTGCAGGCGCAGCTCCTGTTGCGGCGCGGCCTGCCGCGGGTTGAAATGATGGACATGGGGGATGGGCGCAAGCACCCGTACGGCGTGGAGCGCATCACCACGGCCAATGCCATCATGGCCGCCTTCGCACGCGAAGGCGTGAGGCCACTCAGCGTGCGCCACTTTCGCATGTTCCCGAACAGCGCGGCGTTCGACGTGCTGGCTCCCCTCGAGGACGCTAGCGCGCTGAAGAGTCTGTCGTTCCTCTACACGCACTTCAACTATGTCGGCGAGCGGCAGGCGGGGTGATGGCGCGGCTGCTGTTCCTGCTCAACGACGCGCCCTTCTTCGTGACGCATCGCTTGTCGATTGCGCGCGCTGCCCGCTCCCTCGGCTTTGACGTGCACGTGGGCGTTCCCTACGAGGCGCGCGCCGTGGCCCAAATCCGGGATGCGGGTATCCAAGTTCACGACATCCCGTTGCGCCGCGGCGCACGCGCGCTGCTCGGCGAGTTGCGACTGTTGCGTGCCTACTGGGACCTGATCGGCGATTTGCAGCCCGACATCGTGCATGCGGTGACGATGAAGCCGGTACTTTACGGGGGCCTGATCGCGCGGCTGCAGCAGGTGCCGGCGGTGGTGCATGCCATCACCGGTCTCGGCTACCTTTTCCTCATCGAAGGAATGCTCGCGCGCGTCCAGCGCGCATCGGTCATGGCTCTGTACCGCATCGCGCTTGGCCACCCCAACATGCGCGCGATCTTCCAGAACCCGGACGATCAGGGCTTGTTCCTGCGCAACCGGCTGGTCCGGCCCGAGACGGTGGTGATGATCCGCGGCTGCGGCGTGGACATGGCCGAGTTTCCGTTCACCCCGGAGCCGCCCGGCCCGCCTACCGTGGTGTTCCCGGCCCGCATCATTGGCGACAAGGGCGTCCGCGAATTCGTCGAGGCCGCGCGCATTCTCAAACGCGAAGGAACGACCGCGAAGTTCCGCCTGGTCGGCCGCACCGATGCCGACAACCCAACCGATGTCGGCGAGGCGACCGTGCGCGAGTGGGAGCGCGAGGGTGTGGTCGAGTGGAAGGGCTTCTCCAACGAGATGCCCGTCGAGCTCGCGCTGGCCCACGTCGTATGTATGCCCTCCTACCGTGAGGGCCTGCCGCGAGTCCTGATCGAGGCCACCAGCATCGGCCGCGCCATCGTCACAACCGATGTGCCCGGTTGCCGCGAGGTGGTGCGCGACCGTGACAATGGCCTGCTCGTGCCGGTGCGCAACGCCCAGGCGCTGGCCGATGCGCTGCGCACCTTGATCGTCGATGCCAAGCTGCGCCGCGAAATGGGCGCTCGCGGGCGCGAACGCGCGCTGGCCGAGTTCTCGGTCGAGAGCTTCGTCACCGACTCGCTGCAGGTCTACAACGATCTCCTGCCGCAAGCCTCGCGTCAGGCCGCATGAACGCGCAGATCGCGACGATCATCACGTTTGCAGGCTTCGTTGCCCTGCCGCTCGCCGTGATCGCATCGAAGGGCGAGGTGGTGCTGCTCGGCATCGCGGCTCTGACGGTGCTGTTCGCGTGGGTGCAGGGCAGAGCGTGGAAGACCTTGCTGCGCGCGCGCTTCCTGTTGCTGTTGCTGGCCGTGCCGGCGCTGGGCGCAGCCACGGCGGCGTGGGCAGTGGTGCCCCGTGACGCACTCGAACTCGCGGGTTCCCTGACGCTGCTGTTCCTTGCAAGCGCCATCGTGGTGAGTGGAGCCAAACTCGATGACGCCGCGCGCCAAAACTTCGCTGCGACGGCGGGGGCGGGCTACGGCTTCGGCTGCATCCTGCTGTTCGTCGAGTTCTACGTGGGCATGCCGATCACCCACATGATGCACTACCAGGTGACGAACGCCATCAAGCCCGAGCTGTCGATGCTCAATCCGGCGCTGAGCGTGCTCGTGATCATCGTCTGGCCGTTTGCGGCGGCGGGGCAGCGTTTCCTGTCGTTCGTCGCTCTCACGGCCGCCAGCATTATCGCGCTGGGGGGCGACATGGTGACGGCGCGGCTTGCCATGGGGGCCGCCGGAGTCGCATTTCTGCTGGTGATGTGGTTTGGCCGCGCGACGGTGCTGGCACTCGGCACGGCCGCAGTGCTGTTCGTCGCCGCCGCCCCATTCCTCGGCCAGCTGCGTCCCACGGCAGAGATGCAGGTTACGGTCGATGAGATGCGCGGCTCCGTCGCGCACCGGCTGTGCATCTGGGAGTTCGCCTCGGCACGCATCCTGGAGAAGCCGCTGCTCGGATGGGGACTCGACTCCTCCCGCTCCATACCGGGCGGCGAGGTGGAGTGCGTCGAGGACGGTCCGTCGTTGTCGCTGCATCCGCACAACGCCGCCCTGCAAGTGTGGCTCGAACTTGGAATCGTCGGCGCCTTCCTCCTTGCGTCGCTCCTTGCATTGGCGTTCCGCTTCGTCGGCCGCATGCCGGCGGGAACGCCGCAGGCGGGTGCCACTGCATCGCTTGTCGCTGCGCTGATGACCGCATTCCTGTCGTACGGCGTGTGGCAGAACTGGTGGATCGCCGTGCTGGCGCTCGGCGCCATGACGGTGCGGGCGGCACTCCCCGGCCCGGCGCCGGCCCGCGCGCCAGCTCCTGCCAAGAAGCCCGCCGCTGCGGCCGCCGGCGCCCAGGCGCTGGCACAAATCCCCACCGCCAAAGTGCCAGCGGCACTCGCCAAGAAATAGGCGCGGCGTGGATCCGAACCTCTGGCTCGGCGTTCTTGTCGCCGCCGCGTTTGCCCTGTCGTGGGCTGGCACGGGCGCTGTACTCGTGGCACTCCGGCGCATCGGCATGATCGACAATCCGAACCATCGGTCGAGCCATGTGCGGCCGACGCCGCGCGGCGGCGGGATCGCTCCGGTGCTGGTCGCGGTGGCCGCCTGGTGGTGCGTGAACAACGCGCTGCCTGGCAATTGGGGTGCGGTGTCGCTCGCGCCCGATGTCGTGATCGGCGCGGCGCTCGCCCTTGCCATGCTCTCGATGCTCGACGACCTGCGCGGGCTGCCCTGGCTCGTGCGCCTGCTGGCCCAGGCACTGGCCGTCACCGCCGCCCTCATCAGCCTGCCACCCGATCCGGTATTCCAGGGGTTGCTGAACGGCCGGTGGGACATGGCGGTCGCAGGCATCGTGTGGCTGTGGTTCATCAATGCCTTCAACTTCATGGACGGCATCGATGGCATTGCCGGCACCGAGACCATGACAGTCGGAATCGGCGTCGCACTGGTAGCCGCCATCGCCGCGTTGCCGCCGCTGTTCGGCGCCTGGGGGCTATGCCTCGCCGCCGCGGCGGCGGGGTTCCTGCTGTGGAACTGGCAACCGGCCAAGGTCTTTCTTGGCGACGCCGGCAGCATCCCGCTCGGCTATCTCGTCGGCTGGCTGTTGCTGATGCTCGCCGCCCACGGCCAGTGGGTCGCGGCGCTACTGCTGCCGCTCTACTTTCTGGCCGATGCCTCGCTGACCCTGGCGCGGCGCCTGGCCGCCGGGGCGCGGCCGTGGGTCGCGCACCGTACCCACCTGTACCAGCGCGCCGCCGCAGCCTGGGGCAGTCACGCCGCCGTCGTCCTCCGCGTCGCCGTCCTCAACATGGCGCTCTTGTCCCTGGCTGTGCTGGCCGTGCAATTCCGTACCTGGGTGCCTCTTGCGGCCGGGCTGGCTCTCACGGTCGGCCTGCTGTGGTACTTTGATCGCACGGCTGCCGACCACGAGGGGGCCTCGCAGGCCAAGCAGTGACCGAATCGCGCTCGCCCTTTGCCAGTTTCAATCGGCGCATCGCCACGGTGGCGGTGCACGACGTCATCATGGCGGCGGCGAGCTTCGAATGCTCCCTCCAGCTGCGCTACTGGCTTGCCGGCGCCCCGCAGGCCTGGGGCTTCCTGTGGCAGGGCACGCTGCTGTTCACCGTGCTGTGCGCGGTGATCTTCTGGCGCTTCGGCCTCTATCGCGG
>CAIVPW010000108.1 GCA_903907895.1 uncultured Alphaproteobacteria bacterium
CGGCAGCCATCCACAGCGGCAAGCCCAGCAGCAGGGCGAGCACCGAGACGGCCAGCCCCGCTCCGGGGATGCCCAGCAGCAGCGCGGCATCGGTGCGTGCCAGGGCGGCTCGCCCAGAGGCACGCGGGCTCGCGAGGGGGGGAGCTAGGCGGTTGTCGGGCGCCCTCATTGCACCGGGCGGCGCGCGGCGCCCTTCGCGGCGCGCCGGGACGCCCCGGCGCCCGCGGTGCGCGTCTTCTGCTTGGGCGCACCAGCCCCGCGCGGCTTCTTGAGCCGGAACACGTAGCTGATGACCTCGGCGACCGCCTTGAAGTGTTCGACCGGGATTTCCTGGTCCACCTCGGCGGAGGCGTAGAGCGCGCGGGCCAGCGGCGGGTTCTCGACGAGCGGCACCTTGTTCTCCTTGGCGACCTCGCGGATCTTCGCGGCAATCAGGTCGGCGCCTTTGGCCACCACCACCGGCGCATTCATGTTGTCCTCCGGGTCGTACCGCAACGCAACTGCGAAGTGGGTCGGGTTGGTCACCACCACCGTTGCCCTGGGCACCTGCGCCAGCATGCGCTTGTTGGCCCGGTCCTGGCGCACCTTGCGGATGCGCGCCTTCACGTGCGGGTCGCCTTCGGAGTCCTTGTGCTCGTCCTTGATGTCCTGCAGCGACATCTTCAGGTTCCGCTGGTGGTCCCACCATTGGTAGAAGAAGTCCGCGGCGGCAACCACCGTCATGGTGATGACCACCGCGATCAGCATCGCCACCGCGATGTCCTTGATGATCGGCAGCAGCGCCGGCAGATCCACGGCGTGCAGTTGCAGCAGCTCCCCGCGCCGCGGCCACACCACCGCCATCACGGCGGCACCGACGACACCGATCTTGAGCAGGTTCTTCACCAGCTCCATCAGCGTGCGCAGCGAGAACTTCTTCCGCAGCCCCTTCATGGGCGAGATGGCGTCGAACTTGGGCTGCAGCTTTTCGAAGGCCAGCACCGGCTTGTGCTGGATCATCGTCGCGGCCAACGCGGCAAGGAACAGCAGTCCGACCGGCAGCGCGATGGCGCGCAGAACCTCGACGCCGAGCGTCTGCAGCAGGCGCCCGGCCGCCACCGGGTCCAGCGGGATCGCGTGCGGCGATTCCAGGAAGGTCATCATGTCGTGGGCGACGCGCTGCATGACCGAGCCGGCAAACAGCGCGATCACCAGCGTGCTGGTGGCGATCATCGCCCAGCTGGTGACTTCCTGCGACTGGACGACGTTGCCCTGTTCGTGGGCCTGATCGAGCTTTCGTTGTGTAGGGTCTTCTGTCTTTGATGACCTGTCGTCTTCGTCAGCCACGCTTAACCCCCTCTCAGCGCGGCGACGGAGCGAGGAGCTGCACCATCGACTCCTCGAAGTAGCTGGTGTGGAACTCGACGATGCCGGCCATGGTGATGCCGAGCAGCAGGAACGCGACCCAGATCTGCAGCGGCACGACGACGAAGAAGATCGGCAGCGCCGGCATCAGACGCGCCAGCACGCCAAGGCCCACGTTCATCACCATCGCAAAGACGATGAACGGTGCCGCCAGCTGCACGCCGAGCTTGAACGCGCCGGCGACCACCTTCAGCGCGAACGCCGTGAAGTCGCCGACCGGCGGGTATTGGCCCGGCACGAACAGCTTGTAGGAGTCGGCGATGGCGGCCAGCAGCAGGAAGTGCAGGTCGGTCGCAAAAATCGCCACCACGCCCAGAAACGACAGGAAGCTCGCGATCAGCGCGCCCTGCACGCCCTGCGCCGGGTCGATGGTGAGTGCGTAGGCGAGGCCCGACTCGAAGGCGATGATGGTGCCGGCGACGTGCAGCGCCGACATGATGATGCGCGCGATGCCGCCGATCAGCAGGCCGATGAAGGCCTCACCGCCGATCAGCAGGAAGATGGACAGCGGCTGGGCCGGCTCGACCGGCACAGCCGTCGCCACCACCGGCGCGAGCGCGGCCGTGATCGCGAGGGCGAGGCCAAGACGGATGAACATCGGCACGTACTGCTCGCCGAAGCCGGGCAGCACCATGATGGCCGTTCCCACCCGCACGAACAGCAGCAGGAAGGCCCAGGCGCCTGTCGCAAGCAGATCGAACGGCATTCGGGCTCAGGGGATCGCGGAGATCTGGTCCGCCACCCGCTCCATGAACGTCGCCAGCGTCACCGACATGAACGGCAGCAGCGCCAGCAGCGCCGCGAACAGCGCCAGGATCTTCGGCACGAAGGTGAGCGTCATTTCCTGGATCTGCGTCACCGCCTGGATCAGCGCGATGACGACGCCGGTCAGCAGCGCGATCAGCATCAAGGGGCCGGAGACGCGCAGCAGCACGAAAACTGCGTCGCGTCCGACATCGAGAACTTCGGCACCGTTCATGGACTAGACCGGCATGCGGATGATTTCCTGGTAGGCCTGGATCACGCGGTCGCGCAGGGTGACCACGGTGTCCAGCGTCACTTCGGCGTTGCTCACCGCGGTGACGATATCGACAAGGTCGGCCTTCTTGTCGATCGCCTTCAGTGCCATGTTCTCGCCCTTGGCGCTCGAATCGAGACTTTGCGAGCTGAAGTCCTTCAACATGTCGGCGAAGTTGCCGGCGTTGGCCGCCCCCGCTCCGCCCTTCGCGCCGGTGATGCCACCGACCTGCGGAACCGAGATCATGCCGATCTTCTCGATAGCCATGTGCGTATCCCCCTAGTTTTGAACCCCGCACCCACCCAGGCTTGCAACACCTGGGCGCGGGGCCCCGTTGGTTTCTACTAACGGATCAAGTCGATGGTGCGCGTCAGCATGCCTTTGGCGGTCTCGATCATCGAAAGGTTGGCCTCGTAGCTGCGCTGCGACTCGCGCATGTCCATCATTTCGACCAGCGAGGTCACGTTTGGCGTCAGCACGTAGCCGGTGGCGTCGGCGGCGGGATGGCCTGGCTCGTAGCGCTTGCGGAATTCCGAGCGGTCGACGTCCACCTTGTTAGCCTGCAAGCGCTCGACGCCGAGGCTGCGGTCCAGGAGGTTGCGGAAGGTGAGCACTTTGCGCTGATAGGGGTTTTCGCCGGGGCGCTGGCCGAGCGAGTCGGCGTTGGCGATGTTCTCGGCGATGACTTGCATGCGTTGGCCCTGCGCCTTCATGGCGGAGGCCGACACCAGGATGGACTTGATGAGATCCATGGCTTGCTCCTAGTCCGTCTGTTTACTTGCGGGTACCGAGCGCGGTCTTCACCATGTCGACGTGCTTGCGGTACAGCGTCGTCATGGTCTCGTAGTCGATGCGCGCCTCGGCCACCTTCAGCATCTGTTCTTCGACGTTGACGGCGTTCTCGTCCGGCGATTCCTCGTAGACGACCTTCTGCTTCTCATCGCGGAACTTGCCGCCGGCGGCGTCCGCCTCGGCCTTGTGCGTCGGAGAAGTGATGGCAAGCCGAAGCTTGCGCGCGCCTTCGAGCTGGTCGGCGAAGTTGACCTGCTTCAGGTCCTTCGGCCGAAACCCGGGCGTGTCGGAATTGGCGATGTTCTGCGCCAGCACGTTCTGGCGCTGGTTCAGCCATTCCATGCGGCGCTTCAAGGCGCCGAACAGTGGGATGTTGCGAAGGTCCATGGGTGCCCCGGTTCTTGGACCCCATGCTGACCCCGCCCCGTTAAAGTTACGTAAAGCCCGGTGGCTCGAACCGGTGCGAACGCCCGGCGCGCAGCATTAAGACCGCGTTAAGCATGAGCGGGGCAGGATGCCGGACGAGAACGCCCGTCTCGGGCGCTCGGGGGATTCGGTTATGAGCTCCACGCCTTCTCCGGCTTCTGTCGAGCAAGCCATTCTGTCGCTCGGCTCCTTGCTGGCTACGGTACGCAAGGGCATCGCCCAAGGCATCGACGTCGATCTGACGGGACTTGCCGAGGCGACCGCCGGCCTGTGCGCCAGTGTCGAGGCCCTGCCGCGCGATGTCGCGCGGCCGATGGTCGAGCAGATGGCGGCGCTGGTCGAGGCGTGCGACGCCATCGCCCAGGAGTACGCCCTGCGCGTCGCGGGCCCCGCGGTCACGGAATTTGTGGCCTTCGCCGACCAATGACCCTCGGCACGTTCCTGAACTTCTTCCTGGCGCTGATGGTGGTGCTGGGACTGATCGGCATTCTGTCGTGGGCCGGTCAGCGTTGGGGCAGCTTCCTGCCCCAGCTCGGCCGCAAGGGCAAAGGCCCGAAGCGCATCGGCATCGTCGAGACCCTGTACGTGGACGGCAAGCACCGGCTCGCCCTTCTCCGCCGCGACCAAGTCGAGCACCTAGTGCTGCTCGATCCGACGGGCGCGATCGTCGTCGAATCGAACATCGTCAAGGGCGAGCCCGGCGAGAAGCGCGATAGCGCCCCGCCCCGCCGCCCGAAGCCTCCCCAAAAAGAAGCGGACCCGGCCGGATGGCTGGAGCGCTAGCGCACCACCTTCTGCGCGGGCCGGTGCCCCGCGCGCTGTATGTGCTGGCCGTCGCCGCAGTCGCGGTGCTGGCGGCCACGCCTGCGTTCGCGCAGCAGGTGAACATCGACCTCGGCGAACAGGGCACGTTCAGCGGCCGCCTGGTGCAGATCATGGCGCTGGTGACGGTGCTCACCCTGGCGCCGTCGCTCCTCATCACGATGACCGCGTTCACCCGCATCGTCATCGTGCTGTCGCTCATTCGCAGCGCCATCGGCGTGCAGCAGACGCCGCCGAACGTCGTCATCATCGGCCTCGCCCTCTTCCTCACCGCCTACGTCATGGGCCCGACCTTCGAGCGCGTCTATGACGACGGCATCCAGCCGCTGATGGCGGATCAGATCGACGAGACCGAGGCCTTCAACCGCTCCATTGCGCCCATCCATGCCTTCATGATGGCAACGGTGCGCGACAAGGACCTCAACCTGTTCCTCGAGCTGTCGGGCGCGCCCGATCCGGCGACGCCCGAAGCCACGCCCCTGCGCGCGCTCATCCCCGCCTTCATGATCTCCGAGTTGAAGCGCGCGTTCGAGATCGGCTTCCTGATCTTCGTGCCCTTCATCGTCATCGACATGGTCGTGGCCTCGGTCCTCATGTCGATGGGCATGATGATGCTGCCGCCGATCATGATCTCCCTGCCCTTCAAGCTGATCTTCTTCGTGCTGGTGGACGGCTGGAGCCTGATCGCCACCAGCCTGGTGCAAAGTTTCGGCGGCTAGAACGTCGCGCGCGGCGTGCGGTGTGGCATACTCCCGCCTGGGGGAGTTGCCGATGAACGTCCTATTCAAGCCCGGAAATCGCGTGCTGTTGGCGGCGGCCATCGTCGCCGTGCTGATCCTGCTGTTCCCGCCCTGGTACGCCATGGTGCAGGGCGGCAGCCTCGGCATGGGCGGCGAGATCGTGCGCGAGGAGTACATGCGGGAGTTCCTCGGTTGGGCCGCCCTGTGGGCGCCGCCCGAATCCGGCAACCCGACGTGCAACACGATCGAGTTCGCATGCTGGTCGTTCGTCTATTGGATCATCGTGGGCGCCGAGATCGCGGCGCTCGCCGCTGTCGCCGGCATCATCTGGCTCATCGACCGGCCAAAGACCGCCGCCGCAGACTAGACCTCAATTGGGCGCGCTTCTGATGGACGTCCTGTTCAAGCCGGGAAGCCGTGTGCTGGCCGTGGCGGCTGCTGTCGCCTTGCTGATCGTCCTGTTCCCGTGCTGGTACGCCATGGTGCAGGGCGGCACGTTTGGCGCGATCGGCGGCAACGTACGGCAGAAATACCGGACCGAGTTCCTCGGCTGGGGGCCCCTTTGGGCTCCGCCGGAATCGCAAAACCCGGTGTGCGACACGAGCGAGCTCGCGTGCCTGTCGTTCGTCTCCTGGATCATCGTGGCCGCGGAGCTGGCCGCCGTAGCGACTGTGGCCGGCATCGTCTGGCTGATCGACCGGCCCAGGGCGCGGCACCAGATCAGACGGCTAGTTTAGCGCGGCGACCTGGCCGGACCGGGCGCGCGCGGCCTTTACGTAGTTGTCGCGAAAGGACTCCAGCGTGTCGATCTGCGCGACGCGCGCGGCCACTTCGCGGAAAGCGAGTGTGGCCGGGTTGACCTGGTCGGTGATGATCTCGAACGCGTCGCCGTCGGGCGTCCCCCGCATCTTGAACGCGTATTTGTCGCGGATGCGCGATATGCCGGCCTTGTCGTTGGCCAGCACCAGCGACACACCGAGGCGCAGCACCTGGCGGCGCTCGTCGAGCGTCATGGCCGGCGTATCGGCGCGCCAGCGGTCGCCGAGGTATTGGTCGAGCGCTGTGGCGGCGCCGCGCCAGTTCTGCGCACGCCACTGGATGTCGCCGCGCATCAACATCGCCTCACGCGACGTGTCGGATGCCAGCAACGCAAGCGCCTCGTCGTACCGCTTGAGCTCGGTAAGGGCACGCGCCTCGATCTGGTTGCGCTCGCGCGCCAACGGCTCTGGCGCCGTGCGCCAGCGGCTGCTGGCAATGGCTTCCAGGGCCTTCTGGGGCTGGCGCGCAAACAGGTAGATCGCCGCCAGGCGCGCGGCGACGGCCGCCTTCTCCTCGCCGCGCAGACGGAACTGCACCTGATAGTCGAGGAGCTCGGCGGCCTGCTGCAGCAGGTCCACCGACACGAGACGGTCGGCCAATCGGCGCACCATCTCGTCGCCGTCGGTGCCGACCGGCGTCAATTCGCGGAAGTCGTAGTAGAGGGCGAGCGCCTGCACCGGCGGCAACTGGTCGGACCCGCCCCGCAGGTAGAGATCGGCGAACGAGTTGTTCAGGCGCGTCGCAACGCCATCGACCTTAGAGGCGTCCGGGAACAGCGAAAGCGTCTGGCGCAAGGTGCTGTAGCCGTTGCGGTAGTCGGCGGCCTGCAAATAGTACTCGCCAAGCTGCACCAGCAGGCGGAACTCGAGGTCGTCGCCGCGCCAGGCAAAGCGCAGCTTGTCGAGATTGCCGATCGCCTGCTCAAGCGTCTCGCCCTTGGTTTTCAGCAGAAACTGTGTGCGCGCCAGCATCGCCTGGGATGCATAGGGCTGCGCGCCGGTCTCGATGACCTGATTGAACAGGCGCAGGGACTCCGGCACCTGGTTGATGAGCGCGTAGGCCTGCGCACGCAAAAGGTCCGCCGGCACGCCGAACTTGCTGTCCTCGCCCGGCGGGTTCGCCTCGAGGTTCGCCACGACTTGGCTCAGCATCGGAATGTCGGTGGCGTTCAGCGCAGCCTTGCCCTTCCACAGCATGAGGTCGGTAGCGGCCTCGTGCGGGTAGCCCTCGAACAGGTCGCCGGCGATCGCGTACTGGGCGCGCGCCTGCGCCCAATCGTTGCTCATGCCGAACGCAATGCCCCGCCACGCTGCAACCTCGCGGTCGCCGTCGAGTACGGCGTGCTGCAGATCGGCGACCGCGTCCTTGGTGCGGCCGGCCATCAGGCTGGCGACGCCGCGCATAGTGCGCACCTCGCGCGACTCGTTGAGGGCGGGATCCATTTCGGCGGCGTACCCAAGCACGCCGAGCGCCTCCCACCACAGCTCGTGGGCGAACAGGTAGCGCGCGAGTTCGAGCCGCGGCTGCGAGCGCTCCTCTGCCGGAGCCACCGACACGCGGTATTGCAGCGCGCGCACGCTGCCCTTGATCGTCGGCGCGGGGCCTTCGGCCCACTCGGCGAGGCGCAGCAGGGGTGGCTTCGGACGTTGCGGCGCGGCGTGGGCGCCCTCCCCCGCTGCGGCAGCCTGGGTCACCACCGGCAGCGGGCCGGTGAGCTTGGTGCCATCCGCGAGCGGCGTAAGAATAAGGCCCTGGTCGCCGGTGATGGCGACACCGTTGGCGAATGACTGCAGCTTGATGCGGTCATCGCGCCGCTCCATCGCCACGCCCTGCGCCGTCTCCAGCACGCGGAACTGCGTGAACGCGAGCAGATCGGCAACGGCATGGCGCACGGTGCGGACCGGCACGACGTCGATGATGTCGCCGACTTCCGGATCGAGAATCTGGAACGCTCCGCCCGATTCGGCGAGTGGCAGGACGACGACGGCGCCCATGTCGGTGGTGTTCTGCCGCACCACGTCGATGGGGCGCAGCGGCTTCACCGGAACCGGCAGCAGGTCGATGGTCCACGTGTTGTTGCTGCGATCGACGACCGGGTAGAAGCCTTCGCCGACGCGGAAGCGCAGCGCCGTGGCGCCCTGTGCCGGCACGCGCTCGGCCAGCGAAATGATGCCGCCGAGTTCTTCGGGGATGCGCGGGATGGTCGGGTTGGCGTTGCCGTCGAACACCACCCACAGGTAGCCGGCGCGCGAGAATACTGCCGTCGAGGCGACGCGCTGCAACTGGAACGACAGGCGGGCGGTACCGCGCTGGGGCTGCGAGAACGAAACTGCCAGGGGCTCACCCGGACGGCCCGCGGTTGCGGCCGCCGGCGTCGCAGCCGGAGTCTGAGTCGTCGGAGTCGTCGCACGCGCGGTGGCCGCAGCCGCCGCGGGCGGCTGTGCGGCTACGGGCGGAGTCTGCGCTGCAGGACCCGTCGCCGCTTGCGGTGCGGGGGTCGTCGCGGCCGGGCGCGGCGCTGCGGGTGCCGTCTGTGCCGCTGCCGTCGGCGCCGGTGCGGCGCCCGGCGTGCCGTCGAGCACATCGATGACGACCTTGGTGCCACTCTTCATGTGGCGCAAGCGGGCGCCGTCGGGAACCTCGAGCACCACCACCGTGTGGCCGTTGACGATGCTGGCGCCGGCGTTGGGCACGCGATCGAGTTGGCTGCGCAGCACCGGGTTCAAATCCACGCCGTCGGCGCGGGCAAAATCCACCGTGATACGGCCATCGCCCCGCTCGGCCACGTACGGCACGTCGTTGGTCCAGTCGAACACGATGCGGTCGTACCCGTCGTGCGTGCCGATGCGCACGCTGACCGGGGCGCTGCCCACGCGCGGCGCACCCACCGGCGACGGCGGCAAGGAGGCGACAGCCGCCTGCGTCGGGGCGCGCGGCGCGGCGGCCGGAGCGGCAACGGCTGGCGCCGTCGCGGCGGTCTGCGCCG
>CAIVPW010000109.1 GCA_903907895.1 uncultured Alphaproteobacteria bacterium
AACTTGATCGCGCACACGAATGAAGTCTTGTTTTGTGGTCAACTTGCTCGGTTTGACGCCAATGGCGTCCACGACCCGCTGCGACAGGGACGCCATACCTGCGTCTGCCGAAAAGCCTTCGCAGCCGGCGAGCAACAGCGAGCAGGTTCCAGTAAAGACAAATGCTGCGGCCCGGCATCTCATCGAGGCGCGCCCGGGCCGACACCTTGGTTACGCTCCAACCAGTTCCCTGGACCGGTTGGCGCGTAGTCGACGGTAATCACAGCGTCGTAGGGCGGAGGGGAGACAGTCACCCGGGCATCGGCCGCCGCCAGCCCGGTCGATGGTGGTAGTGGCGCCGCGCAGGCGCTCAGGGCGCCATCAGCAAGCACAAATGCGACTCGTTTCATCGTTCCCTCGAACCATGCCCATGTCGTCGCTCTGCACGCGCAGAGCGGCGCTGTCGTCTATGGGAAGGCTCGGTTGCCGAGAAGCGCGATGCGGCAGCGGCGATAGGCCGCTGATGGACAGTCCGAGCCTAGGCGCGGGCCCTAGGTGGACGGTCGAGGAGGATCACCCGCTGTGGCGCGGATACGATGCCAGCGATACCGACGACCACAAGGTCGGGGGGCGGAAACGGCAGAGGCACGACCAGCGCGGGTAACGCTGCGTGGCAGCTCAGTTGGCAGCAGGCGCCGCCGTGAGCCTGGGGCTCGTGATGCTCGCACCCGGCCACGTCATTGCCGGCGTGGGCAACATCAACGTGTTCATCTGCTCCGTGATCGTGCGACACGGCGCCTTGTTGATGCTGGTGATCGGCCTGTGCCGCCGCCGGCTGCCCCCGGCCGCGGCCGGGTGATGCGGAACCGAGAAGAACGAAGATAGGACGAGGAACAGCACCGCGACGGCGGAAACCACCGCCCGCGTCGCTGAGATCCGACCGTCCGTGCCTCTCGCCATGCCTGCCATTATCTATGGTGCGGCCGCTTCCCGCAACAAGGCGCCATCCGACCGCAGGGGAAGGCGGCGGTCAGGGGATTGCCGAGCGGCGCGTGCGGAAAGAGGCTGGTGACGGCAACCGTACTTGTGCGGGGCTACTCTATTCCGCGGCTTCGCGTAGCGGAATGGGTTCGGCCGGGCGGTGGTCGCCGCGGAGCCAGCCGCCGAAGCGGCGTGCGCCGTTGGAGAGGTTCTCCATGTACAGGTAGATGACGGGAGTGATGTAGAGCGTCAGGACCTGCGACACGATCAGTCCACCCACCACGGCGACGCCGAGGGGCTGGCGCAGCTCGGAGCCCGCGCCCGTGCCGAAGGCGATGGGGATGGCGCCGACCACAGTGGCAAGAGTCGTCATCATGATGGGGCGGAAGCGGATCAGGCATGCTTCGCGGATGGCGACGTTGGCCGGCGCGCCGGCGCGCTGCCGCTCGAGCGCGAAGTCGATCATCATGATGGCGTTCTTCTTGACGATGCCGATCAGCATCAGCACGCCGATCACGGCAATCACCGACAGGTCGAGCTTCATGTAGTGCAGCGACATCAGCGCGCCGAGTGCTGCCGCGGGCAGGCCCGTGAGGATGGTCAGCGGGTGAATGAAGTTCTCGTACAGGATGCCGAGCACCAGGTAGATCGTCACGATGGCGCCCAGGATCAGCAGGAGCTGGCTGCTCTGCTGCTGTGCGAATACCGAGGCGTTGCCACCGAAGCTGGTGGTAATGGAGCCCGGCATGCCGATCTGCTGCTTCACCACATCGAGTTGCGTGGTGGCCTGGCTCAGCGACACGCCGGCCGGCAGGTTGAATGACAGAGTCACGGCCGGCAGCTGGCCGATCTGGTTGACCGAGGCAGGGCCGACCGAGCGCTTCACCGTGGCGAAAGCGGAAAGCGGGACCATCTTGCCGCTGCCCGCCGCCCGCACCGATATGGTGCTGAGCAGATTGGGCGTCCACGGGATGTTGGGGTCGTACTCGACGATCACCGCGTAGGTGTCACCTGTCTTGTAGATGTTGGTGGCGGTGGTCGAGCCGAAGCCTTGGTTCATGTACTGCAGGAGCTGCTGCGCCGTGATCCCGAGCAGGCGCGCCTTCTCGGCATCCACCGAAAGCGTCACCTGCTGGGTGCCGTTCTCCTGGTTGGTGTTGACGTCGGTGAAGGCCGGGTCCTGCTGCATGGCCTCGGCAAGCGTGCGGGCCCACTGCACGACCTCGTCGCGATCGACGCCACGCAGCACGTACTGGATGTTCGACGGCGTCTGCAGGCCGCCGATGCGCAGGTTCTGCACCGGGCTGGCGGTCGCTTGGATCCCCGGGATGCGGGCGAGGCTGATGCGCAGGTCCGCCAGGATGTCTTCCATGGGCGGACGCTCGCCGCGGGGCTTCAGGTCCACGAACAGGTTGCCGCCGCCGCCGACGTTGCTGGCGACGTGCGACACGTACGGCTTGGCGCGCAACGCGTCCTCGACCTGCTTCACCAGGGGCGCAAGGTCGTCGTACGAGATGTCCTGGCGCGCCTGGGTGAACACCGAGAGCTGTCCCAGGTCCTCCTGCGGCAGGAAGGTACGTGGCAGTACCTGGTAGTAGTAGCCCGTGGCGACGATGGTGCCGACAAAGGCGAGCAGCATCAGCGGCTTGGCCTTCAGGCATAGGTCGAGGGTGACGCGGTAGGCCGCCAGTACGCCCCGGAAGATCGGCCCGCCGTGGTTCTGCTTGCCCTTCGGCGCGGCCAGGCGCGCGCACAACATGGGAGTGAGAGTCAGGGAGACGATCAGCGAGGCGGCGATCGCGATGCTCACCACGACCGCGAACTCGTGGAAGATTCGGCCGATGACGCCGCCCATCATTAGGATGGGAATGAACACCGCAATCAGCGACACCGTGATCGAGATGATGGTGAAGCCCACCTCTTTGCTGCCCTGCAAGGCGGCCTCAAAGGGCTTCATGCCGTTTTCCATATGCCGGACGATGTTCTCCAGCATGACGATGGCGTCATCGACGACGAGGCCGACGGCGAGCGTCAGACCTAGCAACGACACGTTGTCGATGGTGTAGCCGAGCCAGTACATCGCGCCGAATGTCGCCAGTAGCGAGATCGGCACCGCAAGCGTCGGAATGATGGTTGCGGACAACCGGCGCAAGAACAGGAACACCACCAGAATCACGAGGCCGATGGTGAGCAGCAGCGTGAACTGCACCTCCTTGACCGAGTTGATGACGGATGTGGCGCGGTCGTTGAGGACGTTGATGGCGCCACCCTGGCCCAGGTCGTCCAGAAATTGCGGAATCTCGTCCTTGATGCGCTGCACCACCTCGACGGTATTGGCTTCCGGCTGCCGATAGATCGACAGCAGCAGCGACGGGCGGCCATCGTAGGTCGTGCCGCTGCGGGTGTTGGCGACCGAATCGACCACTCGGGCAACGTCCGACACGCGAACCGGCTTGTTGCCCGGCGTGGCGATGATGACGTTGCCGAAGTCCTGGGCGTTTTCGATGCGGTTGTCGGCGTTGATCGGCAGAGTCTGGTCGCGGCCGTTCACGGCGCCTGCCGGAGCAACGGAATTCGCGGCCCCGAGGGCCGTGATGACCTGGTCGATGCCGACGTTCAATCCGATCAGTGCCGCAGGATTCACCTGGATGCGCACGGCGTACTTCTTCTGGCCGGCGACCTGCACCTCGCCCACGCCCGGTAGTGCGGCGAGGGCAGGGGAGATGACGTTCTCTGCGTAGTCGGCGAGCTGTGTCACCGACATGTGCTCGCTTTGCACGGCGAGCTGCAGGATCGGCGAGTCGGCCGGGTTGACCTTGCGATACGACGGCGCCGTGGTGCCGTTCGGCAGTCCGCGCACGGCGCGCGAAATCGCAGCGTCGACGTCGGCCGCAGCCTGATCGATGTCGCGGTTCAGGTCGAACTGCATGACGATGTTGGTGTTCCCCTGTCCGCTGCGCGCGGTCATCTGCGTGATGGAGGGGATCGTCGAGAACTGACGGATCAGCGGCGTCGCAACGGAGGTCGCCATCGTCTCCGGCGTCGCACCCTGCAGGCTGGCGGACACCGTGACGGTCGGATACTCGACGTTGGGCAGAGCCGCGACCGGCAGATAGTCGTAGGCGAACAGGCCAACTGCGCAGAGCGCGACCGCCAGCAGGGTGGTAGCGACTGGCCGGCGGATAAACGGTTCGGACAGGTTCATTGGCGTGTCTCCGTACCTGGCCGATCAGCCGGGATTTCCGGCGGCGGGCGCCTGCCGCTGTTGTTGCGGCGCCGCGCCGGCGCCAACGGCAGCGGGCGCATTGCCTCCGCCTGCCGCACCGGGCACGCGGTTGCCGCCCGGCTGATTGGGAGTGCCGCCGCCGGCGGCTCCCTGGCCTGCCTGCCCTTGGAAGCCCTGTCCGGGTGGGCGCTGGCCGCCCGGCGCGCCGGGGGTAGCGTTCGCTTCGGCGGGAGGACGCTGCTGCAGCTGTTGCCCGCCGCCGGCAACCGGCGTCATGGCCCCGTCGCGGCCGCGCAGTGTCTCGACGACCTGCGCGTTGTTGGCGATGCGCACGGCCCCCTCGACAATCACGTGGTCCCCCGCGCGCACGCCTGTATTGATCAGCGCGCTCTCGCCGATGTACTCGGCGACCGCGACCGGCTGGAGCACAGCGCGCTCATTGCGCACGAGGTAGACAAAGGCACCATTGGCGTTGATCTGCACCGCCGACTGCGGAACTACCGTCGCATTCTGGTGGGTGCCAACCTGCGTTTCTGCGCGGAGGTACTGCCCCGGCCACAGCTTGCCGTCGGCATTGGCGAACTCCGCCTTCACCATGACGCTGCCGGTGGTGACGTCGAGGGTCGAGTCGACGAAGGAAAGGCGTCCCAACGAGAGGTGCGCGCCCGTCTCCGTGTCGTAGGCATTTACCGCCGCAGGTGTCGGTCCGGCCAGGGCGGTGCGCATGGCTTCCAGCTGGCGCTGCGGCACGTTGAAGGTGATGCGCACGGGGGCCATGCGCGTGATGGTGACAAGCGGCGTCGCCTCGTTGGCGCGCACGAGCGCGCCCGGCGTCGTGCTTACCACGCCGACGCGGCCGGCGATCGGCGCGGTGATGGTTGTGTAT
>CAIVPW010000110.1 GCA_903907895.1 uncultured Alphaproteobacteria bacterium
CGGCCGCCTGCGTCGAGGCTGCCAAGAAAGCGCGCCCCTAGCCCCTCGGGCGACGGCGCGCACCCCACAGCACGGTTCCGGTCCACACCACGACCATCGCCGCGCCGAGCAGCATCGCAATGTTGACCCACTGCACCGCGTCGATCGGGCCGCCGATCAGCAGAGCGCGCACCCCGCGTGTCATGTCTGCGAGAGGCAGGTGCCCGAGCCACGCGATCCACTCCGGCGCCGCTGCCGGAGGCGCCAGCGCACCAGCAACCACCGACTGATAGAACACCAGTGGTACCGCCAGCAGGAACGCGAAGAACCCCAGCACGCTGAACAATGCGGTCATGGTGGTCAGCGCCGCCGCCATGACCAGCCAGCGGAATGCCCACAGCTGCCAGAAGTGATCCCAGACGTTGGTCAGTGCGGCCACCGTGATCACGCCGATCAGCGCCGCCAAAACGGACGCGAGCAGCGGGAACAGCGTGCGGGCCCCCAGTACGACACCGAGATTCCCTGCCGCGAGCGGCCGGCGCGTGCCGAAGAACAGCAGGATGGAGCCGACCAGCGCACCCATCCATGCGGCGAAGCCCATGACGAACGGCGCCTGCAGCAGCAGCCCGTTTGGCGCCGTGTGCAACGTGGTGGTGACGACCTGCAGCGGCGCGGGCGGCGCCACAGGGAGGCCTTGGCCGGCCGGCACGCCGATCGCGTCGAGCGGAGTTGCCGGCGGCGCCTCGAGCGAACGCACGGCCACAGGCGGGACCGGCACGGCCGGCACCACGGGCTCGCCGCGTTCCCGTGGCGCCGCGGTGGCAGCGGGCGCGGGTGCGGCGCGCGTGGGCGCTGCAGCGAACGGGCGCAACGCCGCGAGTTGCGGCCGCGCCACCACCACGACGAACGACAACGCCGCCTGCACCTGCTGGGACAACTGGCGGCCCACCTGCGTCTCGAGCACGCTCAGATGTTCGCTGACGATGAGTTCGACCTGTGGTGGATTGCCGGCGACGGCCGTCGCCGTGAAGTCCGGCGGAAGCACCAAGACTGCCACGACGATGCCGTCGTCGAGCGCGTCGGTCGCGCTGTTCACGTCCTCGAAGCGCGCCGTGCGCAGCGGCATCTGCCGCTCCAGCGCCGCCAACGCCTGATCACCGAGGCGGAAGGTGCCCAACGGCAGCGGCGCCGGCACTCCGGCATCCTGGTGGACGATCGCGACCGTGAGCGTGCGCAGGACGGCGGCCTGATCGACCACGGCGGTCAGGTTGAACAGGCAGAAGATTAGGACCACCACTGACGGCGCGACCAGCGCACCACGCAGGATGGGATTCGCCCGCACCAACTCGCCGAGAGTCATTCGACCTCGCCCTCCCCCGCTACGGCCCGCGCCATGCCCCGCGCCATGCAGGTTGCCGCTCTGCCGTTGGATGTGCATTGTACACGGACGTTCGCCGCGGGGATCGATGCGCGCTTTTGTTGCTGCTGCTGCCGTGCTGCTCGGGAGTCTGACCAGCCAGGCCGCATCGGCCGTCGACGTACGGGTGCCGTGCGGCGGCGAACCGCCCACGTATGCCGCACCGGGCCCTATGCCCGACGTTCGCTTGTATTACGGCGACGAGCTAGGGGCCAACTGGGCTCCGCATGCGTGTGCCGGCTGGGAGCCATCGAACGTGGCCATCCTGCTGGTGACCGCCGGCAGCTTCCGCCTCAGCGGTCCGGCCGACGAGATCGCCGAGCGCTTGGGCGCCATCTCCCGCTATCACGACATCCTGTACTGGTCGCACACACGCGCCTCCTGGCGTCCGCTGATGCCGGAGTCGTATGCGCTGAGCGGACCCGACTCAAAGCTTAAGCGCGGCGACTTCACCGCGCAGGAGATGATGAGCGGCGCGCCCCTGCACTTTTATCAGACGGCCGCCGGCAAGTTCGCGTACCGCCTGCAGGTGCGCGAGCACGATGCCAATCGCCTCGTCGTCACCATGGAGAACATCACCGGCTTTCAGATGCTGTTCCTGCCGGTCTTCAAGCCAGGCGACGCCAAGCTGCTCTACTTCATTGAGCGTGGCGAGGGCGACGTGTGGAACTTCTACCAACTGACCGCGTTGAAGGGGCTCTTCACGCCCTTCATGCGCTCCGGCCAATCCTCGTTCATCAACCGCGCCGCCGCGATCTTTCGCTACGCCGCCGGCATGCCCACCGACGCCGACCCGCCGCTGGCGCTCGAATAGGCGGCGTCACACGGGCCGTCCTCCAGGGCACTGATCCAACCTGAAAGCGGCGCCGTACAGATCCTCATGGCCCAGAGTGACCCCCCGACGACCGCGGCCCAGCGCGCCCTGTGGCTCGGCATCGCGTTCAGCATCTCGTTCGCTCTGCTTATTGCAGCGCTCGATTCGCTGCTGCCGCCGATCCAGTTCGCGCCCGATACCGGGGCATCGCATTACTTCTGGGTGCTACCGGACCCAACCGTATGGACGCGGCTGGTCGCCTGGGGTTGCTACGCCGCCCACCAACTCACGCTGTGGGGCGTGATCTGGTACGCCCAGCGCCAACGCGACCTCGATCGGCGCAGTCCATCGCTGCACGGCTTCAACATCGCCGCCCTCGCTGCCAACGCCTTCTTTGTCCTGCTCCACCTTCTGCAGACGCACATCACCTACGACGGCTTGGCCCAGGACGTTTCGATCTGGTCGTCCCAAGCATCGGTCGTTCTGTTGCTCGTGGTGGTGCTGTTGATGGAAAACCAGCGGCGCGGCTTGCTCCTCGGCCACCGCTATTCCGCGCTGTATTCCAGCGGTCAATTCTTCCGCCGCTATCATGGTTACCTGTTCTCGTGGGCGGTGGTTTACACGTTCTGGTACCACCCCATGGAGGGCACCCTCGGGCATCTGCTCGGTACCGTCTACACGGCGCTGCTGATGCTGCAGGGCAGCCTGTTCCTGACCCGCGTCCATACGAACAAGTGGTGGACGTTGGCACTGGAAACCCTGGTGGTGGTGCACGGAACGATGGTCGCGGTGATGCAGGGCAACGGCCTTTGGCCGATGTTCCTGTTCGGGTTCGCCGCGGTCTTTGTGCTGACCCAAATGCACGGGCTCGGGTTGTCGCGTCTGGCGAAGACACTGTTCGTGCTGGCCTACGCCGCGGGAATCGTCATCGTCTACGCAACCGTGCGCCCGTGGAGCAACATCCACGAAGTGTTGCGCATCCCGCTCGTGGAATACGCGCTGGTATTCGCCGTGGCCGGGATCGTATTCCTGGCGTCGTGGGTTCTGCGCATGGCGCGCGGGACGAAGCCCGCGCCCGGCTGAAGATGGCCCTGGGGCCGCGCTACGCGATGGTGGGCCCGGCAGGACTCGAACCTGCAACCAAGCGGTTATGAGCCGCCGGCTCTAACCAATTGAGCTACAGGCCCCCGCTCGTCTGTAGCACGCGGAAGCCAGGAAATCTGCACCAGGCGTGCGGCGTTAAATCCGCCGCCTTTGCGCGTTTCGACTTGCAGCGGAGTCGCGCCGGGGTGCTGACCCGGCGCGATCCCAGCGTTGCGGGCTACGGCGTCGGAGCGGCCGGAGGAGCGGCGTGTTCGCCGTGATCCATCTCGTGCCCCTCACCCGCGGGCCCTTGAGCCCCGTGCATGTCACCCCCGTGCATGCCGCGCCCGCCGTGCACTTGACCGTGCATCGCCATGCCCATGGCGCGGTGGCCCTGCATGTCGCCCATTTGCTTCTCGCCGTGTTGCGGCATCTGCATCTGCGCGTTGGCGACCGCCGCCACGCCTGCCGCACCAGCAACCACCAAAGCCACGACCAATGCCTTGCGCATGAACGTTCCTCCAAATCCTGGGTTTCGCGCACCGTGCGGTTCGACGCAGCGGCGTCCCCATCTGCACATTGGGTGCGGCTCGTTTGGCACAAGCGGACAGAAACAGGCGGTTACAATTCCGTTGTCTGAGCCGGCAGGCAGTCCGCGGCCCCCCTCAGCGAAACGGCCGCCCAGAGAGGCGGCCGTTGTCACGATAGGAAGGGTCCGCTTTCAGCGGCCCGCGTTGGTGCCTCGTCCTCAGCCTGCGCGGCACCGCGCGGACCGGGGTCGCCGGTGTTATGGCCGCCCACGAAACCGGCTGCGGACCCGCCAGGGCGCAGGCGCACTATCAAATATCGAGGGTACTGCCCCGACGCCGCCAGGCTGCAATGGTCGGTTACACTTTCGGCGCCGCCAGACATCGCAGTGAAACTGGCAGCAGCACAGGATGCCCGCATCGGAGTTTGCGCAGGAGGCAGAGACCATGGGCAACGACAAACCGCAGGCCCGCGGCGTTACGCGGCGCGCATTTGCGACGACGCTGGTGGCGGGTGGTGCCGCCACCGC
>CAIVPW010000111.1 GCA_903907895.1 uncultured Alphaproteobacteria bacterium
CTCAAGTTCAACGACCGGGTCAACTACCACAACATCCACAACTGGGGCGGCCAGCTGAAGGAATTCGCGCCCGTCACCACGACGCGCGAGCCCAACCTGCCCTGCGTCGCCCTGTGGTCCTTGATGGTGATCTTCTCCGAAGGCCAGGTGCCGCTCTGCAACGTCGACTACAACAACACGATGCCGACCGGTTCCGTCGCCCTGCAGTCGATCCAGGAGATCTGGCAGGGCCGCGAGATGCGCGAACGGCGCGACCTGCACCTGAAGGGCGCCAAGGCCGACATCAGCCTGTGCGCCAACTGCAACGTGTGGGACGAGCCGAGCGACACCGAACAAGTCTCGGCCGAATACGCCGACGCCGTCACGCTCACCCCCACCGCGGAACCCGTTCCGCTCGTCACCGCGAGCTAAGCCCGTGGACGGCGACGCCGGCACCCTCGGTCTCCGCGCCGCCGCCGCCTCGCCGGCACAAGCTGCGCGTTGGACTCCGATCCTTTCGCCGCTGCACTTCCCCGCCACTGTGCGCTACTCGGTCGTCGGCGATGGCCCCATCCCGGCGCACCTCGCCGCCATCCTCAAAAAGGCCGCGCCCGCTGCCACGCCCGTGTACTGGCGCGACGAGGCGGCCGCCGCCAACGACGTCCACTACGTGCTGTGCTCGCAGGCCTGGGCGTCTTCCGGCCGGCCGTAGAGGGCGCGCGCGTAGTTCTCGTGCGCCGCACCGTAGACCACTTCGCCGGCCAGATGGTCGAGCACCGCGTCGCCCTCGCCGGCCACGACGGCACGCTCACCCTCGGCCTGCACGGCAACGGCCAGGCGATCCTGCCGTCCACCGGCGGCTCGACCGGCCAGCACACGTTCCCCTGCACCACCATCGACTCCCTGGTGGACCGCATCGGCTTCACGCCGCACGGCCTCATCAAGCTCGATCTCGAAGGCGGCGAAGAAGCCGCCGTGCCCGCGCTCGCGCGCACGGTCGCGCGCTATCGCCCGCAACTCGCGATCAGCATCTACCACGAGGCCGAACACATGTGGCGCCTGCCGCTGCAGCTGATGGCGATGTGTACCGACTACGACTTCTACGTCGAGCACTACAGCTGGCAGCGCTGGGAAGTCCTGCTCTACTGCATCCCCAAGGAACTGCGCGCGGCGTAATCCCACGTCGCGTCTGCTTCCATGCTACGGTGGCGGCAGCATGATGCTCCCCGCCCTGCTCGTTCTCGTCACCGCCGCCCTGTTCGCAGGCGCCGCCGCGTACATCACGGTGGCGGAGCAACCGGCGCGGCTGCAGATCGACGACCGCGCCCTACTGGCCGAATGGAAGCCGAGCTACCGCCGCGGCTTCGCGATGCAGGCCTCCCTCGCCGTGCTCTCCGCGCTGTTCGGATTCTGGGCCGCCTGGCAGTCGCAGGATTGGCGCTGGGCCGTGGGCGCAGTTCTGATCCTCGCGAACTGGCCCTACACCCTGCTCGGCATCATGCCGACCAACCGCCGCATCGAGGCGATCCCCAACGACCGCGGCGGACCGGAGTCACGCCGCCTGATCGTGAAGTGGGGCGCCCTGCACGCGGTGCGCACAACCCTCGGCGCCGCCGCCGTCCTCGCCTACCTCTGGCCGCTGCTGCCCGCTAGCCCATAGCGGGCCCTGCGGACGGAGCCATCGAAGAACGAGGCTCACGAACTCCGCATCGCCAAGCGTGACGCGACCCGCGCCCCGGTTCCCGAAGGGAAGTCGATCAGCGCGAGCGCGACCAACTCTTCTGCTGGTGGCTCGGCTGCGCCAAGCCGGGATTGGCCTCGATCGCCGCGGCCTTCTTCTCCCAATACTCCGCCACGTTCAGGCACGACTGGCGCGCCTGGTCATTGGCGGCATGCTCCGCCTTCTGGCGCATCGCCTCGGCGCGGCGGTGGAAGCCCTTCGCAAGCTCGTTCTTGTATTCCATGCCCCACCATAGCCGACGCAGCCGCTCCGGCGCCGGTCATTTGTTTCGATACTTTTCGTATTGATTACACGACCACCCGTCCCCATATCCGCCGCTCCCCTCGCCTTCAGGAAGGGCCAGTGCGATGCCAGCCGGATACGAAATGAAGCCGACTGCGGACGCAGGCTCACGCCCGCGTGATCTGCGTAGAAATGCCGATCAACCGCGGCACAACCCCCGCGGCCGGCCCTTCCCGCCCGGCAATCCCGGCCGCCTGCCCGGCTCGCGCAACAAGATCACGGCGCTGCTCGAGCGCGTCTTCGAAGAGGAAGGCGAGGAACTCGTGCGCGCGGTCGTGGCGCACGCCAAGGCGGGCAATCCCACTGCCCTGCGCTTTTGCGCGCGGCACCTGCCCCACCGGTCGCGCACGGCGCCGTTCGAGTTGCCGCCGATCGAGACGAGCCACGACGCCGTCGCCGCCATGCGCCAGGTCAGCGCCCTGATCGCCAGCGGAGGCTTGGAGCGGGCGCAAGGCGTGGCGTTGACCAAGGTGCTGGATCGCCAGTTCGGCATGCTGCGCTCCGAGGAACTGACAGCGCGGCGCGCGGCCAAGCCCGCCCCGCGCCCGTTGTCGCGCCTCAGCGATGCCGATCTGACCGCACGGCTGCTCGCGCAGGGCGCGGCGCAGCGAACGCCGCCGCGCCAAGCCGCGGCCAAGCGGCACAACGCCGAACGCCCGCCGTCGCACCCGCCCGAAAAGACGCACGCGCCGGAAACGCCCCCGCCCTCGCACACGGCGCCCGCACCAACGCCCGCAAGCGAGAGTCCGCCCGCGCCGCTGCTGGAACTGCCGCCGTCGTGGATGAAGTCGGGCGACGGCCTTCAGCGCGCCGCGCGCATGCTCGGGTTGAACGATCTTGGCGGGCTCACGGTGATGCCCAATCCGCAGCTGGTGGCGCCGCGCCTCGTCCGGCCGCCGGCGGGCGGCGGCGCGTGATCGTCAGTCGGGAACGAAGGTGTCTTCCTTCACGCCGCGCACGGTGTTGTCCCACACCATCTCGATCGCGCGTTCCAGATGGCGGGTGTAGCGCTCGCGGTTGAACAGGGCTGCCGTGCTGCGGTTCGCCTCCACCTTGGCGCGGAGGGCGCGGTAGCGCACCGGGTCAGTGGCAAGCGCCACGGCAAGGTCCTCGTACTCCTGGAACGTGCCGGTGATGAGCTCCGGCACCCCGTGTGCCGTGAGCAGCGAGCGGCCGTTGTTCGACGTCGGCAGATCGCCGGGGCACGTCACCAACGGCACGCCGGCCCACAGCGCATCCACCGAGGTGGCGCCGCCGGCGTGATAGCGGCTGTCCACGGCGAGGTCGGCGAGCGACAGGCGCACGGCATGGTCGGCCGGCAGCGCGATCTCGCTGATGACGAGGCGTTCGGGCGCAACGCCGTGGGCTTCCGCTTCGCGCCGCAGGTTGCGCTGCACGGCGTCATCCCACGCGCCGAGCCACAGCACGCTGCCCGGCACGCGCTTCAAGATGCGCATCCAGGTGGCGAAGATCGTCGGTTCGAACTTGAACGGCTGGTTGAAGTTGCAGAACACGAAGCCGTCGTCGGGCAATCCAAGCTCGGCGCGCGTGAAGGTGCGGTCCGAGCGCGGGGCGTGGAAGCCGATGAACCACGAGTCCGGCATGTACACCATGTTCTCGGAGCAGTGCGGGCGGAACTGGGGCCGCATCCACACTTTGTCCGTGAGCAGGTAGTCGATGTACGACGAGCCGCTGGTGATGCCGTAGCCGAGCATGTGCATCGACACCGGCGCCGGCCGCATCGCCATGATCTCCTGGCAGTTGATGCCGGTGTGGCCGGTCACGTCGATCAGCACGTCCACTTGGTCGTCGAAGATCATCTTGGCGGCGATCTCGGGGGCCGCCGACGGCAGGTCGCGGAAGTGCTCGAACGTCGCGCGGTACAGCCGGTCAAACGCCGAGTCGCCCGGCTTGATGGAGTAGCCGAACACCTCGAAGCGGCTGCGGTCGTGCCGCTCGGTGATGCTCTTCAGCAGCATCGGAAAGCTGTGCAGGAACGTGTACGGCAGCGCGTAGCCCACCCGGATGCGGCGCTGCGCCGCCGTCCCTTGGGTCGCCCGCCAGTCCGCCAGGCGTTCGTCGAAGCGGAATCCCGCGGCTGCCCGCGCCGTGCGGACGGATGCCTCCACCTCCTCGGCGCGGCGGTGCGCGGCCGACGAAAGCTGCGGCCAGGTCAGCGGCAGGTTTTGGAGGTCCTGCACGCAGAACGGCAGCACCGTCTTGTGCCGCACCGAACGCTCGATGGTCTGCACCACGTCGGCGATCAGGCCGTCGTAGTCGCGCCAGTCGCACAGTGTCAGCTTCAAGTCCAGCGTGCGGCGGATGGCATGGGTGTCGTCGGGGTTGGCGCGGCGCACGATGTCGTACGCCCGCACCGCTTCCTCGCGCCGATGGGCGCGCTCGAACACGCCGGCCATCACCGATGCGGTGTTGGCGTGGTCCGTCGTCGTCACCTGCATGGCGCGCTGCCCGGCCAGGATCGCCTCGGCATGACGGCCGAGCGCACTCAGGACCTGGGCATACACCTTGAGGGCATACAGGTCCTCCGGGTTGCGCTCCAGCACCGACTCGATCGGCGCGAGCGCGTCCAAGGGCCGGTCGAGCTCCAGCAGCGCCCGCGCGCGCTGCCCCACGATCACCGGATCGTTGGGCGTGAGCGCGACCGCCTTGTCGTAGTTTGCAAGCGCCTCGGCGCACAACCCGCGCCGGTATTGCATGTAGCCGAGCGCCGCGATCGCATTGGCGCGGTTCGGGTGCGCAACGACGACCTTCTCCAGAATCTTCTGCGCCTCGGCCGTGCGCCCGACCCAATCAAGGGTCAGCGCGACGTTGTAGGCCGGCTCGAATACGCCGGGGCAAAGATCGAACGCGCGCAGGAAGTGCGGCAGCGCCTGGGCGTGGTGGCGGCTGGCATACAAGAGGTTGCCGAGCGACGTGGCAGCCTCCCAGTCGTTGGGATCGAGCGCGCACGCCTTCTCCAGCAGCGCGCGCGCCTCGTCTGGCCGCTTGTTGCGCAGGAACGAGCCATAGTCGCGCAGCGCGGTCTGCCCGGCGTTGCACTCGATCGCCTTTTTGTAGGCGGCCTCGGCAGCGGCAGCATCTCCGCGGTCATCGAGCAGCACCGCCAGGTAGTGCCACGCGCGGCCGAACGTCGGGTCGATGGCCGTCGCGGCCCGCGTGTGGCTCTCCGCCCCCTGCCGGTCGCCCATGGCAAGGCACAAGCGGCCGAGCAGGTTGAGGGCGCGCACGTTGCGCGGCTCGCGCCGCACGGCTTCGTCTGCCAGTGCCCGCGCTTCGGGAAGAATGTCGGCGGCATACAGCAGCGCCGCCAGGCGCACGCGGATTTCGTTGGCTGCCGGGTTGGCGATGAGCGCGTCCTGCGCCACCGAGCCCGCCTCGACGGCGCGGCCATCGCGCAGCAACAGCTCAATGAGATTGCCTGCCGCGACCACGTGGCCGGGCGATTGCTGCAATGCCGCACGGTACGCGCTCTCGGCGTCGGCATAGCGGTCGCGCGCGCGGTGCAGGTTGGCGATGTTGCACAGCACGTCGGGATCTTGGGGCGCGAGCGCGCGGGCGCGCTGGTAGTGCGTCAGCGCCTCGTCGTACCGCCCCGCGGCCGAGCTGAGCACGCCCATGTTGGTGAGGACGTCGACGTTGTCCGGCTGCTCGGCCAGGATCTGGCGATACAGCGCGTCGGCCTCGCCCAGTGCGCCGGCCCGCTGGTGGCGGACCGCGTCGCGAAACAACTGGGCGGCCGGGCTCACGCGCGGCCCCGGCGCAGGAAGCTCACGTACTGCTGCCCCATGCCGAACCATGGCGTGAAGCGGCCGAAGTCCGGCACCGTGCCGGGGAAGCCCTTCTGCATCGCGTCCGTGAAATCGGCGAGCGAGGCGGCGGTGACGTCCGAGAATTCCCCCACCATCGCCGTGATGGTCTGCAGGCGCGCCAGCGCGACCTTGAGAATCGAGGGCTCGCGTGTGCGGCGATAGTCCTCCTGCAGCTCGAACACCGCATCGCACTCGGCGCGCAGGGCCTGGTTCGCCGCCTCGGGCCGCGGACCGGTCACCGAGCGGCCGTCGAGGTGGTTATGGATGTTCTGCCAGTACGCCGACAGCGCGCGCTCGTTGTAGCGGCGCTCGTCGCCGTGAATGGTCTTGTACCAGCGCACGTCCGACAGGAACTGCGGCGAGGCGCCATACACCTCGAACTCGGCGTCGATCGCCTTGATGGCGGCGTCGATCGGGAACGGACGGCCATAGTAGGGAAACAACAGATTGTCCTGCACCCAATGCTCGTGGCTGCGGCTCATGCCCTTGATGGTGGCAAGGTGCGGGCCGAACACGCGCGTGAGGTGCGCGAGGTTCTCGGCGGGCGTCGCCTCCGGCTTCATCAACACGGCCGAGGCAAAGCGGCGCAGGGCCTCGGCGAGGAAACCCATGGTGTCCATGCACGTGATGACCACGACGCCGCCCGGCTTGGCAAAGCGCGAGATGCGGCGCAGCAGGTGGACCGGATCGAACTGCCACGACAGCACGCCCTCGCACAGCACGACGTCGAAGCGCTCGTCCGTCTCGAACTCCTCGAGCAGCGCCTGCTCGACCGAGACGTTGCCGCGGCGCGTGTGCGCCGTCAGCAGGTCGCGGCACTCCGCGATGCCGACCGAGTTACCGTCCACCAGCAGGTACCGTGCCGGCTTCAAGCTCGCCGTGAACAGCGCGTTGTGGCCCGAACCCGGCCCGAACTCGATGACCGAGCGGCCTTCGATAAGAGCGGGCACGATGCCGAGGTGGCGATACAGCGCCTCGCGGCGCTGGAAGTGGCGGTCGAGGTTGCCGATGTCCTGGGCGACCGGCGAGATGGCTTCTTGCTGGTAGAAGTCCAGGTAGGGGCGCACGCGCGGCTTGTCGGCGGCGGCAGCGACGGGCTTGCTGTGATGCGTCATGGTCCTACTGGCCTTTCTGCAGGGCGGGCACATCGATCGGCCCGGTCGTCCCTGTCACTGTGGATTCCCACATGAGATCGATGGCGCGCTCCAAATGCGCCGTGTACCGCGCCACGTCGAACAAGGGCGCGGTCTTGAACTTCTCTGCCGTGCGCGCGCGCAACGCGCCGTACGCCACCGGATCGCTCCCCAGCGCAACCGCACGCTCTTCGTACGCCTGCATATCCGCCACGATGAATTCGGGCATGCCGAACGCATGCGCAAGGCTCGCCCCCGTGCTGGCCGCCGGCACATCGCCCGGGCAGGTCAGCAGCGGCACGCCGGCCGACAGCCCATCCGTCGTGGTGACGCCGCCGCCGTGGAAGCGGTTGTCCACCATGAGGTCGGCATGGCGAAGCCGCGCCAGGTGGTCGCCCTGCATCGCGATCTCCGAGAACACGACGCGGCTTGGCGCAACGCCCTGGCGTTCGGCCTCGGCGTGCAGGTTGCGCCGCGTGATCGGGTCCCAGGCGCCGAGCCACAGCACCGCCTGGGGCAGACGGCGCAGGATACGCATCCAGACGGCGAAGACGCTCGGGTCGAACTTGAACGGCTGGTTGAAGTTGCACAGCACGAAGGCGTCGTCCGGCAAGCCGAGTTCCGCGCGCGTGAACACGCGCTCGCTGGCGCCGGCGGCGACGCCCTGCATCATCGAATCGGGCAGGAACACCAGTCGCTCGGTGCAGTACTGGGCGAACTGGGGCCGCAAGAAGATGCGGTCGCTCAGCAGGAAGTCGATGTACGCCGCACCCGTCGTGAACGACGACGCGAACGTCTCGGCCTGCACCGGTGCCGGTCGCATCGCCATCACGTGCTGGCAATGGATGGCCGTGTGGCCCGTGACGTCGATCAGCACGTCCACTTGGTCGTCGAAGATCTGCTGCGCCGCCACATCTTGGGCGCCGCCGGGGATGTCGCGGAACACGTCGAAGCTTCCACGATACGCGCGGTCGAACTCGGTGCCGTTCGATGGGCGCACCGAGTATCCGAACAGCTCGTAGCGGCTGCGGTCATGGCGCGCCACGACTGCCTGGTGCAGCTTCGGGAAGCTGGAGAAATGGGTGAACGGCACGGCATAGCCAACGCGCAGCTTGCGCCGCTCCCCGTCGCGCCAGCGCGATAGCCTTGCGGCAAAGTCGAACTGCACGCGGCCGCGCGCCTCAGCGACCTCGGCCTCGATCAGTTGCGCGCGGCGGCGCGCGGCGGCGGCCAGCAGGGCGGGCGGGGTTGGCAGGTTGTGCAGGTCCTGCAGCACGATGGGCAGCGGCCCACCCGCCTCGACGGCAGTGCGGACGCTGTCCAGCGTCTCGGCGACGAACGCGCCGTAGTCGCGCCAGTCGCACAGCACGAGCTTGATCTCCAGCACCTTCGCGCGCGCGAAGTCGTTCTTGGCGTCGAGGCGGAGGATCGATTCGTAAACCTTGAGCGCCTCATCCCGCCGCCCGCACGCCTCGAACACCCCCGCCACCGCCAGCAGGGTGGCGATGTCGTTGGCCTCGGCGGAGGCAAGGACTTCCTGCGCAGCCGCAAGCCCCTCCTCCATGCGTCCGAGCTGCGCCAGCGCCTGGCTGCGCGCCCAGCGCGCCAGCAGGAAGCGCGGGGCGATGGTCAGTGCCCGATCGGCAAGCGCCAGCGCCTCTGCGGCCGGGGATTTCGGCTGCACCAGCAATGCCAGCGCAAGACGCGACAGCGCATCGGCGCTATCGGGCGCCAGCGCCAGCGAGCGGCGCGCGCTTGCTACCGCTTCGTCGTAGCGACCCTGGCGCAGCAGTACCGTGGCAAGCCCATCATGCACCGCCACCAGGTGCGGGAAGCGCGTGGCGGCGTCATTCAGCACCGTGTGGGCGCGCTGGAACTCGCCTTGCGCGAGCAAGCTCAGGCCAAGGTTGGCGAGCGGCTCGCCGATGCCGGGGTGGCGATCCGCCGCGGCGGCGAACACCGTGGCGGCTTCGGCGTGGCGTGCGGCGGTGTGCA
>CAIVPW010000112.1 GCA_903907895.1 uncultured Alphaproteobacteria bacterium
ATGCCGGCGACGAAGCTGATGGTGCAGAGGACGCCCATCAGGAGCAAGAAGCCGAACGCACTGAGCGACCGGTGCGGCCGCAGGATGGCGTCGAACAGGAGCTCGCCGTCGGGATTCATGGGGGAATGCTACGCGCGCTGGGACGGCCTGAGCAACTAGACCGCCTGGGTATCCAAAGGGGTGCCGAGGCACCGATTCGGGGTAAAACTGGCCTATGAAGCGCAGCAAGGCCCGCACGCAGGTGGATGAGTTCTTTGGCCGCCTCGCCGCCCGCAATCCCGCGCCGAAAACCGAGCTCCTATACAGCAGCCCGTTTACGCTGCTGGCTGCGGTGATGCTCTCGGCCCAGGCGACCGACGCCTCGGTCAACAAAGCGACGCCCGCGCTGTTCGCGATTGCCGATACCCCGGCCAAGATGGCGGAGCTCGGGCCCGCGGGCATCCTGCCCTACATCAAAACCATCGGCCTCTACCGCACGAAGGCGAAGAACCTGGCCGCGCTGTCGCAGATGCTGGTCGATAAGCATGGCGGTGTGGTGCCGGCCGACCGTGCGCTGCTGCAGGAGTTGCCGGGGGTCGGGCGCAAAACGGCGAACGTAGTGCTGAACGCCGTGTTCGAGCATCCGACCATCGCCGTGGACACGCACGTGTTCCGCGTTGCGAACCGCACGGGACTGGCGCCCGGGAAGGACGTGACGGAAGTCGAGGACGGCCTCGACAGGATCGTGCCGGACAAGTGGAAGATGCATGCACACCACTGGCTAATCCTGCACGGCCGCTACACGTGCACAGCCAGGCTGCCGAAGTGCCCGATCTGCCCGGTCGAGGACCTGTGCCCGTACGAGCCAAAGACACCGGTGATGCCGGCGTCCGTCACGCCACGCAGCCAGCCAAAGAAAGGTGGGTTCAGCCGCCCGCGCGCGGTTGCAGCATCCCCACGAGGCAAGCGCGCTCGCGGCTAGTGTCGCGCGTGCGCGGGCCGAGCTCGGTGTACTCGACGCGCGGCGCGCCGCCACCCGCCTGGTCGTAGAGGAACACGTACAGGACGCAGCCCTGGCCCTCGAAGAGCAGCAATTCCGCGCCGGTCTCGCGCCGCGCGATGCTGGGGCCACCGAGCAGGCCGATCACTTCCTCGCGCAGCTTGCCGTTGAGCTCGGTGGGATCGAACCCCCGGGGGGGCGGCGGAGCCGGCGGCGGCACCACAATGGCGACCTCGGGGGCAGGCGGGGGCGGCGGAGCGGGTGGTGGTGGGGGCGGCGGTGCAACTTCAGCAGCGGGCGCTGCTGCCTGCGGCACGGGCGCCAATTGTGCGGTGGGCGCCGGCGGCGCTCCATCGAGCGGCGGTGCGACGCATGCGCCGAGCAGCAAGAGGGCAGCACCAAAGATGGCGAGCTTCATGGGCGCAGGCTGTGGAACAGGTGGACCATGGCAGCAGCGCCGAGCATGGGCGCGAACAGGTTCACCACAGGCACCGTGAAGAGAACGGCGAGCACCAGGCCGGCCACGTACACGCGGCCGCGGTAGGATTTGCGCAATGCGTGCGCGATGGCGGGATCGAGGTGGCGGGACGCGATCATGTCGAAATACTCGCGGCCGACAAGGTAGCCGTTGACCAGGAGGAACGCCACGGGCGCTAACGGCGGGACGAACAAGAGTGCAATGTAGAGCGGCAACAGCAGCAGATTGAGCGCAATGGCAAACAGCGCGAAGCGTGCGCCGTGCCACAGCGCGGCGGCCGCCGACTGGGCGCGTGCCGTGGCGGCGGGATAGTGCTCGCGTTCCACCGCGTCGATCAGACTGTCGATCATGGCACCCACGAAAAACGTCGCGACGGCGGGGAACAGGATCCAAACCAGCACCAGGGTGGTGAGGCCACCGAGCAGGTCCAGCAGCGTCTGAACCCATCGGGCCCAGCCGGTGGTGACGTGGTCGATGCCGTACTGCACGGCGATGGCCAGCACTACGAACGCCATCACGCTCAGGCCAAGCGAGCGCCATAGAATGTTGCGGCCGGCGGGCGACCAAAGGTCGTGGCGGGCGCGGGTGAAGGGCTCGAGCAGGGTCACGCGTCGGACTTGTTAGAGCGGTTCGGGCACCTATACTGCGGGCCTTGCGGGGGTGCCATGCCAGACAAATCGCTCGACGTCGTCGCGGTGGGAAATGCCATCGTCGACATTTTGACCCAATCCGATGACGCATTCCTGTCGCGCCACGCCCTGAAAAAGGGCGCGATGACGTTGATGGAAGCGGCCCAAGCGGAGGCACTGTACGCCGCCATGGGGCCGGGCGTCGAAGTCTCGGGCGGCTCGGCTGCGAACACCATTGCCGGCATCGCGTCGCTGGGCGGCCGCACGGCGTTCATCGGCAAGGTGCGCGATGACCAGCTGGGCACCGTGTATCAGCACGACCTGCGCGCGCTCGGCGTCGAATTCCCGACCAAGGCCGCGACCCAGGGACCGGGGACGGGCCGCTGCTACATCCTGGTGACACCGGATGCGCAGCGCACCATGAACACCTACCTCGGCGCCGCCGTGGAGCTTGGGCCGTCGGACATCGACCCGGCCCTGGTGGCGCGCGCGAAGGTCTTGTACCTCGAGGGCTACCTATGGGACCGGCCCGACGCCAAGGACGCGCTGCGCAAGGCCGCGGACGCGGCGCACAAGGCGGGCACCAAGGTGGCGTTCTCGCTGTCGGACGCGTTTTGCGTCCACCGTTGGCGCGACGAATTCCGCAAGCTGATCCAATCGCGCGTGGACATCCTGTTCGCCAATGAGACCGAGATCACGGCGTTGTACGAGGTGAACAGCTTCGACGACGCGGTGCCGCTGGTGAGGAAAGACGTGGAAGTGGCGGCGCTGACGCGCTCCGAATTGGGCGCCGTCATTGTGCACGGCGACAAGACCGAGAAGATTGCCGCCGAGCGTGTCGCGAAGGTGGTGGACACCACCGGGGCCGGCGACCTGTATGCCGCCGGATTCCTCTCAGGCTACGTGCAAGGGAAAGACCTGGCGAACTGCGGCCGAATGGGCGCGGTCGCCGCGGCCGAGATCATCAGCCACTTCGGCGCGCGGCCGGAAACGCCGCTCAAGGACCTGATGAAGAAGAAGCTCGGCGCGACGGCCTAGTCGCGGGCAACCATCGGGCCGACGCGCCCGCCGCCCAGGATGTGCACGTGGAAGTGCGGCACTTCCTGGCCGCCGTTGGCACCGGTGTTGGCGACCAGACGGTAGCCAGTTTCGACGACACCGGCCTTTTTCGCCGCCTCGGCGACCGCGCTCCAAAAGCCGGTCTGCTCGGCCGGCGTGGCGCGCGTCGCGAACTCGGTGAAGTCCGTGTACTTGCCCTTCGGGATCACCAGGATGTGCACCGGGCGCGCAGGGTGGATGTCGTGGAACGCCAATGCGTGCGCGTCCTCGAGCACCTTCTTGCTGGGGATTTCGCCGCGCAGGATCTTGGCGAACACATTGTTGTCGTCATAGGCCATGCGCGAGTCTCCTAGCGTGCGCGGGATGCCTTCTCGGCCACGCCCGATGTGCCCTCGCGGCGTTCCAACTCGGCGAATACTTCTTCGGGCTTAAGGCCGTGGTCCGCCAGCAGCACGAGCAGGTGGAACAGCAGGTCGGCGCTCTCGGACACGATCGCCTTGTGGTCTTCCTCCACCGCCGCGATCACCGTCTCCATCGCCTCCTCGCCGACCTTGCGTGCGATGTGCGCATGCCCGCGCCCGAACAGCGATGCCGTGTAGCTCTGCTGCGGATCGGTGCCGCGGCGCGACAGAATCGTCTGGTACAGGCGATCGAGGATGGAAGCGTCCATGGCGGTCAGTTTCGCACCGGAACGCCGTGTTCGGCCAGATAGGCCTTGGCGGCCGGAATGGTGATTTCGCCGAAATGAAAGATGGATGCGGCCAGCACCGCGGAAGCGTGCCCATCGCGGATGCCGGACAGCAAATGCTCGACACCGCCGACGCCGCCGGAGGCGATCACCGGCACCGGCACGCGGTCGGCGATGGCGCGGGTGAGCTCCAAGTCGTAGCCGCTGCGCGTGCCGTCCTTGTCCATGGAGGTGAGCAGGATTTCGCCGGCGCCGAGGCCGACGACCTGGGCGGCCCACTCGATGGCATCCTTGCCGGTGTTTTTGCGGCCGCCGTGCGTGAACACTTCCCATTTGCCGGGCGCCGTCGCACGCGCGTCGATAGCAACGACGATGCACTGGCTGCCAAACTTCTCGGCCGACTCGCGCACGATGTCGGGGGACGCCACGGCCGCGGTGTTGAACGAGACCTTGTCGGCACCGGCCAGCAGCAGGGTGCGGACATCGGCCGACGTGCGCACGCCGCCGCCGACCGTGAGCGGCATGAAGCAGACGTCGGCGGTGCGGGCGACGACGTCGAGCAACGTGTCGCGCTGTTCGTGGCTGGCGCTGATGTCGAGAAAGCAGAGCTCGTCGGCACCTTGGGCGTCGTAGACGCGCGCTTGCTCCACCGGGTCACCAGCGTCGCGCAGGTTCACGAAGTTGATGCCCTTGACGACGCGGCCGTTGTGCACGTCGAGGCAGGGAATGACGCGCGGCTTCAGCATCAGGCGGCCAGCAGTGCGAGAGCTTCGGCTGGGTCAAGGCGGCCATCGTAGATGGCGCGGCCGGCGATGACGCCGGCGATGTTCGCGTTGGCTTGCTTCAGGCGGCGGATGTCGTCGATGCCGGCGACACCGCCGGAGGCAATCACCGGGATGCGTACGGCGTTGGCAAGCGCGGCCGTGCTGTCGACGTTGACGCCCTCCAGCACGCCGTCGCGATCGATGTCGGTGTAGATGATGCAGGCGACGCCGGAATCCTCGAAGCGTTTTGCGAGGTCGAGGACGGCAACGTCGGTCGCCTCGGCCCAGCCCTGCACGGCAACGCGGCCGCCGCGTGCGTCAATGCCGACCGCGATCTTGCCCGGCCAGCGTTTGCACGCAGCCTTCACAAGATCGGGGTCGCGCAGCGCCACGGTACCGAGCACGACGCGGGAGATGCCCTTGGCCAACCACGATTCGATGTTGGCGAGCGTGCGGATGCCGCCGCCCAGCTGAATGTTGAGGTTCACGGCGCGCAGGACTGATTCCACGGCGGCGGCGTTCACGGATGTGCCGGTGAACGCGCCGTTGAGATCGACGACATGGATCCAACCAAACCCTTGCGACGCGAACGCGCGCGCCTGGGCCGCAGGGTCGGTGTTGAATACCGTCGCCTGGGCCATGTCCCCGCGCACGAGCCGGACGCACTGGCCGTCCTTCAAGTCGATGGCCGGATAGAGAATCATCGGCGTTCCATCGCAGACACGGTGGCGGGTGCCGCTCCTTCGCGCACGATGGGCGTGATCTCTTTCTGATAGTAGTGACCGACGATGAAGGCGCCGTTTGCCTTGGCGTATTTCTGCTTGGTGGCCCAGCGCACGTAGCCGTGGCTCTCGTACAGCGCAATGGCAGCGGTCTGGGTGTCGCGCACGTTGAGCTCGATTGCCTCGAAACCCATCTCGGCGGCGCGCTGGTCGATGGCAGTCAGCAAGCGGCGCGCCAGGCCGTGACCGCGTGCCCACGGCGCCACGAAGAACGTGGTGACCATGGCGGCAAAGGCTTGCGCCTCGTTGTTGGCGGGCGGGCGCACGAGCTGCGCCGAGCCGACGACAGTGCCATCGAGCCGCGCCACCACGAGCTGGCGATCGGGCACCAGGAGCACGCCGCGCCAATAGGATTCCAGCTTGTCGCGCGGCGGCACGCGCAGCCAGCCGAAGCCGTTGCCGTCCTGAATGGCGGCCTCGGTCGCGCGGCACAGATCCTCAAGATCGGTGCCGCCGAAGCGCGTCAGCCACTCGATGCTGGTCGAGACGGCTTGTTCGGCCGCCTGCGTGTCCGCTGCCATCTAGGGACGCCACTCCAGGAAATTGCCGATGAGGGCTAGGCCGACGGCCTGGCTCTTTTCGGGGTGAAACTGGGTGCCGACGATATTGTCCCTGCCGACCACCGCTGCAAGCGGCGACCCGTAGTCGACCTGAGCCAACACGTTGTTCTCGTTGGCGCAGGCCAGCGTGTAGCTATGCACGAAGTAGGCGTGCGAGCCGGTGTCGATGTTCTTCAGCACCGGATGCGTGGAGCGGACCTGCAGGTCGTTCCAGCCCATGTGCGGTACCTTGAGCTTGGGGCCGGAGATGGCGACGACGTCGCCCTCGATCCAGCCAAGGCCGTGATGCTCCCCGTGCTCGAACCCGCGCTCGGCCAACAGCTGCATGCCGACGCAGATGCCCAGGAACGGCTTGCCGTAATTCAGTACCGCATGGTCGAGGGCGCTTAGCATGCCGGGCAGGTTGTCGATGCCGCGCATGCAATCGGCAAACGCGCCGACGCCGGGCAGCACGATGCGCTCGGATTCGGCCACTTCATCGGCGTCGCTGGTCACACGCACGTCGACGTCGAGGCCGCGCTCGCGCACCACGCGCTCGAATGCCTTACTGGCGGAGCGCAGATTGCCAGAGCCGTAGTCGATGATCGCAACGCGCCGGGCAGCCACGGTCAGCGGCCGAACATCATCGATCCCATCGACGCGAACAGCCGGCGCTCGGCGTCGGTGATATCAGTGCCGCCGACGATCGCCGTGAGCTCGTAGCCCGAGCGCTCCAGCGACCACTGGCGCAGATCATTGCCGTGGACGCCGAGCAGCAGCGCGAGGCCGAGCAGCAGCCACGGCAGTGCTGCGCCGCCGTCTATGGAACGGGTCAGCGTGCCGATGGCGATCAGCGCCACGATCACCAGTGCGCCCACCACCCACATGCGGTTGCTGAGCGCCCACGCCGGGCCAAAGAAGAAAGCCGGCCATGAAAAGCCGTCCTTCACCAGGACGTACAGATCGTCGGGATGGCGCGGAGCCTTCGCCCGCCCCTTTGGCTGCTGGCGTTCCAGCACGGCGTAGAAGCGCGTCATGCGGACTTCGCACCCGCCAGCACACCCTTGGTGCTGGGAATGGCATCGGCCTTGCGCGGATCGATCTCGAACGAGGCGCGCAACGCCTGCGCCGTCGCCTTAAAGCACGACTCGACGATGTGGTGGCTGTTCTCGCCGTACAGGTTCTCGATGTGCAGCGTGAGGCCGGCCGCCTGGGCGAATGCCTGGAAGAATTCCTTGATCAGCTGCGTGTCGAGATCGCCCAGACGCTGGGTTGGGACGGTGACGTGCCAGATCAGGTACGGGCGATCGGAGGCATCCAGCGCGACGCGCGTCAGCGTCTCGTCCATCGGCACATGCACCGAGCTGAAGCGGCGAATGCCGCGGCGGTCGCCGAGTGCCTTGTAGAGCGCCTGGCCGAGCGCAATGCCGGTGTCTTCCACGGTGTGGTGGGCGTCGATGTGCAGGTCGCCCTTGGCCTCGATATCGAGGTCGATCAGAGAGTGGCGCGACAGCTGCTCGAGCATGTGGTCGAAGAACCCGATGCCGGTGCTGACGCGATAGACCCCGCTGCCGTCCAAGTTGACGGCGACCTTGATGCGGGTCTCGTTGGTGTTCCGCTCGACGCTCGCCTTGCGCATCCCACGACCTGGTCTAGGGCCCCGTGCGCCGGTCAAGAGCCTGGGCGCGCCTGGGGAAGCCGAATCTGCGGCCCCTATAGCAGGAACCCCCCTGCCCCGCCACCGGGGCGGCGTCCAAGAGCGGGGCCGAGCCCAGCGCGCCGGCCTTGACCCTCGTTGCCGCGATCCCACATCCTGGCTCTACTTTCCCGCCGCGACCGTCTGGCCCGCGGCCATCAAACCCCCCGAGGCGACATTGGCGGATCCCAACAGCCCTCTGTGGCAGGGCACCACCATCATTTCCGTACGCAAGAACGGCAAAGTGGTCATTGCCGGTGACGGCCAGGTTTCGATGAAGGACACCGTGGTGAAGGCGACGGCCGTGAAGGTGCGACGCCTGCACGACGGCTCGGTCATTGCCGGCTTCGCCGGCGCGACGGCAGATGCCTTCACCCTCTTCGAGCGCCTGGAAGCACGCCTGGAGAAACATCCCGGCCAGTTGACGCGGGCGTGCGTCGAATTGGCCAAGGATTGGCGCACGGACCGCTATTTGCGGCGGCTGGAGGCCCTGATGGCCGTTGCCGACAGCAAGGTGAGCTTGATGCTGTCCGGCACTGGCGATGTGCTGGAGCCAGACGACCAGATCATCGGCATCGGCTCGGGCGGCAACTATGCCCTTGCTGCCGCGCGCGCCCTGATCGACCGGCCCGACATGGATGCCGAAGCGATCGCGCGCCGCGCCATGGCGATCGCCGCCGGCATTTGCGTCTACACGAACAACAACGTCACGGTGGAATCACTGTAATGGCTGCAGACTTCAGCCCGCGCGAGATCGTCTCCGAACTCGACCGCTACATCGTCGGCCAGCGCGACGCCAAGCGCGCGGTCGCCATCGCCCTGCGGAACCGCTGGCGCCGCCACCGGGTGCCGGACGATCTGAAGGACGAGGTGCTGCCGAAGAACATCCTGATGATCGGCCCCACCGGCGTCGGCAAGACGGAGATTTCGCGCCGCTTGGCACGATTGGCCAACGCGCCGTTCATCAAGGTCGAAGCGACCAAGTTCACTGAGGTTGGCTACGTCGGCCGCGACGTGGAGCAGATCATCCGCGATCTGGTCGAGATCGCCATCGGCATGGAGCGCGACAAGGGCCGCGAGGCGGTGGGCGCGCGCGCCGAAGCGGCGGCTGAGGAGCGCATCCTCGATGCGCTGGTTGGCGGACACGCCAGCGAAACGACGCGCCAGGAATTCCGCAAACGTCTGCGCGAGGGGCAACTCGGCGACAAGCCGATCGAGATCGATCTGCAGGACACCGGCGGCGCCAGCATGCCGACCATGGATATTCCGGGCATGCCCGGCGGCCAGGTCGGCATGATCAATCTGAACGACATTCTCGGCAAAGCCTTTGGCCGCCGCACCAAGAAGCAGCGCCTGTCGGTGGACGAGGCGTGGCGCAAGGTGGTGACGGAGGAGAGCGACAAGCTGATCGACGGCGAGAAGACATCGCGCGCGGCGCTCGATGCGGTCGAGCAGAGCGGCATCGTGTTCCTCGACGAGATCGACAAGATCGTCGGCCGCAGCAACGAGGGCTATCAGAGCGCGGGGGTGAGCCGGGAGGGCGTGCAGCGCGACTTGCTGCCGCTGATCGAGGGCACCACGGTGGCGACGAAATACGGTCCGGTGAAAACCGACCACGTGCTGTTCATCGCCTCAGGCGCGTTCCATTTATCGAAGCCGTCGGACTTGCTGCCGGAGTTGCAGGGCCGCTTGCCGATCCGCGTGGAACTGCAGGCACTGAAGCGCGAGGATTTTCGCCGCATCCTGACGGAGCCGGAGAACAGCTTGATCCGTCAGTACACGGCGCTGCTGGCGACCGAGCAGGTGACCATCGACTTCAGCGACGACGCGATCGACGAGATCGCGACTCTGGCTGCCGAGGTGAACGCGGGCGTCGAGAACATCGGCGCACGGCGGCTGCACACGGTGATGGAGCGGCTGCTGGACGAGATAAGCTTCACTGCCAGCGACCGCGCCGGAGAAACCATCCGCGTCGATGCGGCCTACGTGCGCCAACAGGTGGGCGCGCTGGCCAAGAACGCGGATTTGAGCCGGTTCATTCTCTGAAATTCAGCATTCCGCCCGGCGGTGAGGGGACGGGTGACTAGGCCGTTGCCGTTCCGAGCATATGCCGGCGGGCAGCGACGGGCTCACCCTGCCCCACTTTCTTCCAACCCTGCTCGTGCAGGTAGAACACGACCGTGTTCACGGCGGGCTCGATGAGAGCGATGCCAGTGGCGATGGCGACCGAGCCCGTGAGGGCGTAGCTCACGCCAAATCCGACGGCGAAGTGCAGGACGGCGAAGGTGGCAGTTTTGGTCAGGTCGCGCATGACGGGTTCCTCGGTGCCCAGAATATAATAATTCTAAGAATGGCTCGCAAGTGGGCGGCGAGGCCGACTTGTTCCTGGTCCACTGGGTGACCGACCACGAGATCGGTCAGCTCGCCGGCGTTCCGATCTTGCTGGCGATGGGCAACTGGGAGCACGCCTACGTGGTCGATTACGGGCCGGCCGAGAAGGAAAAGTACATCGACGCGTTCCTGCAGAACGTAAATCGGAGGATCGTTGAGGAACGCTACGACGCGGTGCGCGTGAGCTCGCGCGTCCGTTTCCGGCGCAGAAGAACGTAGCGGGCTCCGTCGCCGCCATGCTGTGGCGCGGCGGGGCCTGAACTGATTACGAGCGATGCGAGTTCGGGCGCCTCCAGCCAATGCGGCAGCTGCACGCGCAGCACGCCGGCGCCGAAATTCGCGTACGGATCGTCGTCGTCGGAACGGCGCCCACCCTTCCCGGTAATCACCAGCACGCAGCGCAAGTGCTGGGCCGCGCTACGCTGCACGAACCGCACTAGGGTCTCGTGGGCGCGCGTCTGCGTCATGCCGTGCAAATCGATGCGTGCGTCGATCTCGATGCGGCCGCGACGAATCGACTTTGCGTCGTGGGGATCGAGTTCGCCCGGTAGCGCCGCTGTCTTCTTCGCAGCGCGCACACGGGGCGCAGGCTTCTTGTGTCCGCCCGGCGCGTCGAGCAGCTGCGCGAACGACTCTGTCTCGGTCTCACGGAGGGCTTTGCGCACAGGCGGCTTCGACACGGGCGCCCGGGACGCTGGCGTTCTGCGCCCGTGTGCCGGTGCGGGATCGCTGCGTTCGCCCATGGCCTCGCGCCACAGGCGGATTTCGTCCTGGGATAGGCGTCGGCGTGCCATGGCCGCTGCCTTCGGACCTGCCGTGAGCGAGCGCGGACTTAGGCCGGGCTGTGCGTCTCGGCCAATGCCCAGTTCGGGTCGCGAGAGCGCACGTCACGCACGAACGTCCACGTATCGACGACTTCCTTGACGCCGCTGCCGGCGGTATCGTCCTTCAGCGTACCGTCGCGATCCTTGATGACGTTGATCAGATCAGAGACGAACTTCACCGTGACCTCGGCGTTGCGTCCGGCCATGCGTGCCTCGACAAGCTCGGTGCCGCGGATACCGACGACGGTGGTTTCCAGCGTCTCGCCGCGCGCTTCCCGGTCGGACACGGCGCGGGAGAAATTCTCGTACGTGTCGCGCGTCAGTAGGGAGCGCAGCGTGTCACGGTCGCCTTTGGCGAACGCCGTGACCACCATTTCGTAAGCCGCGCGGGCGCCTTGCAGAAACTGGTCGGGATCAAACGAGGGATCGTTGAGCCTGATCTCGGCGACGCCCGCATTGGTCAGCGCATCGGCATCGCCGGCCTCGGACTTCTTGGCGCGGGGCGGAGGCCCGGGCCGGGTGGAGGCGCGGCCAGGCAGGGCGACGATGTTGTCCTCGCGCCGCGGACGCGGACGCAACACGCCCGAACCCGAATCGTCCGGACGGCGGCCAAGCACCCGGCTCAGGCGGTACAACACGAACGCCGCCAGCAGGGCCAGGAGGATAATGTCGATGTATTGCACGGCGACCTTTCGCGCGGCACCGCGCAGCCAAACGCCGCTGCGGCCTCGTAGGGTTTGATGTAGGGCGTTAACAGACTAGCGACCACTCCCCACCCGGTCCAGGCACCTTCCCGAGACAAGGGCCGAGACAGAAGCGCACGAACGGCTCCAGTGGGTTGACACCACCCGTTGGCGCGCCCGAAGGTGCGCCCCGCGTAAGGTCTCCGGGGGACGGAACTTTTCATGGCACAGCCGGAAGCGAACGAAGCGGAACAGGGGCCCAAGGTCACGGTCCGCGTCCAGTACATCAAGGACTTCTCGTTCGAGAACCCTGGGGCGCCGCGCGCCCTGGCCGACACCGCGGATCCACCGCAAATCCAGGTCAACGTCGACGTAGAGGCCCGCCCGATGGGCGGCTCGCACTACGAGGTGGCGCTGCACGTCAACGCGTCGGCAAAGAAGAACGACGCCAACGTGTTCGTCATCGAGCTGGTGTACGCCGCGCTGTTCTCTTTGGAGAACATCCCGCGCGATCGTCTCGAGACAGTGTGCCTGGTCGAATGCCCGCGGCTCCTGTTTCCGTTTGCACGGCGCATCGTGGCGGACACCACGCGCGAAGGCGGGTACCCGCCGCTCCTGCTCGATCCGATCGATTTCGGACGCCTACTGCGCGCCCACCGCGCGCCACCGGGCGCCGCGGCGACCGCCGCGCCACCGGCCGGCGGCAAGCGCTAGCCTAGGCCGCCAGCCAAATCGGTTCTTTGAGTCCCGCCAGGAACACCTGGTGGGCGACGAGTTCGTCGGGCGTCGCGGTGTGCGGACGCGGCGGACGCGGCTGGCGTTGCGCGATCGTCGACAGGGTAGCCACCGTCGCCTGCACGGCTAGGGCAAGACCAGGTTGCCGGCCACCGCAGAGCTCGAGGTAGACGTCGGCGAGCAGGCGCGCATCGAGCAACGCGCCGTGCTTATCGCGCGCCGATTTGTCGATCTTGAAGCGATCACAGAGGGCATCGAGACTCGCGGGCGCGCCTGGATACTTACGGCGCGCCAGGCGCACCGTGTCGATCACCTCGCAGGCAAGGGGAGGGCGATCGACGCGTGCGAGTTCGGCGTTCAGGAAGCCGATGTCGAATTCGGCGTTATGCGCGATGACCCGGGCGCCATCGAGGAACGTCGCCAACTCTTCGCACACGTCGGCAAACAACGGCTTGTCGCGCAGGAACTCGTCCGTAAGTCCGTGCACCGCCTGGGCCATCGAAGGCATGAAGCGCTGCGGGTTTAGATACTTGTGAAACGTACGGCCGGTTGGGACGGTGTTCAGCAGTTCGACGCAGCCGATTTCGACCACACGATCGCCGTTGCCGGGATCGAGGCCGGTGGTTTCCGTGTCCAGGACGATTTCACGCATTACGAACGGGCGGTTGCTTTGCGGGATGTGGGATCGATCATTCGCACGATTTCGGCCAGCGCCCGCAACATCTTGGGCTTGGGCATGCTTGAGTCCACAATATAGTCCGCCCGGCGCGCTTTTTCACTATCGCTGAACTGCCGCGCGCGCATTGCCTTGATGCGGGCCGCCGTGGTGCCGCGGGCCCGCAAACGAACGTTCTGAATTGCGCGCGGCGCCGTCATTACCACGATCACGTCGCACAGACGTTCCGCTCCGGTCTCGAACAGCAAAGGGATCTCCAGCACCGCAATGCGCGCGCCACGAGCCTTGGCGCCGCGCAGAAACGCCCGTTCGGCCGCACGAACCCGCGGATGCAGCAACGACTCCAGTTTGGCCAGTGCACGGGCGTCCGCAAATACGGCGCGCCCGAGTTGGGCACGGTCGATCGCCCTGCCATCCCATGCGGCGGGAAACGCCTTGCGGACAGCGGCAATCGTACGCTTGTCCGAGGAGAGCAACTCGTGGACCGCAGCGTCCGCGCTGAACACCGGATAGCCGCGGCGAGCGAACACTTGTGCCGCTGTTGACTTGCCGGTGGCGGACGAGCCGGTAATGCCGACAGCGATCACCGGTTCGCGCGCCCTACTGTCCGGCCAAAACGAACGCACGGACTTCTGGCGTTACCTCTGGCTCCCGGCCGAACCATGCCGCGAATCCGGGCCGCGCTTGGTGCAGCAGCATACCGATGCCGTCCACGGCAGGATTGCCGCGGGCCCGCGCCCTGACCAAGAGGTCGGTTTCCAGGGGGGCATAGACGATGTCGGCGACGACAGCGTCGCCGGAGAGAGGTCCCAGATCGACTTCGAGCGGCGGCTGGCCGCGCATGCCGAGGGTTGTCGAGTTGACCAGCAGGTCACATTCCTCGAGCGCAGGGTTCGACTGGTCCCATCGTACGGCCGTCGCATTTGAGCCGAGGCTTTTCGCAAGATCCTGCGCCCGCTCGGGCGTTCGGTTGATGATAAGCACCCGGGACGCTCCGGCTGACAAAAGCGTCCAGGCGATCGACTTGGCCGAGCCGCCGGCACCCAGGATCGCGGCCACCTTGCCGCACGGCGACCAGTCCGGCAGGAAGTCCTTGAGGTTGGCAAGGAACCCGAACCCGTCGGTGTTGCTGCCCAGCAGACGACCGTCCTTTTGCACCACGATGGTGTTCACGGCGCCAATCGCACGGGCGTCCGCCGTCGCCTCGTCGACGCCGGCCAAGGCGGATTCTTTGTGCGGCACCGTGACGTTGGCACCGGCAAATCCAAGGGCGGAAAGGGCGCGCAAGGCTTCGGCAAAACGCTCGGGAGCGACCGGCATGGGCACATAGGCGCCGTCGATGCCGTAGGTCTGCAGCCAATAGCCGTGCAGGCGCGGTGACAGCGAGTGCGCGACCGGCCATCCGATGACTCCGGCCACGCGTGCTTTTCCGGACATCCGCATCGTCTCTACTCGGGCAGGGCGCCGCGTTCCCGCAGTGCGGCGAGAAGCGGCAGCAGGGGCAATCCAAGAATGCCAAAGTAATCGCCGCGCACCCGCTCGAACAACGTCGCACCCAAGCCTTCCAGATGGTAGGCGCCAGGGCTGCCGAGAACGGCCGAGCCGGCGCGATCCAGATAGCGTTCGATGGCGGCGTCGGATAGCTCCCGCATGGTGAGCTCGGCGCGGTCGGTGTGTTGCCAAGCCGTGCGCCCGCCGCGCGCAAGGCTGACGGCGGTAACCAGCGCATGGGTGCTGCCCTGCAGCTGCTTCAGTTGTGCCCGCGCGGCCGCCCGCGAGCCAGGCTTGCCCAGCATCTGGGTGTCGAGCGCAAGGATCTGATCGGAACCAATCACCCAGGCACCCGGCAGGTCCTCGGAAACGGCCAGCGCCTTGCGGTTGGCCAGGAGCTGGGCGGCATCGCCCGCGCCGGCGATTCCGCGCCGCAGCGCGGCTTCCTCGAGGTCGGGCGCCTTGGCAGAGAAGGAGACGCCGGCAGCGTTCAGGAGGCGCGCGCGGGTAGTGCTGCCGCTCGCCAAGACGATGGGAACGTTTTCCCCAGGTGCCGGCGGATAACCTGCTCGGGTATTTGCCCTATGGCGCTCCAACTACCTCTTTTGCACGCTGTCGAGCTTCCATCCCCAGCGCACCACACAGGTGAGCGGTTCTGTCCCCGGCTGCCAAGAAGCGGGGATAACTCGTGCAGTTTTGTGCACCCCTCGGATATTGTGGCGACCCTACCGGCCCGACCGCTGTGCACGGATTGCCTCGCGACGACAATCCCCGCTCCAGAGGCCACCAACCACCACTACCATCTTTATCTAATTCCTTATGATTATTAGAAGAGCGGCTCGTTTCGAGGATTCGAGCACCGGCGCGAAGCCATCGTGAAGACCAAGCCGATGCTGCGCGTACTGGAAGGTGAGGCGGTATCGCCTCCACCGGTATGGCTGATGCGCCAAGCAGGCAGGTACCTGCCGGAGTACCGCGCGCTCCGGGCCAAGGCAGGATCGTTCCTGGATCTCTGCTACACGCCGTCGTTCGCTACGGAAGTGACGCTGCAGCCGATCCGCCGCTTTGGCTTCGACGCATCGATCCTGTTCTCGGACATTCTGGTCGTTCCTCACGCACTGGGCCTGCACCTCGAGTACCGCGAGGGCGAAGGACCCGTGCTGCAGACGGTTCGCACCGCCCAGGAAGTCGCGGCGCTGAAGACGGATCGCATCGAGCAGCAGCTGGCGCCGGTGTACGAGACCGTTGCGAATCTGGCCCAACAGCTGCCACGGGAAACGACGCTGATCGGATTCGCCGGTGCGCCGTGGACAGTCGCGGCCTACATGGTCGAAGGCCGTGGTGGCACCGACCACGAGAACCTGATCGGCTGGGCCTGGAAAGACCCACAGGGGTTCGCTGCGCTGATCGGAGTGCTGGTGGATGCCACAGCACGGCATCTGATCGCCCAGATCAAAGCGGGCGCCGAAGTTGTGCAGATATTCGACAGCTGGTCCGGTGCGGCACCGGCGGCGCTGTTTCAGCGCTGGTGCGTGGAACCGGTGGCAGAAATCGTCCGGCGTGTGCATGCAGCGGCACCGGGGACGCCGGTGATCGGATTTCCGCGTGCCGGCGGCTCGCACATCCAGAATTTCGCTGCGTTGACCAATGTCAGCGCGGTCGGTATCGACCAGTTCACCTCGCTTGAATGGGCGCGGCGCCAAGTACCGGTTACGACGGCGTTGCAGGGCAACCTCGATCCGTTGCTGCTAGAGGCAGGTGGGCCGTCGCTCGACATCGAGATCGAGCGCATTCTCACCGCCATGGCTGGCGCACCGCATATTTTCAATTTGGGCCACGGCATTCGCCAGCACACGCCGATCGAACACGTGACGCAGCTGGTCGAACGCATCCGGAAGGGCAGGGGCCGCGGCACATGAGCCGAATCGCCGTCGTCCTGTTCAACCTCGGCGGACCGGACAGTCCGGCCGCGGTGCTGCCGTTCCTGCGCAATTTGTTCCGCGACCCTGCGATTCTGCGTGTACCGGCCCTGGTGCGTCCGTTCCTGGCGGAACTGATCGCGCGCGGCCGTGCGCCGGTGGCGCGGGAAATCTATGGCCGCATCGGTGGGCGCTCGCCGATCCTGCCGCAAACGGAAGCGCAAGCGCGGGCGCTGGAACGATCGCTCGCAGACGCGGGCGAGGTGCGGGCGTTCATTGCCATGCGCTATTGGCATCCGCGCGCACGCGAAACCGCCGCCGCAGTGCGGGCGTTCGCTCCGACCCAGATTGTCTTGCTGCCGCTGTATCCGCAGTTCTCGACTACGACGACCGAATCGTCGTTCGAGGAATGGCATCGCGTGTACGGACACAATGCGAACACGGTCGCGATCGGCTGCTATCCGCGCGAAGACTGGTTCGTGCGCGCGTATGCGGCGTGTATCGCCCCGGTTCTGGCGGATGCGTGCCGGCATGGCGCGCCGCGCGTCCTATTCTCGGCGCACGGTTTGCCGCAGAAAATCGCCGATGCCGGAGATCCCTACACCCGTCACGTCGAACAGTCCGTTGCCGCCATTGCCCGTGCGCTGGGGTTGTCCGAGGGAACGTGGGTCACGACCTACCAGAGCCGCGTTGGCCGACTGGAGTGGGTGAAGCCGAGCACCGAAGACGAAGTGAAACGGGCAGGGGCGGACCGCGTGCCACTGGTGCTGGCGCCGATCTCGTTCGTCTCGGAACATTCAGAGACACTGGTGGAACTCGATATCGAGCTGCGCGAGACGGCACAGCACGCCGGCGTTCCCGCCTATTTCCGCGCACCGACCGTTTCCGCGGCCGACACATTCATTGCCGGCCTTGCCGACCTGGTGCGTACCGCACTGAAGGGTGAATTGCGCGGCTGCCCGCTGCACGCGGACCACAAATGTCCGCGGCCGGCGTGCGCCAAGGAGGCCGCATGATCTGGGTAGATTGGGTGAAGGCGCTGCACGTGATCTCCGTGATCGCGTGGATGGCGGGCATGTTCTATTTGCCGCGCCTGTTCGTCTATCACGTGGATTCGCCCAAGGGGTCGCCCCAGTCGGAGACGTTCAAGGTGATGGAGCGCCGCCTGATGCGCGCCATCATCAACCCGGCGATGACCGCGACGTGGGTGTTCGGCCTTTTGCTGGTTTTCGGCTCGCCCGCGGTGGATTGGAGCCGAGGCTGGACCTGGGTGAAGACGGCCGCCGTGATTGCCATGAGCGGCGTGCACGGCATGCTGTCGCGGTACCGCAAAGACTTTGAGGCGGACCGAAATACCCGTTCCGCCAAGTTTTTTCGGGTATTGAACGAGGTTCCGACGCTGCTCGTGATCATCATTGTGATCATGGTGATCGTGAAGCCGTTCTGACGCGACCACGCAGTAGGTGTCGCTCTACCTCTTGTCTTGGTTTGACTTCCGCCAGGGCTTCGCCGTACCTTCCGTTTGTCTGTAAGGCGGGCCCTTAGCGCGCCCGCGTCTTTCCCCGACACCGCCCGTGCCGCCCGGTTTCAACCGCTAGCGGTCCGTGCTTTCCCCCCTTAGCGACGACTGGCCAAACCGGCGTCCTGACCCACTCCGTCCAGAGCCCCCGCCATGAATCTGCAGGAACTGAAGCGCAAGTCGCCGACCGAGCTGTTGGCGTTCGCGGAAGCACACAACGTTGAGAACGCGAACTCCCTGCGCACGCAGGACATGATGTTCGCGATCCTGAAGCAGCTGGCCGAGGACAACGTCGAGATCACCGGCACCGGTGTTCTCGAAATCCTGCAGGACGGGTTCGGGTTCCTGCGCTCGCCGGAATCGAATTACTTGCCGGGCCCCGACGACATCTACGTCTCCCCAAGCCAGGTGCGCCGCTTTGCTTTGCGCACGGGCGATACGGTCGAAGGCGAGATTCGTGCGCCCAAGGAGGGTGAGCGCTACTTCGCCCTGCTCCGCGTCAAGAGCATCAACTTCGAAGAGACCGAAAAGGTCCGCCACAAGGTCAACTTCGACAACCTGACGCCGCTTTACCCTGAGAAGCGGTTCAAGCTGGAAATCGAGAAGGCGGGCGGCGATCCGAGCGCACGCGTCCTCGACCTCATCACGCCGCTTGGCATGGGCCAGCGCGCCCTGATCGTGGCGCCGCCGCGCACCGGCAAGACGATGATGCTGCAGACCATTGCGCACTCGATCAGCCACAACCATCCCGACGCCTACCTGATCGTGCTGCTCATCGACGAGCGGCCGGAGGAAGTCACCGACATGAAGCGCTCGGTGAACGGCGAGGTTGTTTCCTCGACGTTCGACGAGCCGGCGTCCCGCCATGTGCAGGTCGCGGAGATGGTGATCGCCAAGGCGAAGCGCCTGGTGGAATACGGCCGCGACGTGGTGATTCTGCTCGATTCGATCACGCGCCTCGCGCGCGCCTACAACACCGTCGTGCCGTCCTCGGGCAAGGTGCTGACCGGCGGCGTCGATGCCAACGCCCTGCAGCGCCCGAAGCGTTTCTTCGGCGCCGCGCGCAACATCGAGAACGGCGGCTCGCTGACCATCATCGCCACGGCCCTGATCGACACCGGCAGCCGCATGGACGAAGTGATCTTCGAAGAGTTCAAGGGCACCGGTAACTCGGAAATCATTCTGGACCGCAAGCTGTCGGACAAGCGCACGTGGCCGGCGATAGACATCACGCGCTCCGGCACCCGCAAGGAAGAGCTGCTCGTCGACAAGGGCACGCTGTCGAAGATGTGGGTGCTGCGGCGCATCCTGATGCCGATGGGCGTCGTCGACTCGATGGAGTTCCTGCTGTCCAAGATGAAGGGCACCAAGACGAACGGCGAGTTCTTCGACTCGATGAACGCTTAAGCGCCTCGAGCCGCACGAACAAAAAAATGGCCGGGACCGCAGATGCGGCCCGGCCATTTTCTTTTGGAATACTCGGCTGATTACTTGGAAAGCGCGTCGCTCAGCGGCTGCAGGAACGGCGCGTAGTTCTTTGCGTGGCCGATGCGATCGGCGCTGAGTGGCTGACGGATGCGGAAGCGGGATCCGGTCGTGAACGGTTGCTTCGATTCGGCGAAGCGCAAGGCGCCAGCGTTCCAATTTAAGCCAACACCCTGCAGCAGTTTTTGCGCCGTTGGCTCGGCCGTCTGCACCAGGTCCTCGTAGGCAACCTCGACCATCGGCGCGAGCGACTGCCAGTGCTGCATCAAGCGGCGGTATTCGCGCCAATAGGCGGCGAGGCCGGCGAGGTCGGACGGGTAGCGGTGGCCGCCGGGCGTGTGCTGGCGGAAGATGGCGAACATCAAATCTTGCGGGTCGCGCGTCACGTGAACCATGGCAGCACGCGGCAGGAACGTGCGGGCAAGGCCGACGTATTGCCATGCATTCGAGGACTTGTCGGCAATGCGGCTAGCCTGCGGTGCGACCGCCTTGCGCCGCGCGGCGAGCTCGTCGCCGGCGCGGCGGCCGATGTCGGCCGGCACATCCCGCACGAACTCCGGGAAGTCGCGGGCTTCGGTCATTAGAACCGGGATGCGGGCGGCAAGCTGCGGCAGGTCCTGCACGTCGCCGAGGGCGTAGCCGTTCGGGTGCGCGCCGATCATGCGCTCGGCAATGGTGGTGCCGGCACGATGCAGACCCACCACGAATACGGGAACATCCGATTCACTGGCGGCCGTGCGCTTGTCGCGCAGCAGGCCTGCGGTGAAGGCGGCGATCTGCCGATCTACAAGATTACGCAGGGCGGGCAGGTCGAACGGGCGGCGCGCGCCCCGAAGATCGTTCGCTGCCGCAAAGTGCGCGAATGCCTCGTCGTAGGCGCCGCGCAAATCCGCGAGGTGCCCTAGCGCCAAGTTTACGCGCATGCGCTCGGAAGCGAGACGCTTGTCGTCCTTCGCAATCGCGGCAAGCTTGTCGGCGTGCGTCTTGTTGAGCGCAGTGCCCTGAATTTCGCTAAGGGCCACCAGTGCCGCGACCGTCTCCGGTTGGCGGCGCAGCAGGCGCTCGAATTGCACCGTCGCTTCCTGGAACTTGCCTAGGCGCGTGAGGAGTTCGCCCATCTGCAGGAAAATGCCGTCGGTCGGCGTGTTTTCGGCGGATGCACGCAGCACGGTGAATGCTTCGTCGGCCTTCCCGGCCTGGACCAGGGCTTCGGCCAACGTGCCGGCGATGAATGCCTGGCCCTGCGAATCCTGCAGAGCGCGCTTCAGTTCGGTGACCGCTTCGTGCGGGCGGTTGGCGAGACGCAGAACGAGGCCGTAGTTGTTGCGGACACCGGCGGCGGTGGGCTGCGCTTCCAGCACCTCGCGGTAGATTTCGGCGGCCTCGTCGTATTGCTTCAGCTCGGTGAGCGAATTGGCCAGTCCGTACTTCGAGTCGACGTGGCCGGGCTTCAGCGCGAGCGCGCGACGGAACTGCTTCACCGCTTCTTCGTGCTGCGCCACATTTGCTAGGCCGACGCCCAAGTTGAACTGCATTTCGGCGTCATCAGGCACCAGCGATGCACCCTTGCGCAGCTGGCGCAGGAATTCCTCGCGGTCGCCGGACTGGTACAGCGCACCGGCGTAAGTGTTGCGCACATGCGGAGAGTTGGGCGCCAGCTTCACCGCGCGCTCGAGGTTGCGCAGCGCAGACTTCGCGTCTCCAAGTTCGAGCTCGGTGACCGCGAGATTGAAGCGCGCGTCGATCGAGCTGGGCTTCAGCGCCAGCGCCTTTTTGAGAGGCGCGCGCGCCTCGCGCAGATTGCGCTGCAGGCGGTACGCCATGCCGAGCGTGAGGTGGGCGTCGTGATGGCGCGGCATCAACTGCACCACGCGCTTCATGATGCGGATCGCCGCGTCGTGGTTGCCGGCGCGGTAGGCGAGGGCGCCCAGCAGGTACATCGCTTCCGGATTGTCCGGATAGGCGTTCAGAATCTCGCGGACATGAAACTCGGCCTCGACGAGACGGCCATCCTGATACGCAGCGCGCGCCTCTTGCAGGCGTGCGCCCATTTCGAACGACAAAGTGCTGGTGTTCACGCGAACAGTCTCGCTTCGCTCTTGGCGGCACGCACCGCGGCGACGCCTTCATGGGTGAGAAGCTGGTGCTTGGTGGCAACGCCGTGGCCACCGGAATAGCCGCCAAGACCGCCATCGGCGGCCAGGACGCGGTGGCACGGGATGAGGATCGCGATCGGGTTGGCACCACAGGCGCCGCCGACCGCGCGCGGTCCGGATTTCAGATCGCGTGCGATGTCGCCGTAGGTGCGGGTGACGCCGGCCGGGATGGCTGCGATGGCGGCCCAGATCTCGCGCTGGAAGTGCGTGCCGTCGGCGCGCACGGGGAAGTCGAGGGCGCGGAAGTTGCCGGCGAAATAGTCCTCGAGCCAGCGCCGCGCGCGGCGCAGCACGGGGGTTTCCGTGGCGGCGCGCGGCGCGCGGCCCCATTGGGCGCCGACAATCTCGTCGCCCTCGGCCGTCAGCACGAAACTTCCGTACGGAGTTTGAACGCCGACAGTGGCAAGCATCAGGCAGCCCTCAACAGTTGGCTCAACGCTTCGGCAGTGTGTACCGGGAGCGAGCAGGATTGTCCCGTGCAGACATAAGCAGTGGCCTTGCCGCCAACCTGGGTCTTGCCGGCGGCGGGGTGTCCGGCCGGCGGGCCGGAGCCGGCGGCGATCAGTTGCACCACCCGGTCGGGGCGCGGCCCGGCGAATGCGGCGGCCAGCAAGTCGTCGGTCGCTTGCTCCTGGCCCTGGCCGCCGATCACGACGATTTGCTGGGCGGACACCAGGGTTTCGAAGCTGTTCAGCAACGTGGCGAAGGCGACGGGATACTTACCCGCCATGCCGCCGAAGGCAGTGGTGAGGCGTTCGGCGCGGGCCCTGAATGCGTCTTCGCCCGTCAGCAAATAGAGCCGCGCCAGGACACCGGCGGTGGTTCCATTGCCCGAGGGCTGCGGGCTGTCATTGGCATGGCGGGGACGGACGACCAGTCGTGCATCTCCGCCCGCGGGCGCAAAGAAATAGCCCCCGTCGGGGGCGCCGAACTTCGCGTCGATGGTGGCGATCCACTCCTGGGCTTGGGTGCGGTAGTCGGCCTCGCCCGTGGCTTCGTGCAGCGCAAGCGCGGCACGCGTCATATTGGCGTAGTCGTCCAGGAAGCCATTGGCGCCGCGTTGACCCTTGAACGACGAATGGGCGAGGTGTTCGCCGCTCGTGCCGTGGATGCGCACAACGGCCTGGAACGCGCGTTCGGCGGCTACCATCCAGCTGCGCTCGCCGAACGTCATCGCGGCGTTAACTAGCGCGGCAATCATCAGCCCGTTCCAGTCGGCGAGGACTTTGTCGTCGCGCCCGGGCGCAACACGCTCGCTGCGCACCGTGAACAGTTTGGCGCGGGACAACGCGAGCTCCGCCTCTGCCTGCGCGTCACCCAAGGTGGGCGCGTGCAGGCGATTGAGGATGACTTTGTGCTCCCAATTGCCGGCAGCAGTGACGTCGTAGGCTTTTTTGAACGCCGGAGCATGGGAGCCGAGCAGAGAGTCGATCTCGGCTTCGTCCCAAACGTAGAACTTGCCTTCTTCGCCCTCGGAATCGGCATCGAACGAGGCGGCGAACGCGCCTTCGGGGGTCAACATCTCGCGCAGCGCCCACGCGACCGTCTCGCGCACGCGCGCTTCAAAGAGCGGGGCGTGGTTGGTGCGCCAGACCGTGCTGAGCAAGTCGATGAAAAGGGCGTTGTCGTACAGCATCTTCTCGAAATGCGGGACAAGCCACGCCTCGTCGACGCAGTAGCGGGCGTAGCCGCCACCGAGATGATCGTAGATGCCGCCCTGGCTCATGCGCTCGAGCGCATGCACGACGGCGTGCTGCAGGGCGGCAACGCCGGAGCGCAGGTGGCCGCGCCATAACAGATCGAGCGCCGTTAGATTCGGGAACTTGGGTGCGCCGCGAATGCCGCCGTTGTCGGCATCCATGATCGCGAGCAGCGAACTGGCGGCGCGATCCAGCGTCTGCCTGCTCAGCAATTGAGCGTCGCCTTGCGCCTTTGGCTCGCCCAGCGCCTGGAGTGCGCGCGCCATCTCGGCCGCGCTGCTCCGGACCTTGTCGGGAGAGTCGCGGAACACCTGGGCGATGGAGCGCAGGACGTGATCGAACGGAGGCTTGCCCCAGCGTGCGACGGGCGGGAAATACGTGCCGCCCCAGAAGGGTATGCCGTCCGGCGTGATGAACATCGTGAGCGGCCAGCCACCGTGGCCCTCGAAGGCCGACAGCGCGGACTGGTAGACGAGGTCGACGTCCGGGCGTTCCTCGCGGTCCACCTTGACGCACACGTAGTTCTCGTTCATCAGCCGGGCGGTCGCTTCGTTTTCGAAGCTTTCGTGCGCCATCACGTGGCACCAGTGGCAGGCGGCATAGCCGACGCTCAGCAGGATCGGCTTGTTCTCGGCCTGGGCGCGCGCGAAGGCAGCGTCGCCCCACACCTGCCAATCCACCGGGTTGTCCTGGTGCTGGCGGAGGTAGGGGCTGGTCGCGGTGGCGAGCGCGTTCGGCATGAACCAGATTTGGGTTCCAGCAGAGGTTTGAAATGGGCGAGCCGCTCTTTTACCGCAAGCACGTCTTCGTCTGCACGAATCAACGCCCACCCGATGATCCCCGCGGCAGCTGCTGGGGCAAGGGCGCCGTGGCCCTGCGTAACTACATGAAGGACCGCGCCAAAGAGCTTGGCCTGAAGGATGTGCGCATCAATGCGGCCGGCTGCCTGGACCGCTGCGAGTGCGGAACCAGCGTCGTGATCTATCCTGAAGGCGTCTGGTACACGGTCACGTCCAAGGAGGACGTGGACGAAGTGCTGCGGCGCGCCGTGCAGGGGGATGAGAAGATCGATCGGCTCGCCATGCCGCCCGACGGCTGCGGCAGCGGGGGATGAGCACGATCTTCGCGCCCGCCACGGCGCCCGGCCCGGCCGGGGTCGCGGTGGTGCGCATCTCTGGTACCGAGGCCGGCACTGCGCTGGCAAGTCTTGCGGGCACGCTGCCGGAACCGCGCAAAGCGGTGCTGCGGACGTTTCGCGGGCCGGCCGGGGAGGTGCTCGACGAGGGTCTTGCCCTGTGGTTTCCGCGGCCGAATAGCTTTACGGGCGAGGACGTGGTGGAGCTGCACGTCCATGGCGGCCGGGCCACGATGCGGGCGGTTTTGGACGCTTTGCGGCCAATGCCCGGCCTGCGACCGGCTGAGCCGGGGGAGTTCACCCGGCGCGCATTCGAGAACGGCAAGCTCGAGCTCACCCAGGTCGAGGCGCTGGCCGACCTCGTCCAGGCCGAAACCGAGGGCCAGCGGCGGCAGGCAGCCCGGCAGCTCGAAGGGGGACTTGGGACGCGCTTGGAGGCTTGGCGGAGCGAAGTCCTGAAGGCTTTGGCGCATGTGGAGGCCGCGATTGATTTCGCCGAGGACGAAGTTCCCGACGCTGCGGCAGGGGCCGTCGCGCGCGTGCAGCGGCTCGTGCCGCAGTTGGACGCTGCCCTGGGCGCTTCGCCGCGGGCAGAGCGGCTCCGAGCGGGGGTTCACGTCGCGATCGTGGGTCCACCCAACGCCGGCAAGTCCTCGCTGTTGAACGCCATCGCGGGCCGCGAGGCGGCGATCGTTTCGGCGACCGCTGGCACCACCCGGGACGTCGTCGAGGTGCACCTCGATTTGGATGGCATGCCCGTGGTGCTGGCGGACACGGCTGGATTGCGGGAGTCCTTGGATGAAATCGAGGGCGAGGGTATCCGCCGGGCGCTGGTGCGGGCCGAGGCAGCCGACCTCCGGATCGCAGTGCTGGATGCGGCGGACTGGCCGAATCTCGACACCCGGACGCTGGCGGCGGCTGGCCCGGACGCTTTGATCGTGTTCAATAAGGCCGATATTCGCTATGTCCCGGAGCCGGCGTTGTGCGGACGCGACACATTCCAGCTATCTGCGCAGACGGGAGCCGGAATGGACCGGTTCATGGGCGCCCTGACCGCACGGGTGCGGGACCAGGCGGGGCTCACCGAAGAGCCTGGGCTCACGCGAGCCCGACACCGGGAGGCGGTGGCCGAAAGTGCCGCGCACCTGGGCCGGTTCTTGGAGGGGCAGGGAGATGTTGCGCTGCGGGCCGAGGACTTGCGACTGGCCGTGCGTGCGCTTGGTCGGGTCACCGGCCGGGTCGATGTAGAGGAGCTGCTCGATGTCATCTTCCGCGACTTCTGCATTGGCAAGTAGTTGCCTCAGCGTTGCGGCGGCGGCAGCACGGCCGTTCGACGTAATCGTCATCGGAGGTGGCCACGCGGGCTGCGAGGCCGCGGCGGCTTCCGCCCGGATTGGCGCACGTACGCTGCTGCTGACTCATCGGTTCGATACCATCGGTGCGATGTCCTGCAATCCCGCGATCGGCGGATTGGGGAAAGGGCACCTGGTGCGCGAGGTGGATGCCCTGGATGGCCTGATGGGCCGCATTGCGGATCGCGCCGGCATCCATTTCCGCGTCCTCAACCGGAGCAAAGGACCGGCCGTTCGTGGGCCGCGGGCACAGGCGGACCGGAGACTCTACCGGTTGGGGATGCAGGAGGAGTTGGCCACCACAGAGGGCCTTTCGATCCTCGAGGGGGCCGCCGAGGACCTTCTGCTGGCGGAGTCGCACGGACGACCGTCGGTATCCGGCGTGGTGTTGAGCAATGGCACCAGGCTTTCTTCACGTTCGGTCGTGCTCACCACCGGCACCTTTCTCGGCGGCCTTATCCACATGGGCACGAGCCGGGTTCCGGCCGGTCGTGTGGGAGAGGCCCCGAGCCTCGGCCTCACCAAAACCCTGGCCCGGCTCGGCTTCGCGCTGGGGCGACTGAAGACCGGCACGCCCCCGCGGTTGGATGGCCGAACGATCGACTACTCCGGCCTGGAGCGCCAACCCAGCGAGGACCCGCCCGAGCCATTCTCCTATCTGACCGATCGTATCGCGACGCCTCAGGTCGATTGCCATTTGACTGCCACGACCACACGAACGCACGACCTGATCCGCGCCAACTTGAACCTGTCCCCGATGTACTCGGGTCAAATTGAAAGCGTGGGACCGCGCTATTGCCCGTCGATCGAAGACAAGGTCGTGCGCTTTGGCGACCGAGACGGCCACACCGTCTTTTTGGAGCCGGAGGGTCTGGACGACTACACCGTCTACCCGAATGGCATCTCCACCGCACTGCCGGCGGAGGTGCAGGTGCAGTTGGTCCAATCCATCCCGGGCTTGGAGCGCGCGAGCATCGTTCGGCCTGGTTACGCCATTGAGTACGACTACGTTGATCCGCGCGAGCTGACGGCGGCGCTGGAGACCAAGAAGGTCAGCGGCCTCTACTTGGCGGGTCAGATCAATGGAACGACGGGCTACGAGGAGGCGGCCGGGCAGGGAATCTTGGCCGGAATGAACGCCGCGCGCGCTGCGGGCGGCGCGGCCGCGGTTACCTTCGACCGGGCCCAGGCCTACATCGGCGTTATGGTGGACGACCTGATTACGCGCGGCACCTCTGAGCCGTATCGGATGTTCACATCCCGAGCCGAGTACCGCCTCTCGTTGCGCGCAGACAATGCCGACGCCCGGCTTACCGAGTTAGGGATATGCGCAGGCCTCGTGGGTGGACGTCGCACGGACGCCTACCGGACCAAGGCCAGCGCCCTGCGTGACGCCCTGCTGCTGCTGCGGTCCCGCACGGTGACGCCGGACCAAGCCGCGAAGCACGGGTTGATCTTGAATCGGGACGGCCAGCGGCGGACCGCGGCATTCTTGCTCGGCTCGGGCCTCGCCACTTCCGCCCAGCTCCGCTCGCTGTGGCCGGAGCTAGCGGCCATTCCGGCCAACGTTTTGGGCCAGGTCTCTATCGAGGAGCGCTACGGGGCCTATCTGCAGCGGCAGGCCGCGGACGTTGAGGCATTCCAGCGCGACGAAAATCTTCAGCTGCCGACCGACCTGGACTATGCCGCGGTCTCGGGCTTGTCGAATGAAGCTCGGGCGAAGCTGATGGAGGTTCGGCCGAGTACCCTCGGAGCGGCCGGGCGCATTCCCGGTATCACACCGGCCGTCCTGACGCGGCTGCTCGCGGTGGTCCGCTCCCGGCAGGCGGCGTGACCGCCGCCTTCGGCCCGTCCGACTTCGTCCGGGCAACGAATGTTTCACGTGAAACTTTGGCGAGGCTGGAGACGTTTGCAGCGCTGCTGGAGAAGTGGCAGCGGGCGATCAATCTCGTAAGTCCGGCGACGCTGCCGGACCTTTGGCGCCGCCACTTTCTCGACTCCGCGCAGCTGTTGCCTCTCGCGCCCGCGAATGCCGCACTCTGGGTCGACGTGGGCTCCGGTCCGGGCTTCCCGGGGCTGGTTCTGGCCATCCTCGGCGCACCGCGAGTTCACCTCGTGGAGAGCGATCAGCGAAAATCGGCGTTTCAGCGAGAGGTCGCCCGTGCGACCAGCACTACAAACGTAATGTTTCACGTGAAACGTATTGAGGCCGTGCGGCCCGAGGATCTCGGTGGAAGGGCCGATGTCATTACGGCGCGGGCGCTTGCCCCGCCGACGGATGTACTGTCTTGGACTGAGCACTTGGCGGCCCCGGACACGGTTTATCTGCTACCGACGGGTCGCAACGGGCAGGGGGCATTGACCGGACTCGCGGAAAGTCCGAATATCCGCGTTGAGGAGTTGCCGAGCAGGACCGATCCAGACTCGCGGATCCTGCGCATTCGGGGGATTTCCCGTGACTGACATGCCTTCGCTGCCTGTACTTGTGGACGCGCCGGCCAAGCTGGCACGCGTGGTGTGCGTTGCGAATCAAAAGGGCGGGGTCGGGAAGACGACTACCGCGATCAACGTTGCAACGGCCCTGGTGGCCGTTGGGCAAAAGGTGTTGCTGATTGATCTGGACCCGCAGGGCAACGCCTGTACGGGCCTCGGGATCCCGCACAGCAAACGCGGCGTGGGCACGTACGATGTGATCCTGGGCGCGACGCCGATTTCCGAGGCCGTGATTGCAACGGAAATTCCCGGTCTCGACGTTGTCCCCTCGACGGTGGACCTTGCCGGCGCCGAGTTGGACCTCGTGACGATGGATCGGCGCGTGCAGCGTCTGCGGGATGCGCTAGCGCCGATCATCGAGCGGTACGACCATATTCTGATCGACTGCCCCCCTTCGCTCGGCCTGCTCACGGTCAACGCGATGGTGGCGGCGGACGCGTTGCTGGTGCCGTTGCAGTGCGAGTTCTATGCGCTGGAAGGCTTAAGCCACCTTCTGAAGACGATCGAGCGGGTGAAGAGTTCCTTGAATCCGAAATTGGAGATTCAGGGCGTTGTTCTCACTATGTTCGACAAGCGCAACAATCTTTCAGGCCAGGTGGCTGCCGACGTCCGCGGGCATTTAGGCGATAAGGTCTACAACACGGTAATTCCCCGCAACGTGCGGATTTCAGAAGCACCGTCGTTCGGGAAACCGGCGCTGCTGTACGACCATACGTGTTCCGGCAGTCAAGCCTACATCGATCTGGCGCGCGAAATCTTGCGGCGCGAACGGTCGCTGCAGGCGGCGTAGCGCGAACGACCGTTTAGCCACAGAGGGTGCGGGCGGGCACCTTCCGGGAGGTCCATATGAGTGAAGAGACACGGCGTCAGGGTTTAGGGCGCGGTCTATCGGCGTTGTTGGGCGACGACACGAAAGACTACGCAAGCCTCGACCGCGTGCGGTCGACCAAAGAAGTTCCGATCGAACGGTTGCATCCGGGGAAGTACCAGCCCCGGCGGCGCTTCGATGCCGATGAAATCGCGGAACTGGTCGAATCCGTACGTACGCGCGGAATCCTGCAGCCGATCCTTGTGCGGCGCCTGGGCGACGGTCCCGACGAGACGTTTGAGATTGTCGCGGGCGAACGCCGCTGGCGCGCCGCGCAGCAGGCACAGTTGCACCAGGTCCCGGTCGTCATTAAGGACCTCAGCGACTCCGACGCTCTCGAAGTCGCCCTCATCGAGAACCTGCAGCGCCAGAACCTCACGGCGCTCGAGGAGGCCGAAGGCTATAAGCGTCTGATGGACGAGTTCGGCCACACCCAGGAAGAGCTCGCCAAGTCCCTTGGCAAAAGCCGTAGCCACGTCGCCAACACCCTGCGCCTGCTGGGCCTTCCAGACGAAATCAAGGAGTTCATCGACGACGGGAAGCTAACGGCCGGTCATGCGCGCGCGCTGTTGACGTCGTCCGACCCGATTGGCCTGGCGCAGCGCGCGGTTCGTCAAAATCTGAACGTCCGTCAGGTCGAAAAGCTCGCGCAAGAGGCGTCCGCAAAGCCACGGTCAGCATCCGTCGCTCCGCGCGGCAAAGACGCTGACACGCGTGCGCTGGAAAACGACATCACCACGGCCCTGGGTTTGCCGGTATCCATTCACCATGGCGCCAAGGGCGGTGAGGTACGAGTGTCCTATAAGACGCTCGAACAGTTAGACGAAATCTGCCGCCGCCTGGCGCGCACGACAGGCACGTCGATGCCGATGGAGTCCGGCATGGATGGCGGTTCGGCGTGGACCGGCGAGGTCGCGGACGACCCTATCGCGGTCTCGCACGACCGATTCTAGGCAGCGGATTCTAAGCCGCGGGTCGCCGGGCCGCGTTGGCGATTCGGAGGGCGGCGCGCCAAACGACCGCTTCGTCCGGCGCACCGCGCTTACATTGCACCTCTGCGTCCGCCACCATTTCAATGGCGCGGGTCAAGTCGTCCACCCGCCACGCACGCAATGCCCGCTCGTATGCCGAGCGAACCTTGAAGAAGACGGGCGGCCGCATCTGGGCAAGCGCACCGTCCACCGATGATCCCGCCGCGATGGAGCCGGCGGCCTGGTGCAAGCGCAAAAGCTCGCGACTGATCGCGCGGAGCAGGGTGATGGGCGAATGCCCAGCGGCGAAGGAACGAGCGACCGCGCGATCCAATCCCGCAAGATCCCCGGTCGCCGCGGCAACCGCGGCGTCATCCATGTCGATCTCCGCCGAATCGCCGAGGCACGCCTCGACGTCTGCAACGGTCACCGGGTTCCCTGCGCCGACATACGTACTGAGCTTCTCCAGCTCGCGCCGAATGATGGACCGATCGCCGCCGAGCGCCCGCGCCATCCAATCCAGCGCGGCGCCCTCGACGGAGTGACCGAGAGCTCCGAGCGCCGATTCGGCGAACGACATCAGACCCTCGCCCTCGTCGGCGTAGCAGGCGACCGACGCGCCCTCGGGCGATTCCTCGAACAGCCGGCGCAGTGCCGAGCGCGGACCGAGTTCGCCGGCCTCTGCCACGACAAGGGATTCTTGCTCCGGCGCGCGCCCGGCGCGCGCGTGCAGCAGTGCGGCGAACGCCTCGGCTTGTCCGTCGGCAGCGGCGACCACGCGGACAACCCGGCGGCCGCCGATCAGCGACAGCGCCGCAGCCTCGTCCATCAAGGTGCCGGCCATGCTACCGACCTGGGCACCGGTGAGTTCCGTCATGCGGAACGGGTCGCCCACGTCCTTGCCCAAAACGGATTCAACAAGAGCGCGCCCACGTTCGCGCACCAGACCCTGATCGGGCCCGTACACCAATACGCATGACTTTGTCGGCGCACGCGCGAAGCGATCGGCGCTCCGCGTGTCGATCTTCACGTCAGCGCACCCGCCGAGCGAAGTACACGGACAGCCGCGTCACGATTTCTTCGGCAATAACGCGCGCCGCGCGGTCCTCGGCATCGCGCTCGGCGATTACGTTGGCGAAGTCGGCACGCACTACGCTGAACGCGGCGGTCGAGCGCGCTGAGCCCGTGTTGAGTGGCTGCCGCGTCGCCGCTTCCGATAGCCGGAAGTCGGCGTTCAATGTGAGATTGAATCGGGTGACCGTCGCATCGCGCTCCACCGCGAGGCCCTGGCGCGCCTCCACAAGGTTGATCGTGAGAACGTAGCGCGGCTGCGCGGGTGTCCCTAAGGGAGTCAGCAGATCCAGCAGCTCGTTGCGGAGCACCAGGCCGATGCGCTCGTCGATCGGCCGAATGTCGATCAGCGCCATCTCCGCCGACACTTGCGGCGTCAATGCTTGCTCGCCGTACAGCGGGCGGAACCCGCATGCCGCCAACAGCAGCAATGCGAGGATGGCGCCGGCGCGAAGCACGACGCCCGCCACGGCCGTCAAACCACCAAGTTGACGATGCGATCGGGCACCACGATCACCTTCCGGATCGGCTTGCCCTCCAGCGCGTTCTTGATGCGCTCCTGCGCGTCGGCTTCCTTCAATGCCAGGGCGCGCACCGATGCTTCATCCAGTCCGCGCGCGACGTTCTCGATGGAGCCGCGCAGCTTGCCGTTCACCTGGACAGCCAGCGTGAGGACGTCCTCGCGTGTCAACGCTTCTTCGTGCGCGGGCCACGGTTCGTCGACGATCAGCGTCGTGTGCCCGAGGCGCGCCCACGCTTCTTCTGCGAAATGCGGAATCATGGGCGCGATCAGCTTGGCTAATGCTTCCAGCGCTTCGCGGCGTGCCCACAGATCGTCGGGCGCCGTTCCCTTCGCGTCCGTTACCGCATTGACGAACTCGTAGATGCGCGCAACGGCCACGTTGAAGCGGAACCGCTCGAGGTCGGCGCTTATCTTGGCAATGGCGCGGTGCGTTGCCGTGCGTACCCGCGCCGCCTCCGCCCCGAACGTCGCGGGCGGCCGGGCGCCGGCCAATGGCAGGGCATCTGCACTCTCATCGACCAAACGCCACACGCGCTGCAGGAAGCGGAAGGCGCCGGCGGCGCCGGCGTCCGTCCATTCGAGGTCGCGCTCCGGCGGCGAGTCGGACAACATGAACCAGCGCGCGGTATCCGCACCGTATTTGTCGATGATGCCGCCCGGATCGACGACGTTCTTCAGCGACTTCGACATCTTCTCGGAGCGGCCGACGGTCACCGGACGCCCCGTCTCCTTGTGCCGGGCGTTGCCCTGCTCGTCATACTCGACGTCGGTCGGGAACAGCCACTTGCCGTTCTCGTCCTTGTAGGTCTCGTGTCCGACCATGCCCTGGGTGAAGAGAGCCGCAAACGGCTCCTCGAGGCCAAGGTGCCCGGTGTGATGCAATGCGCGCGTGAAGAAGCGCGCATACAGCAAGTGCAGCACAGCATGCTCGATGCCGCCGATGTACTGGCGGACGGGCAACCAGGCGTCAGCCGCTTTGCGATCCACAGGAATGGTGGCGCGCGGCGCCGTAAAGCGGGCGAAGTACCAGGAAGAATCCACGAAGGTATCTAGGGTGTCCGTCTCGCGCCGCGCCGGCGACTTGCACTGCGGACAGGCGACGTTCTTCCAGGTGGGGTGATTCTCGAGCGGATTGCCCGATTGGTCGAACCGCGCATCCTCGGGCAGCAGCACCGGCAGCTCCGCTTCGGGGACGGCAACCACCCCGCACTTCGCGCAATGCACAACCGGAATGGGGCAGCCCCAATAGCGCTGCCGCGATACACCCCAATCGCGCAGACGGTAGTTCACTTCGCGCTTGCCCACCCCCGCGGCCTCGAGCCGCTTGGCGACTTCGTCCTTGGCCGCCGCAACGGCCAGGCCGTTCAAAAAGTCGGAGTTCATCAGGATGCCGTCGCCGGTGTACGCGACCTCCTTGATCTCCAGGCCATCGTTCGCTGAATCGACCGGCGCTACCACGCGGGGCACGGGCAGGCCGTACTTGCGGGCGAAATCCAGGTCGCGCTGGTCGTGCGCCGGGCAGCCGAAGATGGCACCGGTGCCATATTCGATCAGCACGAAGTTTGCCAAATAGACCGGTAGTACTTGGTCCTTGTGGAACGGGTGGCGGGCCTTCAGGCCCGTGTCATATCCGCGCTTTTCCGCACCCTCGATCGCCTCCTCGCTCGTGCCCAGGCTGTGGCACTCGGCGACGAACGCTCGTGCGCCCGCATCCTTGGCGGCAATCTCCTCAGCCAGCGGATGGTCGGCGGAGATGGCAAGGAACGCCGCACCGAACAGGGTGTCTGGACGCGTCGTATAAATCTCGATCGGTTGCGCACGGCCGACGACTTCAAACGTAAGCCGCAGGCCTTCCGAACGGCCGATCCAATTGCGCTGCATGATGCGCACGCGCTCGGGCCATTCCGTCAGACCGTCCAAAGCGGACAACAGTCCGTCCGCGAACTTGGTGATCGCAAAGAACCACTGCTCCAGCTCCCGCTTCTCAACCGGAGCGCCAGAGCGCCAGCCTTTTCCGTCGATTACCTGTTCGTTCGCAAGAACAGTCTGATCGATCGGATCCCAGTTGACCCGCGCCTTCTTGCGATAGGCGAGACCCCCCCGCAGCAGATCGAGGAACAGCTTCTGCTGGTGCGCGTAATAGCCGGGGTGGCAGGTCGCGATCTCGCGCGACCAGTCGATCGACAAACCCATGCGCTGCAATTCCGCACGCATGGTCGCAATGTTGTTGAGGGTCCACGCCTTGGGGTGGACACCCTTGTCGCGCGCCGCATTCTCGGCGGGCAGGCCGAACGCATCCCAGCCCATGGGATGCAGGACGTTGAACCCTTGCCCGCGCTTGTGCCGCGCGACCACGTCGCCAAGGGTGTAATTGCGCACGTGCCCCATGTGGATCCGCCCCGAGGGGTACGGAAACATCTCGAGCACATAGTACTTTGGGCGGCCATCCGCCTCGTTGCTGGCAAACGACCGGCGGGCGTCCCACGCCGCCTGCCATTTCCGCTCGGTGGGAGCGGGATCGTAGCGAGACATGCGGAACCCTTACGGAGCGGCGTTAGCGTCGAGCCAGAGCTGCCGCGCGCGGGTCAGGATTGCATTCTCAAGCTCGGTACCGGTGGCAGCGTTCGCCGCCACGTCACGCCAATCCGCGCCGTTCCGCTCCTGGCGGAAGACGGTCACTTTCACGCCGTCTGAGCGCAGGCGCTGGTCGAGGATCAGTACGTTCAGCTTCAGCCGTTCGGCGCCGTTCGTGGTGGGCGGCGAGTACCATTCCGTCAGGATGACGCCGCCGAAGGGATCGGCCGACGCCAGCGGCAAGAAGGACAGCGTGTCGAGGGTGGCTCGCCACAAGTAGGAGTTCACCCCCAACTCGGCGGCGCCCCGCTGTGCTCCGCCGCCCAGATTGAGGAGGGGGATGCCGTTGCCTCCGAACATGCCCTGCGGCTGGGTGGGCGCCGGGGGTGGGGCAGGCTCGATGGCGCTGCAGGCGCCAACGAGAAGCGCGACAACCATGGGCAGCACTGCTGCCTGCCTGCCAAGGCGGCGGCGGGCGGGGGACCGAGGTTCGTTCTGCATGGTTGATTCGCAGGCAAAAAAGGCCGCGGAGCGGCCGGAAATTGGGCGCGGAGTATAGACGCGCCGCGCGGTGTAGCCAAAGCGCAAATGCGCGGTCCATAACGCCGGAAAGCCCGAAATGCCGCCTTCCGCCGCAGTTTCCCTTTGTGACTCTCAAGCCACAGTGGGGAAAATTCGACACAGAAAACCTCAAGGGCAGCTTGACCGGTTGCAGGACCAATGTCAGGAATTTTGCCTAGTTCTTTGGCGGTCTCTCCGCGCAAAGAGCAGCTGCTAAGCGAATTCCGTTACGTAAACATCAAGAAGACTGAGGAGACGCGGGGATGAAGAAAGTACTTTTGGGCACCACGGCCCTGCTGGCCGCCGGCATGTTTGCCGGCCCGGCGCTGGGTCAGGCCCGTACGGCCATGACCGCCACCAATTTCAACCTGACTCTGGGCGGCTTTACGACGTTCAAGGTGGAATACCAGACGTCCGTGCCGGGTCAGGACATCACGACCCTGGACGCCGACGGAACGCTGAACGACGAGCCGCGCCGCACCTCGCTCGACTTCGACGCGGAGCTTGAGTTCCGTGGTGCCGCCACGCTCTCCAACGGCCTGAAGATGGGCTGGGAGATCGAGCTTGAGTCCGCAGGCCAGGAACTCCTGGACTTCCTTGACGACGCCGACCCGACCGACATCGACATCATCGACGACAACTTCATGTACGTCGAAGGCCGCCTCGGCAAGGTCACCATGGGCGGCTTCTCGGTGACGACGCTAGACGTTGGCATCGCGCGCACCTTTACGGGCGCAGCCGCCATCGACCTGGCTGACGAAGCCGGCGACACTGTTGATCCGGCCGGTGGCAACCAGGCCTCGTTCACCAACTCGATCACGGTCAGCAACGGCCGCAACCGCCTGCAGTGGGAACCGCCGTCCATGGCCGGCTTCCGCTTCATGCTCGCTTGGGCCCCGGACCTGGTCTCGGAGAACACCGTTCGCCCGACCCAGGAAGACGACGTCGGCGCCGCTGACCAGGACGTGCACCTGGCCACCCAGTGGGCCGGTGCCGTTATGGGCAACCGCGTCCGCGTCTCCTTCGGCTACGCCACTTCCGCGGCCGAGAACCGCGACCCGACCGCCGTCGGCGTGTCGAAGAACAGCCGTTGGCGCCTCGGCGCTGACGTTGACCTCGGCGCCATCACGATCGGCGGTCACTACCGCTCCGGCAAGGACAACGCCGTCGCCGTTGACGCGGCAGCTGGGGGCACCGACGCCGGTGGCTTCAACGTCGACGAAAAGACCGTCCGTTGGGGCATCGGCGCCACGTACGAGATGGGCACCTGGGAGTTCGGTGCGGCGTACGAGCGCGCAACGCAGGAAGAAAAGAACCTGGCGTTGACCTCGCTTGGCGACGACACGGCTACTCGCTGGGACTTCGGTGTTGCATACACCGGCCTCGGCAGCGGCCGCACGGTTCGCGCCGGCATCCGCCAGGAAAAGTGGGAAGACGACCAAAACAACCCGGACAAGGAAGCCAAGACTCGCTCCATCGACCTCCGCTACGAGTGGGATGTGGGCCCGGGCCTCGAGTTCGACGTTGGCTACCAGAACTACCGCTACACGCACCACACCGGCCTCGACGCGACCGACACGCAGCGTCAGCGCACGGCGCACGGCGTGATGGTTCAGACCAAGTTGACGTTCTAAAAAACGTCATTTGGGGGATGGTGGAGGGGCGGGCCGCAAGGCCCGCCCCTCTGCGTTTCGGGATCCGCTAAAGCTCGAACGCGCCGATCGCGGCAATGCCCGCGGCGCCACACCCCTCCAACGTGCCTGCATTGGTGGCGGTGATGCCCCCGAGGGCCAGTACGGGAATCCGCGCCTGCACGACGAGCGCGCGGAAGCGATCCAATCCGAGGGGCGCGGCGTCGCGGTGACTCGCGGTCGCAAAGAGCGGCGACAAGATGGCTACATCGCATCGATGAAAGGCGGCGGCCTGCAAGCCGGCCAGCCCATGCGCCGCCGTAGTCACGATCCCAGTTGCACTCGGGCTCTGCTGCGCCAGCAATGCCTCCGGCCAATGCACCCCATCTGCTCCCACGTCGGCCGCCAGCGCCGGATCCGCCGCAACGAGAAACGTCAGCCCGCGTTCACGACAGACTGCGGCCACAGTACGTGCCAACTTCCTCCGGTCATGATGGTCGTAGTGCCGGAGCACGACGCCGCATCCGGCCGGCAGGGTCCGCGCCACGCGCACAGGGTCGGGCGAACGCACCGAATCGCTTAGATAGAGCAACGAGGGCAGCGCAGATGGCATCGGGATGCGCGCCTGCTCCGCCAGGCGACGGGCGATTGCCAGCAAGGTCGATGCGTTGGCGGCACTTCCTGTCATCGCTGCGACTCTAACACCGCTGCGGAACATCGACGGAGGCGGCCGCGACACCTATGTTGGCGGCGCGATGTCCGCATCCTCCGTCTCCGCCAATCTTGCCGAGGTGCGCCGGCGCGTGCGCCAGGCGGCCGAGGCCAACGGCCGCATAAGCGCCGACGTCACGCTCGTTGCGGTGTCGAAAACCCACCCCGTGGAGGGCGTGCGCGAAGCGATTGCCAACGGCCAGCGTCACTTCGGCGAGAACCGCGTGCAGGAGGCGGAGGGAAAGTTTCCCGCACTGCGAGCAGAAACGCCCGACCTGGTTCTGCACTTGATCGGCCCCCTGCAGACCAACAAGGTGCGTCAGGCGGTGGCGCTGTTCGATGTCATCGAGACGCTCGATCGTCCAAAGCTTGCCCACGCACTCGCCGAAGAAATGCGCCGCGCCGAGCGGCGCGTCTCGTGTCTGGTCGAGGTCAATATCGGTGCCGAAGCGCAAAAGGCGGGCGTCGCGGTACACGAACTCGGAGAATTTCTCGCGCTCTGTAAGCAGCTCGCCTTGCCCATTGCCGGTCTGATGTGCATCCCCCCTCACGACGAACAGCCG